>JBILBZ010000038.1:0-11472 GCA_044353425.1 Ilumatobacteraceae bacterium | reverse complement strand
ACGACCATCAGGGTCTGTGCGCACCGGAACAGCGTCGACGTATACCAGGGGAATCTGTTGGCGAACCATGGCCAGTTCATCGGGAGAAAGCCATGCGTTTTGGGTATCTGTCCGGGTCTCGCTCACAACGCCAAACTACTACGGGCACTTCACCGGAGAATGCCAAAAGGGCCCGGTGCCGAAGCACCGAGCCCTTTCGTACTAGTTGTTATCAGCCGGCACTGATCCTGGCGACCTGAGCAACGGCCTTATCCTTGATTGCTCCCTGGAGTGCTGTGTAGCCCACACCAGTTGCATTCTTTGGCGCACACTGGGTCAAGAAGTAGCTGAAGAACTTCTTGACTGCTGCGTTATCTGCAGAGACTGCAGTTGAGGACAATCCATAAGAGATGGCATTGATGGGGTATGCATCTGCTGCGGTGTTAGCAAAGTTCTGTGTCACAAGACCATTTGCTGCTACTTCTGCTGCTTCGAACCATACAGCCGAGCTGACAGGAGACGGAGCCACAAAACGCTTGCCAGGGTTCTGCACTGCTGCAGCCTTCACGCCACGCTCTTCAAGGAATGACAATTCTGCATATGTGATGGCACCGTTGTTGTCGCGGACGTAGTTTGCGAGACCCTCGTTACCGCGAGCTGACTGGAAAGTACCGTCAGTTGGAATTGAACCAGGGAATGCTGTTGCAAATGTGTCGCTTGTTGGCTTGGTCCAGATCGATGGGAACGACTTGTTCAAGAAGTTCGCAAAGTTGTTGGTCGTACCGGAGCCATCGCTGCGATGCACAACGCGGATCGGCAAATTCGGGAACGAAATGGTTACCCCGTCTTGCACCTTCTCCGTTGCGAGCACGCCAATTGTTGTCCTACCGGCCTTCACTGTGTACACAGTGTTCTTTGCAAAGTTGATGGAGCGAGTAAGCGTTGCTGATGGCTTGGCTGACAACACGACCTTTGGCGAGCCACCAAGTGCTGTACGAGTGATCACAACTTTTGCGTTCTTGTACTTTGCACGAGAAGCCGCATTCATCTTCACGGTGAATTTGACCTTGGTTCCAACCTTGGCAACGGATGCTGTGACACCATCTTTTGTGGCTGTCAACTTCTTCGCAACCGATGTCTTCTTATTTGCTGCAGCGATTGCTGGGTTGTTCCAGTTTGTGATCTGGCCAGCAAAAATCTTTGCCACAATCTCGCCAGTGAGGCGTACTTGAGCATTCGCAGGAGACATTCCATCAACGCGGTAACCAATTGCGATTGCGCCACCTACGAGTGGAACATACACAAGACCTGCTGGTGCACCAGAGGTATACGCAGACTCTGAGCCACCGAACTTATACGTACCATTTGCGAAGCCTGATCGACCAGTGCTTGAACCTACTGATGCATATGTGACGGTGTCAGAGTCCGTATTAAACACTGTGTTGCGGTTGTACTGAGCAGCACAGATGTCCATCATGTTGGCGAGGAAGCTTGCGCCGCCTCCACCGAGTGACGTTCCAGCGTTCACTGAAGTCACTGGTGCCATACTTGCGACTGCTGCGAGAACTGCAACAGTGGCGAACTTACGACGAAGTTTCATTGGGTGTCTCCTTCTGGGTTTTCTTCCCAGTGAGAACTTACGTTTTCTACTTGTCCCCAACCCTTCTAACCGCTGAACGGTTCAAGATGATTAGGTGAACAATCGGTAAACGAAAAATCAGCCGAAGCGGCCCTGCACGTAGTCAGCAGTGCGCTGATCTGATGGGTTCGAGAAAATGTTTGTGGTGAGGTCAGCTTCTACAAGGCGGCCAGGACCACCATCTGACAAGAAGAAGGCGCAGTAGTCGCTCACGCGAGCAGCTTGCTGCATGTTGTGCGTCACCATCACGATTGTCATCGTTTCAGAAAGCTGAACGATGGTCTCTTCCACGCGCAGTGTGGAACCTGGGTCGAGGGCAGAACACGGTTCATCAAGAAGGAGAACTTCTGGTTTCAGGGCAAGGGCACGTGCGATACACAAACGCTGCTGCTGACCACCAGACAAGGACCCACCTGGAGCCTTCAAACGATCTTTCACTTCGTTCCACAAACCGGCGCGAGTGAGGCACTCTTCCACAAGAGCATCCTTATCGTCGGTCTTCACGCGTGCCAACTTGAGACCCGCAACCACATTTTCCCCAATGTTCATTGCAGGAAATGGGTTGGCTTTCTGAAACACCATGCCGATGCGACGACGAATCTCAATGGGGTTAACTCCCGGTGCATAAATGTCTTCACCTTCGAAAAGCACTTCGCCTGCCATTGCTGCCTTTGGAATGAACTCATGCATACGGTTCAGCAAACGAAGAAAAGTGGACTTACCGCAACCGGATGGTCCGATAAGGCCAGTCACTGTGTTTTCGGGGAAATGCAAAGAAACATCAGCCAACGCGTGGTGCTTGTTGAACCAGGCATGTACACCAACAGTTTCAAGACCCCCACGACGAGACACTTCGAGGTTCTCAGCATTGCGTTGTGTGCGATCATCGACGCTATTGGTATCGACAGAAGCAAGAGGACTGATGACTTCAGACGCTGTTGTTTCGTTATTCATGTTGTTCTCCATGGGATGGTTCACTTTCGAGCGAGACGTGTACTGATGGTGCGAGCGATTGCAAAAAGAATGAAAACAACACCGAGAAGTACGAGGGAGCCACCCCACGCACGTGTTGTTGCGTTCTCGTCCCCAAGGCCGAGGCTTGAGAAAATGTAGATGGGCAAACTTGCCATCGGTTCATTCAAACTTGTGCTCTTTGCGACGAAGTAAGAGGCGGTCAGAATGAGTGGTGCGGTTTCACCAACCACGCGGGCGATTCCCAGCACTGCTGCAGTGACAAGACCAGAGGCAATGGTAGGAAGAACTACACGGAAAGTCGTTCGTGCCTGTGTTGCGCCAAGTGCATAACTGGCAGTGCGGAGGTCTTCGGGGACAATCTTCAAAATTTCTTCTGATGTTCGGGCCACCGTAGGAAGCATCAAGATGACGAGTGCAAGAGACCCTGCCCATGCGCTGAATCCACCAAAAAACACCACAACCGTGGCGTAAATAAAGAGACCAGCAACAATCGACGGAACGCCACTCATTGCCTGTGTTAGGAACCTCACCAACTTGGCAAAACGGCCCTTAATTTCGACGACATACACCGCCGCAAGAATGCCGAGAGGAACCGCAATCGCTGAAGCGATCAGGACCATGATCAGTGTTCCGATGATTGCGTGTGCAACACCGCCGTACTGAATGAGATCACTGCTGGGAGTAATGCGCATGTCGTCGGTGAGGTACTTCGCGTGAAATGCCTTTGAGCCCTTTTGGTACACCGTGACGAAAATCGACACCCATGGAATCGTGACAGCAGCAAATGCAACTGTGATAACCGCTGATGCAACACGATCAGACGCCAAATTCCAGCCATGACGCACCGAACCAACAAAAGCGACAACAGGCATGGCGAATGCAAGACCGACGTACCATCCGAGGAATCCACTGAGCCCCGTGAGGGTATTGAGCAACCAGCCAAAGATTCCGGACAATGCCACCAGTACGGCGACACGAAGAAGTGTGCTTCGGGAGTGATCCCACGGACGCCGAGGTTCTGGCACCACTGTGTTTACTTCATAGGTGGTCATACGATTTTCCTTGAACGATTCACGATGACTGTGGCAAAGAAGTTGACCATCAAAGTAACAAGGAACAGCACGAGGCCGGCAGCCATGAGGGCTTTCAATTCATATGCCGTTGCTTCGCCAAACTTGTTGGCAATCAAAGACGCCACGTTGCCGCCGGCTGACGCAAGAATCTGGAAATTCGTATCAAAGACAAGATTGAGCGTGAGATACACCGCGACGGTTTCTCCCATTGCTCGACCAAGACCCAACATCGCACCGCCAACAAGACCACTCTTTCCGAAAGGAAGAACGACTGTGCGAATTCCGGCCCATTTTGTTCCACCGAGTGCATAGGAAGCATCAATGAGATCGCGCGGAGCTTGTCCGTATACCTCGCGCGCCACTGAAGTAACGATGGGCAAGATCATGATTGCCAACAGCAAGCCCGCCAACAACGGCGAGCGACCAAAGATTGGTGTTTGCACATCGAAGATGGGGAACCAGTTGAGGTACTTGTACAACGTGCCCGACCAATCCTCCACGAGCGGCAGAAGAACTACGTAACCCCAGATGCCAAAGATGACGGAGGGGATAGCTGCCACCAGGTCAAGCACTGAAGTGAGGATCGTGCGAAGAAAACGCGGCGCATAGAACTCAATAAAAAGTGCAGATGCGATTGCAAATGGGATCGCAACAAGAATTGCAATAATCGCAGTCACAACAGAGCCCACCAGCATTGCACCTATGCCTAGAACCGCAGTTGTGGGGTCCTCAGGATTTCCGATATCCCACTTTGAAGTCGTGATGAAACTGAAGCCAAAGTCAGCGAAGATTTCGAAGCCTCGGTACAGCAAGAACGCTGCAATCATGATGAGAACGACAAGAGAGAAAAGCGCACATGACGCAACGAAGCCACGGAAGACGCGGTCAACTTTTGTGTAATACGTCTTGATTTCCCGTGGCTCGGTGGGGGTGTCCAAGGTTTGCACTGGGAAAGACTTTCAGTAGTACCTGTACCCCAATAAACGAGAAGGTGAACGGAAGGTGAACAGGTAGATGAATTTTTCTACTTCTCCCCTGAGCCGAATGGTTTATACCCCGAGTCGGATGCTGCGTGAAGCCAAGGATTCAACATCCTCGAGGTCATGGGTGACCAAGAGAGTGATTCCCTCGAACTCCTTCAGAACTGCTGCCAAGACCTCGCGTAAAGGCTCTTTTGAGGCGGCATCAATTGCCGACAAGGGTTCATCCAGGAGCAATACTGACGGGCGAGTGGCAATGGCACGTGCCAACGCGATGCGCTGAGCTTCCCCACCAGATAACTCTGACGATCTGCGTTGTGCGAGATGAGCTGCGCCAACTGCATCAAGGTGTTGCTGAGCAACCAGGCGCGCATCATGTCGTGAAGAGCCTCTTGCCCGCAGTGCCAATGCGACATTGTCGATGGCTGTCATCTGGCTCACTAGATGCAGGGATTGAAACATCATTCCGATGTTGCGATCTTCGGGCTGAACGTACACATCGTCAACAGATGAATCCAGACAACGTCCGTCAAGACTCATGGATCCATCGGCAAGTCGTAACAGCCCGGATACAACAGACAGAAGAGTGCTTTTGCCTGATCCGTTCAGACCAACAACTGCGACAACTTCTCCGGGGAACATTTCCTCTCGCAATTCAAAGGAACACTCTCCCCTCTGAATACGTCCGTCAATCAGCAAACTCATGCGGTACCTGAATTCAGCAACTGAGAGCGCAACCCGAAAATCACCGCAACTGCAAAGAGAATCATCACAACCGACAGGCCCATTGCCAATTCCCAATCGCGCTCCAGTAATTCATACACAGCCATCGGAAGTGTCTGTGTTTTGCCTCTCAAGCTTCCTGCGAACGTGATTGATGCACCGAACTCACCGACAGCACGAGCCCACGCAAGAATCGCACCAGCGATGACCGAACCCTTCGTCATCGGAAGTACGACATGGGTAAATGTTCGCAACGGCCCAAACCCCATCACACGTGCTGCATCAATCACACCACGATCCATTGTTCGAAATTGACCTTCTACTGCCAACACAAGAAATGGCATTGCGACGAATAACTGCGACAAGACAACAGCAGTTTGTGTGAACGGCAACGAGATACCGATTGATGAAAGAAGACTTCCGAAAACACCTTTTCTTCCCAATGCCGACAACAGCGCAATGCCCCCCACCACTGGCGGAAGAACAACAGGCACGGTGACAATCGCGCGTGTGAAAGTGCGCACGCGTGGGGACATGTTCGACATTGCCCAGGCCAGAGGAACCCCCAACACGATGCACAAGGTCGTTGCAATGATCGATGTTTGCAGAGTGATGAAGAGCGCTTGTGATGCGGTGTCATTTGACCACAACTCCACCATTCGGGTCCACGGAACACGCACAAAGAGACCAACGATGGGAACGCCGATAACAGCGACCGAGACAACAGCTACTACCGACAGGCTCTTTGCAGTGTGCTTCATCACTGTGTGAGTTCTTCGAATCCAAAATCGGCCACGAGACGTTGTGTGAACTTCAATGAATTCATATAACTAAGCAATCTCGTGACACTTGCTGAGTCACCCAGCGGTGTCAGGAAGTACGTGGTCTTCTCACCTAGTTGTCGCCCATTCTCTTCATCTGGAATCACGTTGCACACAAGGTCTGAGCTACTCGAACATGAACTTGCATACCCAAGGACAACATCAAGCTCGCCCATCTCGACTTTTGTCAAAAGATCAGACGCGTTGATTGCCTCGGTGTCTGCCAGTGATTCTCGGCTGAAGCCAGAATCTTCACCGTAGATATTCGATGCATTGAGCAGTACAGCATCTGCTAATTCCCCACATGGTGCTGTGGCGGCACAGAGTCCGAGCTTCCAATTCTTCGCGAGAAGATCATCAACTGTTTTCACTGCCTTCGCAGCTTCGCTTCCCATTCTTGTAATCACTGCAAGACGACTCTCGACCAAGGCGCGTGCACTACCGACATCCAGCCCGGCGGAACTCACAGAACGTGTTCCCGACGAAAAGAAAACATCAGGAGTCGCCCCTGCGTCTATAGAAGCAGCAAGGCTTCCGGACGAACCAAATTTGAAAGTCACGTCACATCCTGATTCGCTGCGTAAGTCCTCGGTCATCTCAGTCAATGCTGAGGATAGAGAGCTGGCAGCAAACACTTGGAGAGTGCAGTTATCTGCTGAATCACTAGAAGCTCCGCCACATCCAGTGAGAGACATCGCGACAACAGCAACGACGCAGGCAGGAAGCGGTCTCATCTTCCTCATGGTAGTCAAAATGTGACTACTTCCCAATCGCTGCTAGTTTTGGCCCCATGGCTAAGCAGGATGCTCAACTTGCACGAGATGTTGTTCTGACTCTGATTGTTCAACAGCCACGACATGGATGGGCTCTCCATGAAGAACTCGCTCCTGCCGGAGAAATCGGCCGAGCATGGACATTGTCGCGACAGCTGGTGTACCGAGCAATTGACATTCTGGAAGCAGACGGTCTGGTGAAGCGTGCTCTCCCCAAAGATGGCGGGGGCGCAGACAAAGTCGTCATCTCCCCTACCGCAAGAGGCAAGTCACATGCACAAAAGTGGCTAGACCAACCAGTTGCTCATCTGCGCGATGTTCGTACGGAACTCGTTGTCAAAATCATGTTGCGCGAACGGGCTGGTCTCCCGGCAGATACCTTCCTACAGCGACAACGAGATGCGTTGACCCCAGTACTGCAATCAATTGAGTCCTCGCCATCAGACACCCCCGTGAACATGTGGCGTCGTGAGAGCGCATCAGCAGTGAAAAGGTTTTTGACACGACTGGAGAAGTCGCTGTAACAAAAACGTTTGTGCCAACATCAAGGGATGGCAACTAGCGATGGCAACGGATGGGTTTTGTGCGATCGATGCCATTCGCGTCATTGGGGCCTTCATGGCGCTGCAGGACTACTACTGGTACGAACTGACTTGAACCCGACATCTGTCTTGTTACAGCTGCGCGCTGGCTGGACACATGGTGGTGGCACTTGGGCGTTACCTGGTGGCGCTCTTGATTCACATGAAGATCCTGTGATGGCGGCAGCTCGAGAAGCCTGGGAAGAAACGGGAATTGATCCCGAAGATCTCACCTTCAAAGCCATCTACTCAGATGACCACGGGAACTGGCGTTATGACACCGTGATTGCACATGCAGCCTCTGATGTTGGCGCATACGAAGCCAATGCAGAATCAGCAGATTTACGTTGGGTACCCCTTGAAGAAGTGGCAGGTTTTGATTTACATCCTGGGCTACGAGCGACGTGGCCAGACCTCATTGATCACGTCAAAGCTTCATTGCAGTCTTAACGCGCAGCTTGAATCGCATTCCACACATTGATGGATGTGCAGGGCATGTCGATGTGGGTGACACCGAGATGACTGACTGCATCAATCACCGCATTGTGTACGGCTGGTGTTGCACCAATCGTTCCTGCTTCACCAATGCCCTTTGCACCCAGCGGGTTACGAGGCGTTGGTGTTTCCATTGAGACTCGTTCAAAGCTGGGCAATTCTGCAGCAGAAATGAACCCGTAGTCGGCAAGGTTCGATGTAATCGGATTGCCATCTTCGTCATACGCGACTGTTTCCAACAATGCTTGCGCAACGCCTTGAGCAATACCGCCGTGCACTTGGCCATCAACAATGAGTGGGTTGATGATCGTGCCTGCATCGTCACACGCGATGTGGCGCATCACGCCCACCATTCCTGTTTCGATGTCAACTTCAACAACACAGACGTGTGAACCGAATGGGAAGGTTGCACCTTCTGGCACGTAGTCAACTTCGGCTTCCAACGGTGCATCGAGACCAACCATGAGTTCAGCCCATGTACGAGCCGGTGCTGGCGAACCAGCAACATGGAATGCTCCGCGAACAGTGTCAATCACAATGTCTTCAACCGCTGCTTCCAAAAGATCCGCTGCACGCTGACGAGCTTTTTCTAACACTGCATCTGTTGCAAGTTTGACGGCGCTTCCACCCACCTGCAATGAACGTGAACCACCGGTACCGCCACCGCGTACAACATCGTCGGTATCACCGAAATGAAACTCAATGCGATCGAATGGAATACCAGTTGCGTCAGACACCAACATGGCCCATGCCGTGTGGTGACCTTGGCCATGAGACGAAGACCCAGTGCGAATGATCGCACCGCCATCGGCCTTGATCTCGACAGAGCCGTAATCGCCAGAACCCATGGGGTTCGTTGTTTCGACATAGGACGCAAGACCGATACCGATCTGCAATGGATCACCCGAGGCGCGTCGACGAGCCTGCTCTGCACGAAGATCTGCATACCCAGCGGCTTCTAATGCCTTATCAAGAGCAGCTTCATATTCACCAGAGTCGTACTTTGCGCCCATCGAAGTGACAAGTGGGAAGGCAGACGGTTGCAGATAGTTCCGACGACGAATCTCAGCAGGATCAACTCCGCAAACGCGTGCGAACTCATCAATGGTGCGCTCAATCGCAGCAGTCGCTTCTGGACGACCTGCCCCGCGATACGCAACAGTGGGAGTTGTATTCGTCACCACTGAATGCGATTCGAACTGCACCTTTGCAATGTCGTATACGCCACCAGCCATGAGACGAGTCATGTATGGCAACACCGCACCAGCTTTTGCATATGCGCCGGCATCTTGCAGCAGGTCGAGACGGTATGCAGTGATGCGACCATCTTTGGTGCCGCCCATACGGGTGCGTTGGCGTTGTGCACGACCATGACCCATTGACAACATGTTCTCGGTGCGGCTTTCTGTCCAACGAACAGGAACACCTAACTTCAATGCGGCCCAGCCGACAATGATTTCTTCTGCGTACACACCAGACTTTGCGCCGAATCCACCACCAACATCGGGCGTGATAACGCGTACTCGTTCTTTCTCAAGACCAAGAGTGTCGGCAAGACCATCACGGGCGCCATGTGCACCCTGGCTGCATGCCCACTGCGTGAGTCGAGTGCCATCCCATTGGGATGCGCATGAACGCACTTCCATCGGTGCAGGCGCAACACGTTGATTCTCAATAGTGAGTTCAACAACTACTTCGCAGTCCGCAAATATGTCGCCGTCTTCACGTGCTGCAAAGGTGAGAACAATGTTGCTTCCCGCCTCTGGATGCAACAACACATCACCCTTGAAAGATTCATCCATGTCGAGCACGACAGGAAGTGGCTCGTAATCAACAATCACTGTTTCAGCGGCGTCAATACCAAGGGTCTTGTCGGTGCTGACAACAACTGCAACGATGTCGCCGACGAAACGGACAGTGTCTTTGGCGACATACGGGAATGTGATACCCGCATTCATCATTGGGTTTGCAGGTGGCGCTGGATTCAGATTGATGTCTTCAGCTGTCCACACATGCAAAACACCAGGCATTGAACGTGCTTCATCGGCATCAATGCTGAGCAACTGTGCATGCGCAATTGATGAACGAACGAATGTGAGATGCACTGCACCAGGCATTTCCAAGTTCGCAATGTACGTACCTTCGCCCTTGAGGAAACGTGGATCCTCTACGCGAACAACACGTGTACCAAGAATGCTCACGCTGACCAGCCACCGTCGACGATGAACTCAGAGCCAGTGGAATACGAACTGTCATCACTACCGAGATAGAGCGCCATACGAGCAACATGAATTGGTTCTGCTTCATATCCGAGAGGAATACGTGTACGGACTAATTCACGCACACCTTCACCAGCTTGTTCAAATGTTTGCAACATAGGAGTGTCAATAATTCCTGGGTGGATGGAGTTCACACGAACACCAAACGGCGCGAGTTCTTTCGCAACGCCTTTTGTCATTCCGCGAACTGCCCACTTACTTGCGCCATATGCAACGAAGCCCGGCGTTCCATCAAGGCCCGCAACAGATGAGATATTGATGATGCTGCCCTTCTGGCGATGCACCATGTGTGGTGCGACTGTCTTCATGCCGAGGAACACACCAGTGACATTTATGTCCATCGTGCGTTCAAACGAGGACAGTTCAGTATCAAGAATTGATCCACGCTCAAAGATGCCTGCGTTGTTCACCAAGACGTCGATCTGCCCAAACGCTTTCACCGATGCATCAAGAACGAGCTTCCAATCAGCTTCGCTCGTCACATCGTGATGCACGAAGATGCACTGCGATCCGTCTGGAGAAAGACGCTTGGCAGTCTCTGCACCCACTTCATCGAGAATGTCTGTAATGACAACTTTTGCGCCTTCATCGATGAAGAGTTGTGCTTCCGACGCGCCCATTCCACGGGCACCGCCCGTGATAAGAGCTACTTTGCCTTCGAGACGTGATTTACCCATGGAGAAGTTCTACTCCATTGCGTTAGTGCTGGACTACCCCAGCTTTGTCCTCTTTTCGCACCTGAAGAATTAGGCGGATGGCCACTACTGCCAGAAGGGTTGCAAAAAGAAGATTTGAGACGGTGTCGGACATCTTGGTGGAGATCCATCCACCAATGAATGCGGAGAGAATGCCGCCAAGGCCAACAATGCCGGCGGCTTTGAGGTCAACGTTCTTCTTGGTGCGATTACGCCAGGTTCCCATGATGGAGGTGGGGATGATCACAGCGACCGAGGTGCCCTTCGCGAATGCTGAAGGCATCTGCAACAGCATCATCATGGCTGGCACCATCACAATGCCGCCACCGACTCCGAGAAGGCCAGCCAAGATGCCTGTCGCAACACCGATTGCAACCAAGGCAACGATTGAGCCGAGGCTTAGGACCTCGCGCACTCCCGAATCAAGCGGAAGGAAAAGTCGAATCGCAGTCACAATCA
>JBILBZ010000037.1:0-11473 GCA_044353425.1 Ilumatobacteraceae bacterium | reverse complement strand
ATCGGTCTGTATCAAAGTGCGTCATCAACTCTTTTCGAAGAGCCTTTCGCAAATCATCCTGGCTTTTGCACTTTGCAAGCGACGACGCCAACACAGAAGAGTCAATGAACTGGGTAGTGCGAAAACGGTGCGTTTGTGCAGCTTCAACTAATCCATCACGACTACCGAAGTGTCGATACAACGTAGGAACAGTAACGCCTGCTTCAGCAGCCAGATCGTTAACACGAACTGCTGCTTCCCCGCCATCATCAATGGCAGCAACCGCTAGATCCAAAATTCGCTGGCGAATGGAGCTCGACGTAGGCATGTCCCTACTGTATGCCGAATTATTCGATGCGCAGGCCGGAGATTGCACGAGCAATCACCAACTGCTGGATCTCTGATGTGCCCATAACGTTCTACCTATTCCATACTGGGAAATCGTCCTTTAAGGTGTAGACGATGAACAGGTTCGGCACTATCACATTGTTGATTGGGACTGTCAGCCTCACAAGCTTTGTTTCAGTATCCCCCGTGATTGCTTTACCTTCGTCGACCAGTGCTGCTATCAACATAAATGACAGGGCTGCAGTTATCGCCGCGTACGAGGCAGAATTCAATAGGGTTGAACCACCAATTGAATGGACAGGCAACGTGGGCACATGCAATGGCGGCACCACATCTGTGGCATACCAACAGAGCATTCTGCAACGTACGAACTGGTTGCGCCGAATGGCGGGAGTTCCCGATGTCACGTACAACGCTGCACTGAACGCTCAACAACAAGCCGGTGCATTAATCAGTGCAGCAGAGGGAAGCTTAAGCCATGTTCCTGCACAAACGGCCAAGTGCTGGACGCAATCCGGCTTCGACTCGACCAGCAGCAGCAATTTATACCTTGGTGTCAATGGGGCAAACGCAATGAACGGCTACGTGCACGATCCCGGTGCAAATAACGCAGCGGCGGGTCACAGATGGTGGTTGCTACATACAGGTCTTAACTCGATCACGTCCGGCGACATCGCCGATGGTATGACTCACTACAAGTCGAATGCACTGCACGTATTCGATTATGTGTGGAATCCATCACAAACCCCACGTGACGGGTTTGTGGCGTGGCCACCTCCTGGTTACGTGCCTGATGACCTGGTCTATCCGCGGTGGAGCCTTGTCGACTATGGGAATAGTGCTGGAGTGAAGTCAAACTTCACGAATGCAACAGTGACTGTGACGGGGCCTTTGGGACCAATACCAGTCTCCTATGAACATAGAGCACAGGGAAGCATCGTGTTTATTCCGACTGGGTTTGAGTCGGCGCCATTGCAGGTAACTGCCGACCAGACTTACACGGTCAGAATCACTGGTGCGACTGGAGGTTCTACCTCGTCATACACATATTCAGTCACTATCGTCCCCGCTAATTCTGCGCCATTCGATTTTGGAACATTTGGCTATCGGACCGATAAATGTGCGGAGAAAGGAGACTTCATCGGCGGACCTACCGTAAGAGACGCCGAAGGAGACAGCACGACCCTCAGCCTTGTTAGCGGCGATGGAGACACGGATAACGCCCTGTTTGTACTGACAAGATCTGGTAGCAGCACCATTGTCACTGCGGCCGCGAATCTAGATGGGTTAAAGAGAAATTATTCCGTGCGATACCGAATAACAGATTCAAAAGGTGCGTATTTCGAAAATACCTACAAGTTCACTCTGGCCGACACTGCAAGCGGAGTTTGTCCAACGTCCACCACAACCGAGCCCACACCCAGTTATGGGAGCAGCAAGACAGTTCGGCGCACTGTTGTTGGCACAATCACTCGCGGGAAGTCACGCGCTGTAACCGCTTACAGTTCGCGCCCCGCCGGAACCGTGCGTTACGCGGTGACAGGTGGATGCCGTCTCAGCTCCACGAAAAAAACAATCTATGCCAGGAAGACAAGAGGTAACTGCGTACTGACGATGACTGGTAAGACCTCGTCAACTACGAGGATTATCACCATAAGACTGCGAGTCAGATAACTCGGAGGTTTATTTCGAGTTAAGAAAATTGTTATTCGACGCGCATGCCGGAGATTGCACGAGCAATCACCAACTGCTGAATCTCTGAGGTGCCCTCGAAGATGGTGTGAATCTTGGCGTCGCGGTGCATGCGCTCCACGTGGTACTCACGTGTGTAGCCATAGCCACCGAGAATCTGAATTGCTTCTTCAGTCACGCGCACTGCAGTTTCTGATGCGTAGTACTTCGACATTGAACCTTCAGCATTCTTGAAGCCGCCATTGCGACCCAACCAAGATGCGCGCCAAATGAGCAAACGTGATGCATCAATTTGTGTTGCCATGTTTGCCAACTTGAACGCAATTGCTTGGTTCATGATGATGGGCTTACCAAACGCGGTGCGCTCCTTGGCATAGTCCAATGCGATTTCGTATGCAGCACGTGCAACACCAAGAGCTTGTGCACCCACTGCAGGACGAGTGGATTCAAACGTCTTCATTGCTGGCTGTGCTTCGCCGGTCTTGCCGATGTCGCGAGCGCGCGCGAGCTTGGCATCAAGCTTTTCCTTGCCGCCCAACAAGCAATGACCTGGAATGCGAACATCGTCCAACACCACTTCTGAGGTATGCGATGCACGAATGCCGTGCTTCAAATACTTCTGACCTTGGCTGCAACCCTTTGTGTTGGGAGGAATGATGAAGGACGCCTGACCACGACCCTTGAGTGCAGGATCAACTGCTGCCACCACAACGTGCACGTTTGCAATGCCACCGTTGGTGATCCAAGCCTTCGTGCCGTTCAATACCCATTCATCTTTTGCTTCGTCATACACGGCACGTGTGCGAAGTGATGAGACGTCTGAGCCGGCATCTGGTTCAGACACGCAGAACGCACCGAGCTTCACATCATTTGCATCGCCGTAACACTGTGGCACCCATTCCGCTACTTGCTCTGGTGTGCCGTTACCCGCAATACCTGCAGCTGCCAAACCGGAACCCATGATGGCCATACCGATTCCGGCATCGCCCCAGAACATCTCTTCGATGGTTACGGGCATTGTCAGACCAGTGGGGTCTGACATGTTGTTCATCAAGAATTCCCAGCCGTACATACCGATCTTTGCTGCCTCTTGCACAATCGGCCATGGGAACTCTTCGCGCTCATCCCACTCAATTGCATTGGGGCGAATCACATCTTTTGCAAACTGGTGCACCCAGTCTTTGATTTGCAATTGGTCATCGTTGAGGTGGAGGGAAAATTCAGCCATGGCTCAAAGTTACTAGCGGGTATTGCCAACAGCACAAGTAGTGGAGTGTGTTCGGCATATTTCACATGGAACCCAGGCTTTACCCACCGCAGTGGAGGTCAACTGGCTGCGCTGATTACTCGGCTGCGACCAGGGTGGGACGAGTCACGCTCCACACAGCAGCCATTGCAGCGACCATCAGAACACCACTCACCGCAAATGGTGTGCTGATTCCGATTTGATCAAACAGCACACCAGCCAGTACCGGGCCTGCGACACGACCAAATGCTGCAGTGCTCTGCTGATACCCCAATGCCTCGCCACGACGTTCTACTGGTGCAAGTTCTGCCACCAATGAACTGCCGGATGGACTCGCAAAGCCTTGGCCAACCGAGAGCAACAACAACGCGGTGAGCAGTACAACCCACGATGCTGCAACACTCAACAGCAAGAGACCAACAGCGACTAACGACAGTCCAACACGCAGCAACTTCCGTGATCCCAACTGTGCAGTGAGTGGACCAATGAGTCCACCTTGCACAGCAACCAATGTGATGCCGACAAATACAAAAACCAATGATGCTGTGCCACTAGTAAAACCAAAATTCACGTTCTCTTTGCCCCATAGCGAGAAGGTTGCTTCGAAGCCGGCGAAACCTAGAGACGACAAGAATCCGACAATCGCAAAGCGACGAAGTGCTGGCGACAGTGCACCCCGACGTTCGACTTTGACTCGAACATGAGTTGTGGCTGGCTTGGTTTCAGGAAGACGGAAGATTGCGACAATCGCATTGACACCAGCAATCGCACCTGCCACGTAGAACGGCACATGTGGTCCGCCCAATGCGGCAAGGCCACCTAAGGCTGGCCCCACAACAAAGCCGACACCGAAAGCGGCACCCATCATGCCCATCAGTTTTGCGCGCTGATCTGGCGGGGCAATATCTGCTACTGCACCTTGCGCAACTGCCACGCTGGCACCCGAGGCGCCATCAATCGCACGGCCAAGGAAAAGAACCCACAGCGCGCCGGCTGCGCCCGTCACCACGCTGCCCACTGCAGTGCCGACAAGTGAAAAAATAATGACCGGCTTTCGGCCGATGCGATCTGAAACACGGCCAAGAATCGGCGCAAAAATCATCTGTGCAACCGAGAACGTCGCAAACATGAGACCGACCTGGAAACCATTTGCTCCAAACTCTTCTGCATAGTGACCCAAGATGGGCACGATGATGCCGAAGCCCACAAGGTCAAGAGCAACCGTTGTCCAGATGATCCAATAGCCCGCAGGCATTGGAGTGCGTACACGCTTAGCCACGACGAATGCGCGTGCCTTCCTTGAAGGTTTCCACGAGATAACCCGCTGCTTGCAATTCATTTCGAATTGCATCTGCTGTTGCAAAGTCCTTTGCAGCACGAGCTTCATCAAGTGCACGACCCTTCGCAAGAATGTCGGCATCGGTGTCATCGCCTGATGACAAAGAGAGCCCAAGCGACTCAAGCACTTCAATGACTGCTGCGCGCATTGCTGGAACAGCAGCATCTTTGCCTGAATCGGTTGCGATGTTTGCACGGCGCACTGTGTCAAACACCAAGGCCATCGCTGAGGGAGTATCAAGATCGTTATCCATCGATGCGCGGAACATTGCAACAATGTCACGGTCAGCAACACCACCTTCATACGAAGCAGTGCGAGCAGCGAACGAATCAAGACCTGCGAGCGCTGCAACACACGAATCAATGTTGTCTTCACCAACACGAACTGGCGAGCGATAGTGAGTCTGCAACAACAACATGCGATACGCACGTGCGTCATACTTCTCGAGAAGATCAAGAAGATTCATCACGTTGCCGAGACTCTTCGACATCTTTTCGCCTTCGAGGTCCACAACGAATCCGTTGTGCATCCAATGGTTGGCAAATGTCTTGCCAAGTGCGACAGCTTGTGCACGTTCATTTTCATGATGCGGGAAACGAAGGTCTGCACCACCACAGTGAAGATCAAAACCTTCACCCAGTAGTTCAAGACTCATCACAACGCATTCACTGTGCCAACCCGGACGACCCTCGCCCCACGGTGATGGCCACGCTGGTTCCCCAGGCTTTGTGAACTTCCACAATGCAAAGTCAGCAGGATGCTTCTTGTTACCAGCACCAAACACATCACGGTCCCCGCCGCCGCTCAACATGTCATCAACACTCTGATGAGCGAGCAGGCCGTAGTCGGGTACTGCCGCGATACTGAGGTATACGCCATCATCGGTGACGTACGCGGCATCGCGACCAATCAACGTGGCAATCATGTCCACCATCTGCTGCACGTATTCGGTGGCGTGAGGAACATCATCGGGGCGCTGAACACCCAACTTGCCCATGGCCTCGAACCACACGTTCTCGCACTTATCGGTGATCTCGTTCCACGGACGACCCTCGCGCTGGGCACGGTCGATGATCTTGTCGTCAATATCGGTGATGTTCGAGACCAGGCGGACCTGAAGACCCGTATAAGAGAGGTACCGGCGCAAGATGTCGTAGACCAAGGTGGCCCGGCCATGGCCTAGGTGGGGCGGCCCGTACACCGTGGGGCCGCAGAGATAGATGCTGACCTTGCCTGGCTCTCGCAGGGCGAGAGGTTTCACGCTCTTGGTGGCGGTGTCGTAGAGGTTCAGCACTCTGACAAGCCTACGATTTAAGACCTATGTCCACTGTCCCTGAGAAGCCCTCCCTTGACGACATCGAACCCAAATGGGTCACTTCTTGGGAGTCGCAGGGCACATATTCCTTCAATCGCTCCGCCGAGCGCTCGAATGTCTTTGCAATCGACACCCCTCCCCCCACGGTCAGCGGCTCTTTGCACATGGGTCACGTGTTTTCGTATACCCATACCGACACTGTCGCTCGGTACTGGCGCATGCGCGGTAAGAGCGTTTTCTATCCCATGGGTTGGGACGACAACGGCCTGCCCACTGAGCGTCGCGTTCAGAACTATTACGGAGTGTCGTGCGACGCTTCGGTTCCTTACGTTCCCAATCTGCAACCACCATTCCGTGGTGACCCACCCAAGGATCACAAACCAGTCCCTGTCTCACGCCCGAACTTCATCGAGTTATGCGAAGAACTCACCGCTGAAGACGAAAAGGTTTTCGAAGATCTCTTCCGTCAACTAGGACTCTCCGTTGATTGGTCACTTCTCTACACAACGATTGATGAGCGTTCTCGTCGTACAAGTCAGCGCGCGTTCCTTCGCAACCTGAAGCGCGGTGAGGCATACACACAAGAAGCCCCCACCCTCTGGGATGTTGATTTCAAAACTGCAGTTGCACAGGCAGAACTAGAAGACCGTGAACGCCCAGGGGCATATCACACCGTGAAGTTTCACAAGTCAGATGGTTCTGGTGACATTCTGATTGACACCACACGCCCCGAGCTTCTTCCTGCATGCGTTGCACTCATCGCGCATCCGGAAGATGAGCGCTACATCCCCTACTTCGGAAAGACAGTGCGTTCTCCATTGTTTAATGTGGAAGTTCCTGTTCTGGCGCATCCACTCGCTCAACCCGATAAGGGCACTGGTATCGCAATGTGTTGCACATTCGGTGATCTCACCGACGTGATTTGGTGGCGAGAACTGCAATTACAAATGCGCCCCATCATCGCCCGCGATGGTCGCATTGTTGCCGACGCACCTCAGGGACTTACTGATGCAAGCGGTCTCGAGAACTACGCATCACTTGTTGGCAAGTCTGCGAAGCAAGCACAAACTGCAATCGCCACGATGCTGATGGAAAGCGGAGAGATGGTCGGCGAACCTCGTGCCATCACTCATCCTGTGAAGTTCTACGAAAAGGGTGACCGTCCTCTTGAGATTGTGACAAGCCGTCAGTGGTACATCCGCAACGGTGGTCGTGATGTTGCATTGCGTGACGAGTTGTTAGCTCGTGGTGCAGGGCTCACATGGCACCCCGACCACATGCGTCATCGCTATTCCAACTGGGTCGAAGGCCTTAACGGTGACTGGCTTGTGAGCCGTCAGCGCTACTTCGGCGTACCTGTTCCTGTGTGGTACCCGCTTGATGCCCAGGGCGAAATCGTGCATGACAACCCAATGGTTCCTGAAGAATCAGCATTGCCGATTGACCCCAGCACCGACGTTCCAGTTGGATTTACCGCCGAGCAACGTGGCGTCGCTGGCGGCTTCATCGGTGATCCCGATGTCATGGACACGTGGGCGACCTCATCACTCACACCACAAATTGCTGCGAAGTGGGAAGACGATGCAGACCTTTTCTCACGTGTGTACCCGTTTGATGTTCGCCCGCAAGCTCACGACATCATTCGTACGTGGTTGTTCTCCACCATGGTGCGTTCACACTTCGAACACGGCATGGCTCCATGGAGCAACGCCGCAATGTCTGGATGGATTCTCGATCCTGATCGCAAGAAGATGTCGAAATCGAAGGGCAACGTTGTCACTCCGATAGATCTTTTTGAGAAGTACGGCAGCGATGCTGTTCGCTACTGGGCTGCAGGTGCTCGCCCTGGCATCGACACCGCATTTAGTGAAGACCAAATGAAAGTTGGTCGCAAGCTTGCTACAAAGTTGTTGAACGTAACCAAGTTTGTTCTTGGCTTTGGTGACGCTGATGAAACAATCAACCCTTCGCATCACATTGATGCCGCCATGTTGCGTCGTCTTGCTGCGGTTGTTGACGAATGCACTACTGCATTTGAGAATTACGACTACGCGCGAGTTCTTGAACGCACAGAAACCTTCTTCTGGTGGTTTTGTGACGACTACGTCGAACTTGTCAAGACGCGCGCATATGGCGAAAGTGGCAACACTGAAGGAGCTGCCTCAGCACGTGCAGCATTGCGCCGAGCATTGTCAACACTGCAGCGACTCTTCGCACCGATTCTCCCATTCGCCACCGAGGAAGTGTGGAGTTGGTGGCAGACCGGATCGATCCACCAAGCGACGTGGCCAGTCTCAGAAGAACTCATCGCAGGTCTTTCCACCGATGCAGATGACGCATTCATTGATGCGGTCTGTGGAACTTTGGCACTCATTCGCCGTGCCAAGACAGAAGCGAAAGTCAGTCAGCGAGCCATTGTTGAGACAGCAGAAATCACTGCATCTGATGCCGCGACAAAAGCTATTTCTGATGGCTGGGAAGACATTGCGAATGCTGGCTCTGTCGCCAACTGGACCAGCACAATCGCAGATGTCTCTGAAATCTCTGTTGTCGTAACCCTTGCGCCACCTGCGGAATAGCCAAGACTCCTCGACAACGACGACCCACGAGCCACCCTGAGAACTACGGTTACATACGCATGAAAAACACCACGAAAAAATCTCGCCACAGCGGGAAACAGCGTGTTTTCGTATTCTTCAACATCACCTTGGCTGTGGTCACGATTCTTGCGGGCTCTGGTTTGTTGTACGCAAACTGGAAACTTGGCAATCGTCAGGTTGTCGCCATCGATCCCACAAACAACTCTGACGGAAATCTCAATCTTCCTGAAGGTGACCGCACGGCGAAGAATTTCCTCATCACCGGCTCTGACAACAATGCGTGCATCAGTAAGGACTCACCGTTCTACGGTGGGTTTGGAAAGCGCAGTACTTACGGCAGTCGATCTGACTCTCTCATGGTTGTACGCGTCAACCCCATCGACAATCAAGCAGCGATTCTTTCATTCCCACGCGATATGTGGGTCAAGCAGGCCGGTTCAACGCGTAGTAACCGAATCAACGCAAACTTCAACAAGAACGATCCCAATCGCCTGATTCGAACGTTGAAAGAAAACTTCGGTATCAGTATCGACCATTACATCAATATTGACTTCTGTGCTTTCGCTGGAATCGTCGACGCTGTCGGCGGTGTTCGAGTTCCTTTCCAATACAAAGCTCGCGATAAGCGCACTGGCTTCAAAGTTCTTCGTGCACGTGTGTGTTACACCTTTCAAGGCGACCATGCATTGGCCTATATGCGCTCTCGCCATTACACATGGTTCGACCCTGCCACGCGAACATGGCGTACCGACGGCACGTCTGACTACGGCCGCATTTCACGCCAGCAAGACTTCATGAAGCGAGTTATTCGTAAGGCTCTTGACAAAGCACAGAAAAATCCCCGCGTTGCGACTGGCATCATGAACGCTGCTCTTAAGAACATCATCACCGACGACAAGCTCACTCCGCTTACTGTCTTGCAGTTGGGTGAAGCAATGAAAAACTTCGATACAGAGACGATGGGTAGCTACACGATGCCTGGCACAGGCACCATCATCGACCAAGCTGCGGTGATTCTCCCTGACCTTGAGAGCAGCACCTCAAAGAAGATTCTGGCCGTCTTTCAAGGTAAGGCGAGCCTTAGCAGCACCATCAAGGGTGCTTCAACGACGACTCTTGCCACGACAACCACAACAACTCTTGCCGCCATGGCATCAACATCACTCCCCAGGACAGGTAGTGGTTCCGGCAACAACAGGACGACAACTTCGACAACAACGACTGTCCCTAGAGTGATCATCGACCAAGACACACGCGGAGTTGTTCCTCCGAATGACCCAACCTGCCAATACTGATTCGTCAGTAAATGAGGTGCCTACGCACTTGCTTCTAATGCAAATGCGATGACTTCCGGGATCTCGCTTGGCCCACCGACAAGAGCCAAGCGTGCACCAACTCTGTTAGCAAACGCACGCGCTTCATCGTGATCGTCTCGCGGTGCAATGACAATGAGTTCTTCCATCCCGTGTGCGGCCATCTCTGCATCGCCTTCGACGGTGGCGCGGCAGTCCGACAAAAGGATTGTGATGCGGCGACCCGCACGCGACCGAGAGAGCTGCTGACGGGCTGCCAACAAAGCGCCAGCTAGATCAGTTGTGCCATGTCCGCGCAAGGTGAGTACATCATTGATCACACGCTCACTTGATTTCGGTACGTCTTGACTCTTTGTCACGACGACATCCTTGCCAAAAGCAATGACGCTGTAATCCTCTGGGTTACGACTTGCAATCGAGGCAGTTGCAACGGCATTTGTGGCCAACGGTTGACCACCCATTGACCCACTGCGATCTAATAGCAAACAAAAAGCAGTGCCCGGCTTGCGCCAACCGCGCACTCGTAAGCGGTCAGGGTCGATCGCATGTCCGCGTCTCGATTCACTAATGGCTTCGAGACTTGCATCGATGTCGATGTCGCCAGCCTCTGGGCTGTACGCCTGTTCCACCATCTTGCCGATGCCGCGTGGTCGAGCACGTCCGCGCGCACCAAGGTCAAGCATCAATCTGCCGGCGAGACGCTTTGCCAACTCGCGCAACTTTGGGTCAGTAGCGCCCGTGAGGTCTGCGAGTAATCCCAACATTTCGTCGGGACTGTTTTGCATTGCTTCATCAACGGCATACTCATCAAGTTCCCCTACTTCGGGAGAGATCTGCTCAAAGTTCTCATTGCGCGACAAATCACGCCGCGATGTCGTTCGCTTCCCTGCATCCGCAACTGCTTGATCAGCTGCTTCGCCTTCCTTGGTTAGAGGGAGGTCGTGCCCCGGTTCATCGGGGCTCCAGCTTTTCCCTCGCCAGGTTCTCCTTCAACACGCCCAAAGACGTCTTGCCAGATCTCCGTCACGATTTCTTCAGACGTACGAACGCCACCTTCGCGCACACGTACGCGTCCCGACAATGCAACCAGCGCAGCATCAACGCCCACACTCGGTTGGTCAACAGTGGATTCGCGCAATTCAGCCAATGAAACCGCCACTTTTGCAAAGTCAACGGCACCACGAACAGATGAGCCCACACGCAGATCAGGATGGTTGCGAGTACGACGCACAACTTCCACAGCTTGAGACAACCATTTGTCGGTCACCGAGGATCCTTCGGTGTTGCGACGAACAATTGCTTGCTCCTCTTCGGCGGACTGATACGACATTGCTACACGACAGACACGGTCATAGACCGCACCAGAAATCCGTGCAGTACCAACTGCATCGAATGGGTTCATCGCGGCAACCAAGCGGAAGCCAGGCGCAGCAGCGATGCGACCCAACCGTGGAACATTCAATTCAGCTTCGCTCATCACAGTGATGAGAACGTTGAGAGTTTCTTCGGGAATGCGATTGATTTCCTCGACGTACAACAAAGAACCATCACGCATTGCAGAGACCAACGGGCCATCAACAAATACAGATGGGTCGTACCCCTCGTTCAGAACTCGTGCAGGATCAAAGTGACCCACTAAAC
>JBILBZ010000144.1:0-3559 GCA_044353425.1 Ilumatobacteraceae bacterium | reverse complement strand
CACTCAAGGCACCTGAGCAGGTCTTCCGAGAGGTAAGTGCAGTGACCGAGATCCCCGAGCACCTTCTGAATCGTTCCAAGGCACGCCGTGCGGCTGCTTCTGGCGAGTCCACTGGCGATGCCAGCCCGGCCGTTGCTGCTTCAGCGACCCCGGCTGCAGCTGCGCCAGCAAAGAAAAATGCCGCTCCAGCGCCAAAAGCAGTTATTCCAGACCCTGCGTATGTCACTGCTGCAAAAAATCGTCGCAAGATTCCGTTCTGGGCAATGTCCGCACTCGCCTTACTTCCTTTGTGGGCATTGATTTACCTCGTGGCCATCTCCCCCTCAGAAAAAGTTGTAGAGGGCCCTACCTCAATCGGAACTGCTGTCTATTCAAGTTGTGCAGGGTGTCATGGTGCCAAAGGTGCCGGTGGTGCAGGACAAGTTTTGAATGAAGGCAATGCGATGAAAACCTTCCCTCACATCGAAGACATGTTGAACTTCGTGTACACAGGCAGCCAGCAGTTTGACGCTGCCGGACTCGCTACTTATGGTGACCCAAACCGTGAAGGTGGTGCCCATAAGCCCCTTGGCTATAACGGCAACGCCATGCCACAGCAAGGTGAGAAAGCCGGTGGCGGTTTGAATGAAGCACAGATTCTTGCTGTTGTGTGCCACATTCGTTACGACCTTGCTGGTGCAGATCCGAAGAGCGAAGAGTGGGCTGCTGAATACGAAACATGGTGCTCACCAGAGTCTGAGATCTATCAAGCTCTTGAATCCGGAAGCACAAGCTTTGACACCATTGAGACAGATTTCTCCATGTTGGATCCAAAGCCGATTGCAGTCGGCACAGAGCCACGCCTCGGCACTTCAAAGAAGTAGTTCATCGCGCGATTGCGCGTCGAGCTTTTTTACTTGCAGGTCACTGACACGACATTGTCAGTGGTGAGGTTCACGATGGACGAACTTGCATCGTGAGGAAACTGCGTAATGAAATCGCGTAATGACGTGGTATCAGTTTTCTCGCAGATGCGCTTCACAGGTGTCGCCAACTTCACGATCCAGCCGTTACGCAGAATTCCTTCATCGCCATTTGATTGCATGTCAACAAGACCAGGCAATGTCAGTGTTTGCATTCCTGAAACTTTGTCGGCTGGAACGAGCGCGAACCATACAACTGCGTCACCCAACATGTCAGCGAGCAAGACACAAGCATTAGGGGTCGTGAAGTCTTCGCACTTCCCCATGAGGTCATAGTCGTCCACCAGTGTTCCTTCGGGAATGGTAAGTACGCGCGTGTCATCAAGTGATAGTTGCGCAACTGCACCGCTTGTGACACCGTCTTGCTTCCAGTTCACATCTGCAGTCACTGTGTTCACACTCGCTACAAGATCTATCTTGTGTCGAAGATCAGTGGCAACTGAGACCGGGTTGTTATTGAGCGAAGCATAAATGCCGTTACCGAAGAAGAGAACAGCAAGCCCTGCAGTAATAGCAAGCGGAATACGTCGGTTCAAAGTGTGAATCCCTTTAGTGCAGATGCAACGCGATCTGCGAGTTCATTCATGACTACGTCTGTGTGTGCGAGACCGACAAAGAGAGCCTCATACGCGCCAGGTGCAATTGCGACTCCACCACTTAACAGTGCATGGAAGAACTTTGCGAACAATTTTTCATCAGTTGTTTTCGCTTCATCAAAATTCGTTGGCGCATCTGTCAATGCATCTCCGAAGTGCATACCGACCAAAGTCCCAACAACGGGGAACTGAGCGCGAATACCAACTGAGGAACATGCATCTCGGAGGAGTGCTGACAAGGAACGCGCACGAGCCAGGAGCTCCATATACACATCTGCATTGAGTTCATTCAATGCAGCAAGACCAGCAGCTGTTGCCAACGGATTACCAGCGAGTGTTCCTGCATGAAACACGCTGCCTAATGGAGTGAGATTTTCCATGATGTCACGACGTCCGCCGACAGCACCAATGGGCAACCCGCCACCGATGACTTTGCCGAAGCAAGTGAGGTCTGGGCGAACGTCAAACTTGGCCTGCGCACCACCGGTTCCTAAACGGAACCCAGTAATCACTTCGTCAAACACCAAGAGTGCTCCTACGCGATCACACTCTGCGCGCAAACCTTCGAGGAATCCTTTTGCAGGAGCAACAACACCCATGTTGGCGGCCACTGGCTCAACAAACACAGCAGCCACATCATCATCGAGGGTGGGAACCACGTTGTACGGAACGACCCACGTGTTAGCAACTGCCTCTTCAGGAACACCCGCCGTACCAGGGAGACCCAATGTTGCGAGACCACTGCCACCAGCAGCGAGCAATGCATCAGTTGCGCCGTGGAAGTTGCCATTGAAGGTAACAATCCGCTTGCGGCCTGTTGCGCCACGTGCCAAACGCACTGCAGTACTTGTGGCTTCTGTTCCACTATTCATGAAACGCACACGCTCACATGATGGGACGCGCTCACCAATTGCTTCTGCCAACTTCATTTCACGTGGTGTTGGCGCACCATAGGACGTTCCGTCGCCAGCAGCAGCACGAATAGCTTCTGTCACTTTCGGATGTGCATGCCCAAGAATGATTGCGCCGTAACTCTGCACGAGGTCAATGAGATCATTGCCTTCAACATCCCACACGCGGGCACCTTCAGCACGCGAGACGATGTACGGGTTCCCGCCGACTGACTTGAATGCACGAATGGATGAATTCACTCCGCCAGGAATTGCCTTCGCAGATCGTCGAAACACTTCTTCGTTGGATGCAAGTCCTGCGCCTTTGCACACTGTTGCAACACAGCCAGCCGCTTCACAACGAATGGGATCACAGAATGGGATGGTGCCCGTCATAGGAACTCCTACTTAGATGAGTACTCTGCGAACCAACGCGTGAGATACGTGAGAATGATGTCTGCGCCAGCGCGCTTGATGGATGTGAGATGTTCCAATGCGACAGCGTCGTGATCAATCCAGCCACGTTCTGCTGCTGCTTTGATCATGCTGTACTCACCACTGACGTGATACGCCGCTACCGGAGTGTCAACTGACGCACGTACTTGACCAATCACATCAAGGTATGACAAGGCAGGTTTCACCATCACTATGTCTGCGCCTTGTTCAATGTCTTCGAAAACCTCACGCATCGACTCGCGCGCGTTACGCCAATCTTGCTGGTATCCCTTGCGATGTCCGCCGCCAGCAATCTGTACATCAACAGCATCTCGGAAAGGTCCATATAGCGCTGATGCGTACTTCGCCGAGTACGCCATGATCGCGACATTCTGGAAGCCAGCATCATCAAGTGCTTCACGAATCGCACCGACTTGGCCATCCATCATCCCGCTTGGTGCGACAACATGCGCACCTGCAGTTGCCTGTGCAATTGCAGCCTTGCAATAAATCTCAATCGTTGCATCGTTGTCAACATCGCCATCTGCGCCCACGATGCCGCAATGACCATGCGATGTGTATTCATCAACGCAGAGGTCTGCCATGATCACCATGTCGTCGCCCACAGCATCACGCAATGCACGCAGTGCCACTTGTGCAATTCCCTTCGGATCAA
>JBILBZ010000143.1:0-3565 GCA_044353425.1 Ilumatobacteraceae bacterium | reverse complement strand
TTCTCGCTAGTGGTTGGGAAGGAATCAAAGTGCGACTCACTGCCAAGGCAGATTCGCAATGGGAAGCCGATGAGCTGTTGTTGCAATGGGAAACCAGGGTGCGTGAACTTGTTGGCGACCTTGTGTTTGGTCTTGATGGCGAAACGATGGAGTCCGTCGTGCTCGGACTGTTACAAGAACGTGGCTGGACTCTCGGTGTTGCTGAATCTGTCACAGGTGGTTTAGTGGGTGGACGCATCACTAACGTGCCTGGTTCGTCTGCAGTGTTTCGCGGTGGTGTGATCAGTTACGCCAGTGAAGTGAAGTTTGACCTGTTGGGTGTCGATCGTGGCCCAGTCGTTTCAGAAGAAGCCGCGGTGCAAATGGCGGTGGGCGCACGACGAGTCATCGGCAGCGATGTGGCAATCGCCCTCACTGGGGTAGCGGGGCCCGACGAACAAGATGGTCGTCCTGCTGGCACCTTATGTATTGGGGTGGCCTTGCCGGACGGCAGCACCTACAGCGCCACAAACACGCTCCCAGGGTTGCGTGACCAGATGCGCATGATCAGCGTGATCACAGCGCTCTCCTTCCTTCGGGGCATTCTGTTGAACAGACCTCGGTAGAATTATCTCCGTTGCCCCTGTAGCTCAGTTGGATAGAGCATCGGACTTCTAATCCGCAGGTCGCAGGTTCGATTCCTGCCGGGGGCGCTCAGTGCGAATTGATGACCAGTGTTGTCTTAGCGATTCATGAATGCGTCAACAGCTACGCCGATTGCAGCTGCCATCCGCATATCAAGAAGGTCATCTTCAACTTTTATTTCGTAGGTGTCTTTGATCTTCATGTTGGCACGATTCACATGGCCAATTTGTTGTCCGGATGCATTCAGGATGCTGAACTGCACTCGTAGCAACCACGGCACATCAATGACGAGACCCACCACCCGACGGATGATTGCCTGTGCTTGACTCGTCTCGGTAACAGTCCAGTTCCCGGTCGGTGTTTCTACGTGAAAGGTAGAACGCCCGAGCGAAGCGGTGAAATCTTTCGTCATTGTCCCGAGAGGAACACCTGTGCCATCAGTGATGTCATAGGTGGTAGCAAGTTCCAGTGCGCTACGAGCCTTGATTACAAACCACAAACCATTGCCATCGGGAAGTGTGCACTTCACCTGTTCCTTGAGCTTCATGCGTGCCTGCTCAATGGTTCCAAGTGGAGTGTTCTGGCCATCAATGCGAGAGAGGTGCCAGATGTTCTTCATCACTGTGAGTTTCTGGGTGAGATCAAGTGTGTAGCTCATGGTGGCAGTGTAGGTGAGAACATTGTGTGGTCAGTTACTCGTATTCAAGTTTGTCTAGTAGTCGTCTCACATCATCTTGTTCCAGGTATCCCAAGATTTCGAGAACTGTCCTGAGGACTGAGGAAATTGGTGAAACGAACCACTTGCCTTCGCGTTTGTGCGTGGTCACTGACATAAAGGTTTGTAAAAACTCCTCATAGTCCGATTCCACAATCGATTTGCTTATCTCATCATTAATGAAGTCTTTGAGGCGATATTGCTCAGATTCTCCGTTAGCGCTGACAAGAAGGCGAACATCATCTCCACTGTGAGTGACGTCTATTTCTATCTCTGTTCTTCCCTCGTAGTAGTCCTGTTCTTCTATCCGAATTGAGAAGTCCTTGATTCTTACTTGTGCTGTTGAAGATGACTTCTTCACAACTTCGGTGGTTATTTTTGTGATGTCCCAATCAAAGTCAGTATTTGAGATTTGATCTTGAATACTGCGATTAAGGGATTTGACGAATAGTTCTGCGTATCTTTGAGCTGGCGAAAATTCACGGGGGTCTAATTGTTCGACAACACCTCGAACGTCGAAGATTTCAATTGCTCTAAAGAAGGAATCGACTGCTTCTTCAGGTGACTCTTTTCCGAAAGCCAACAGTCCCGAGTCGTTCTCCAATGTGCTCGAGTCCTCACGAATCAGCTCTGCAAGTGTGAATCCGATTGATGCGTACCATCGCCCCTCAAACTTGATTGTTGTGAAAGTGATGTCTTCAAAGTCTTCTCGAATAGAAGAATCTCTTGAGCCAGTGACTTCCTCAATGAGATCTTCAACTGTCTCGATATCTTCAAAAGCTGACGAATTCCGAAAGACCTCGCCAAGTGGAGTTTGCCCGTCGACGTCCCCAGAGATGTACCCAGTTAACGAGATATTGCAGATGTCGTCCGCAATGCAGCGCTCTTGTATGTCTAGATTTTCTATCCGGAATTCAGAAAGTTTTGTTGATTGAGACTCGGAAGATTTCTTGATGACTCCTAAGCGGTCAAGTTCTTTCGCACCGTCGAGAAAAGCATCTTGAAGAAGTTCTCGTTCGCCTGGGTGCATGAGATCAATGACGCCAAGAACGTCACTATCTTCGATTGCCTTCACCAACTTTTCCGCAACTTCTGTTGGCGAGGCGGCACCAGATTGACCTTGGCGTCCAGTGACGATCAGGGCTCCTATCCCCAGAAGCAAAACCAGCAACAAGACTCTTGCTTTTTTCGTCTGTACAAGTGGGAGAAATCTTTTGGATAGATGACCAATCGATTTAGAGAGACGTTCACGTAGTTCTGAGACTTGTTGGTTCAAAGTATTCTCTGCTCTTCTTTTTAGGAAAACTATTGGCTTTATTTAGCCAAATCCTCCAAAGAGAGTAACCCATTAAGGGGCTTTCCTGAACTAAGGTGGGTGAGGCCGAGATTTGCCCCTTCTTTGTTTAGGTTGGCCAGCCAATGAATCAGGGATGTGACCGACATGCGATCTGAATTGCCAAAGCAATTGAAGCTACGAATTGCAAATGAAGTAATCACGGTGATCGCGCTTATCGCAGTCGGCGTATTGCTTTTCTTGTCCTGGGATTCTGCAGGTCGGAACTCATTTGAACTTCTTGGTGTGATTCACAGGTTGGATCTGCTTCCTGAGTACATTCCAACGAGACCCATTCTGATGTTGTGGGTGTTGATCCCAGTGTTTCTGGGTTTGGGAATCAAGGGAGTCATTCAGAACTTCTTTCAGATTCTCAACGAAGAGTGGCAAGAAAATCGCCAGGTCTGGTTGCTTCCTTTTCTGATTTCGTGCGCATTGATTTCTTATGTTGTGACATTGGCACCAACTGCGACTGCTGCACCCCGATGGTGCTTAGGTTTTTCAATCGTCTCCGTTCTTGCTGTGTTTGTCCGATTTCTGCCCTCAAGGGCAAATGAATCTGAGGCTTAGAACAGATTCGATTCCTGTCGGGGGCGCCATTCTTTCCCTGGAGGTGGCAATTGTGGTCACTGTTCTTTATGACCTGGCGCAATTAGAGAACGAGCCTCGTCGAAGAAGTGTTGGGGAGTACCTCACCTTTGGACGATCATTGTGCAAGGGGAGATTCGACCTTCATGTTTTCTGTGACCCAACTTTGTTGAAACAGTGCGAAGCGTTGCTTTCGGAACGCCCCGATGCTTTCAGCACGACTATTGAGGCCTTGCCATTTGAAGAACTCCCTGCGTGGAAACAGGGGAGTGAGGCACGCATTGGTTTGGCCAATGGAACGATTT
>JBILBZ010000036.1:0-11831 GCA_044353425.1 Ilumatobacteraceae bacterium | reverse complement strand
TAGCAGAATGGGCTGAATTCCGCGCCGATCTCCCGTTCGCCACACAAGGAATCCTTCGTCGATGACTTTATGTGGGGTGGGGAGCAGGAACCGCTTGTGTTCGGGGAGAATAACTCCGGAGATGAGATACCAGAGAGCGATGAAGAGTCCGAAGGTAATTGCAGGTCCGACATAGTCGGAGATCTTGAAGGCAGCTCTGTCATCAGGGATTATCTCATCAACAGAAGTAAATGATTCTTTTTCGGAGGTCACTGGTGTGCTCCTCTCAAGGCTTTGGAAATTTCGCCACATAATTCTGCAAACTTGGGTTGGTAACGCAGTTCGTGTGTGCGGTTTCTGCCAAAAGGAACATCAAACTCTGCGATGATTCGCCCTGGGCGTGATGACATCACGAGAACTTTTGTGGACATGTAAACAGCTTCTGAGATTGAATGCGTGATGAAAAGTCCGGCAAAGTCTTCTGACTGAAAGAGATCAAGAACTTCATCATTCAGTCGTTCTCGAGTGATCTCATCCAATGCCCCGAATGGCTCATCAAACAAGAACACATTCGGCTTCATCACAAGAGAACGAGCAAGAGAGGCACGCATTTTCATCCCGCCCGACAACTGGCGAGGATATTTTTCTTCGAAGCCTTTTAGCCCCACCAGTGAGATGGCTTGCTCGGCAAGAGACTTTCTTTCGGCTTTAGGAACCTTGTGAAGTTCAGCGATCAATTCAATGTTTCTTTGGACTGTTCGCCAAGGCATCAATGTTGGGTCTTGGAACACGTAGCCGATGCTGTCTCTATCGACGGAGCAAGTACCACCAGTATTGGCCTCAAGATTCGCAGCGATGCGCAAGAGGGTAGATTTTCCGCACCCTGATGGGCCGACGACGGTAACAAACTCACCGGCATTGATTGAAAATGAAATATTTTGCAAAGCCGGCGTGCCATCAGGGAATGTCATGGAAACATCGTCAAAATCGAGCAATGTCGATGAATGCGGTTCGCTCATGTTCGTGCCAGTCTGAAGATTGAACACTGTCGCTTTCCGCAATTCCTTCGCACAAATGATGATGGAATGACGACGTCACGAAAGTGTCTGCTGTGAGATTTGTCTATGAATTGAGAACGCGACGCCGCCATATACGACAATTCTGTCGGGGGGCCCCATCGCACTTTCTTTGATCATGTTACTCGGCGAAAGAGACACGACGCTTGCAGATACGAACATGTTGTCGTTCGATTGCTGCTGGTCGATTGTTTGTGAAAGCTCGTTACCAAAGTCCGCGAGCCATAAAGACATCACGAAGCGCTCGCGTGTCGTCGCTCATAACGCCATCGACTCCAAGGTCAAGCAATCGGGCTATTTCGAGGGGGTCATCAATGGTCCACACATGAACTTGGATGCCCAGTTCATGGGCGACGTCGACAAAGCGTTGTGTTGCAACAGGGATAGGGCCTTGTTTGACCGGTACTTGTGCCATCAGCGCATGTTCGGTCGGGGTGAATGGAATCCGTGAGGTTGCACGTGCGACCAACTTTGCGACCTCCTTCGGTCCCATCGATGTGCAGACGGTGGTGCCGAACTCGGCGCGAACTCTTTCAAGCCTCTTGTCGCTGAAGCTTCCAATGCAGACTCTTGAAAGACACTCTCGCTGACGCAGTTTCTTGATGAGTGGTTCTAGGGCTGAATCTGCCTTGCAATCAATATTGAACTTCGCTTCGGGAAATTCATCCAATAGGTCGTCAAGCAAGGGAATGGAGTCTGTGCCATCAATTCGAGCGGAGGTCAATTCATTCCATGTGCTTGTCGCAATTGCTCGTTTCTCGCCACACGTTCTTTCGAGGTCATTGTCGTGAAAAGCAACTAGGACACCATCAGAAGTGGCATGCACATCAGTCTCCAAGTATCGAAACCCAAGGGCTACAGCGTCTGCAAATGCTCTGAGCGAGTTCTCAGGTGCTGCGGATGTTCCGCCACGGTGTGCAAAAGCAATGGGGCCTTCGTGGTCCAGATAAGGATGGCGTGGCATTAGATGGACCGGCCAGCTGCCATCCAGTATTCGTCCTTCAGAATTCGCTTGTACAACTTGCCGGTTGGATGACGTGGCAACTCTTCGCGGAAGTCGATGCTTCGTGGGCACTTGATATCGGCCAAGTGCGACCTGCAATATGCAATCAATTCTTTTTCCAATGCGGCTGCTTCTTCAGCATTTGCTGGCATCGTTCGTGGCTGTACAACGCCTTTTACTTCTTCGCCAAAATCATCATTAGGAATTCCGAATACTGCGACGTCAACGACCTTGTCGTGGTTGACGAGGACGTTCTCTGATTCCTGTGGGTAGATATTGACTCCGCCCGAGATAATCATGAACGCCTTGCGGTCGGTGAGGTACAAGAAGTTGTCAGCATCGAGGTATCCGACATCTCCAAGTGTCGACCAGCCGCGTCCCTTGGGGTCACGTGATGACTTCGTTTTCTCAGGGTCATTGTGATACTCGAATGCCGCAGTTCCCTCGAAGTACACCGTGCCGGATTCTCCTTGAGGTACTTCTTCGCCATTCTCGTCACAAATGTGGACCACGCCTTGAATAGCAACACCTACAGAACCTGGATGCGCCAGCCACATTTCGCTATTGCAATACACGAAGCCATTGCCTTCCGTGCCTGCGTAGTACTCGTGAATGACCGGACCCCACCATTCGATCATGGCTCGCTTGGTTTCAGCTGGGCAAGGCGCTGCTGCGTGAATTGCAATCTCAAGAGACGACACGTCGTACTTGGCACGGACTGCTGGATCAAGCTTCAACATGCGGATGAACATTGTGGGCACTAGCTGAGTGTGCGTTGCCTTGTACTTTTCGACGAACTTGATGTACGCCTCTGCGTCGAAGTGCTCCATGATGACGGTTGTGCCGCCACGCCCGATGACGGACAGATTGAAGCGAAGTGGAGCTGCGTGATACAGCGGAGCAGGCGAGAGATACACCATGCCGTCTCTGAATTGGAAAAGACCATCAGTGATTGCGCTTGCAAGTCCTGCAGCAGTACCGATAGGGGTTCCGGGGAACGCGCGAGTAATTCCCTTTGGCATTCCGGTTGTGCCACTGGAGTACAACATGTCGGTGCCGTCAATCATGTTCTCGAGTGGAGTGGTTGATGCGTGAGCGACTGTGTCCTCGTATGAGTCGTACCCAGCAACTGTTCCGCCGAGCATGAGTCGAAGGGTTGCGTTCGGGATGTCGCCCGCCACCTCAAGGGCTTGGTCCGCTTTGTACTTTGATGTGATGAAGCCCTTTGCTGCACAGTCATTGATGATGTAAATGAGCTCTGCTTTGGTGAGGCGGCTTGAACATGCTGTGTACACCAATCCCGCGTAATGGCAGCCCCAAATCACTTCGAGATAACGGGGATGGTTCTCCATGCAGATGGCGATGTGGTCACCAGGCTGGAATCCAGCGGAGCGCAAGACGTTGGACAATCGCACAGCACCTTCATGGAGATCCTTGTAGGTGGTGATTTCGCCGGTCTCGGCTTGAATAACTGCGGGACGGTCGGGATACTGATCTGCGTAGACACCTGGGTACATGGGTACCAAACTAGTGAATGACGGTGGTCACATGTGCCTCAGAAATCAGTCGGTTCGCCGACCCTCCCAAGTGGCTTCTATTATCGGGGTCACGCTTACCTCAGGGGGAAAATATGAGTGTTGTAGAGACCCAGATCGATGACGCACGCGTCCTTCAGCTGGCCCAGGAATTGCTCGCTGAGTTTCCGCCATCAAAAGTGACGGCCGTCGAGTTTCTCGGAGCGCAGTTTGACAAAGGCCTTGCATGGGTTCATTTCCCCGTGGGCCATGGGGGACTTGGTGTATCGCCAAAGTTTCAAAAGATTGTTAACGAATGCATCTATGCCGCTGGTGCACCCTACGCGATGATGCGTAACCCGATCGGACATGGCATGTGTGGTCCAACAGTTGTGGAGTGGGGTAGTGAAGAACAGAAGAAGCGTTACCTGCGTCCTCTCTTTACTGGGGAAGAAGTGTGGTGCCAGTTGTTCTCCGAGCCTGGTTCAGGCTCGGACTTTGCAGGGCTTTCCGCCAAGGGTGTCAAAGACGGTGATGAATGGATCTGCAACGGCCAGAAGGTCTGGACAACACTTGCGCATCTCTCACGTTGGGGTCTTCTCGTTGTGCGCACGGACCCGGATGCGGTGAAGCATGCTGGTTTGACAGCCTTTGTTGTCGACATGCACGCACCCACAGTGGAAGTGCGCCCACTTCGTCAGATGACAGGCGAAGCTGAGTTCAACGAGGTGTATTTCACTGACACTCGTATTCCTGCTGCTGAGATGTTGGGTAACCCTGGCGACGGTTGGCGCGTAAGCCTCACAACATTGATGAACGAGCGTGTCTCGATTGGTGGTTCTATTCCTCAGAAGGGTTCCGGTGCGATTGCGCATGCGATCAAGGCGTGGAAGGCATTGCCGCAAGATCAGCGCGACCCAGCAGCTCTTGAGGAACTGATGAAGTTGTGGAGCCGCGCTGAAGTGCATCGTCTGACGAACATTCGTGCGAATGCGCAGCGTCGTATGGGTGCCCCTGGTCCAGAAGGTTCGATTGGAAAGATGGAAAGCGCAAACCTCAATAAGGCCATCTATGAATTCACGATTGGCCTGATGGGTGCTGAAGGAATGCTTTACGGTTCATATGAGATGGTGCGTCCTGAGATGGCGATGAACTTCGAAGGAATCCAGAAGGCTTTCCTTCGTTCTCGTGCAAACTCGATTGAAGGCGGCACCACAGAAGTCATGAAGAACATTTTGGGAGAGCGCATCCTCGGTTTGCCTGGTGACGTTCGTGTTGATCGTGACGTTGCATGGAGCAAAGTTCCACGCAACTAAATCTGGTGTGAGTTAGCCCACGTGGGCTAGCAAGATTCCTGCATAAGCCGCGAGGAGTGATCCGAGGAGACCAAGTGCTCCACCGATTGCCTTCGCGGCTTTGCTGCTTCCTTGGGAATGAACAACCGTTGCTGCAACGGCAATGAAAACCATCACCATCTTCAGTGCAAACGTGACCATGTAGGCAGTGTCGGAATCGGATGCCGATGATGCGCTTAATCCCCACATGCCGGTGAAGACGATGACGATCATTGCTGGCCACGCGACCCTTGCGAATGCTTGGGCAACTTTGGGCAGTGCGTCGGGTGCCGATGTGCGAATCGTCGGTACCAAGCCGGCAAGAACTATTTGCCCACCGAGCCAAACAGCCACGGCCGAGACGTGGAGAAATATGCGAAGGGAGTCAAGAGTGGGAGAAATCATGATTCAGAGAGTGCCTCAAGAACCACACTTGCTGCAAGTGAACGATCATCAAGCCCTGGTGTGCCGAGGAGGGATGCGCCCGACATCGCCGTAATCGCCATGTCAATTGAACTTTGCAGCTCTCGAATATTGCGAGGAGGTGGGAAGTACTCATCTTCATCGGTCACGAAAATCTCTTCAACTCCTTGAAGGGGGTTCAATCGTGCGAGCACGCCTTCGACAAGTTCTTCAGGTGCGGAAGCACCTGCGGTCACGCCGATGATGCCTGTGAGATCGGACGGTAATTCGTCAGCTGAGTTGACTCTGTACACGTGAGAGCAACCGGCTTCAACTGCAAGACGTTCAAGGGCGCGTGTATTTGAACTGTTGGATGAACCAATCACGATGAACGCATCAACTTGTGGAGCAATTGTCATGAGTGCGCTTTGACGATTCGTGGTGGCGAAACACAAATCGCTGCGACCTGGTGTCCACACATCGGGGAAGCGTGTCTTGACGTGAACCGCTACTTCGCTCCACTCTCGGTGGGAGAGGGTTGTTTGAGCCAACATCGCAACTGGCTTGTCAAACACGGGCAGGGCATCAACTTCGTCAACAGATTCAACTCGTGTAATCGATTCTGGAGCAACAGCCATAGTGCCGACTGCTTCTTCGTGACCTTCGTGTCCGACATAGACAATGTGGAATCCCTTGCCGGCACGAGTCTTCACTTCATGGTGCACTTTCGTGACGAGGGGGCACACGGCATCAACCACGTAGCTTCCGCGTTCACGTGCCGCGGCGACGACTTCTGGTGCAGAGCCATGGGCGGACAGCATGATGGGTGAACCGAGGGGAACTTCGTCGATGGAATCAACAAAGACCACGCCTTTGTCAATAAATCGATCAACCACAATCTTGTTGTGCACAATCTCGTGGTAGCAGTACACGGGTTCATCGAAAGAACGAACCATCCAGGCCAATGCTTTGATGGCCATCTCAACTCCAGCGCAGAATCCGCGCGGGGAGGCCAGGAGCACTTTTTCAACTGACATAGGACCTTCACAGACTACAGATGAGGGGTGGCAGTAACCTGTGACGAGTGAGCACTGCAATCGACGCCCTTCCTGAGGTTTCTGCAGTTCAGACCCCCTCTGCGGCATTGAGGGCCGGGGTTCAGGTGGGTGATCAAATCGTGCTGGTCAATGGGGTTGTGCCTCGGGACATTCTTGAATGGCATCGGCTTGTGGAATCTGATGTGGTCGACTTACAGATCGCGAGAGGTCGCGAGTCGCTCGACATTGTTGTGGAGCGAGTTGCAGGCGAGCCCTTTGGTATCTCCATCAATAGTGCGGTGTTCGACAGGATTCATACCTGTGATAACCACTGTGAGTTCTGTTTTATTTATCAGTTGCCGAAAGGGATGCGTCGCAGTCTCTATTTAAAAGATGACGACTATCGACTGAGTTTTCTTTTCGGAAACTTCACCACGCTGACGCGATTTACCGAAGCTGATCTTGAGCGTGTCATCGAAGAGAAACTCTCACCTCTCTATGTGAGTATTCACGCTGTTGATCCCCACGTGCGTTCGGACATGCTGCGCAACAATCGCGGTGGGTTCAGTCTTCGATGGGTTCGCCTGATGCTTGAAAACGATATTGATGTGCGTGCACAGATCGTTCTGTGTCCGGGAGTAAACGATGGTCAGGTCCTGGAGTCAACATTGAGTGGGTTACTGGAGCAGTTCCCACAACTTGAATCAATTGCGATCGTTCCACTAGGTCTCTCTCAGTTCAACAGCGAGAGTCGTATGCGTTTTCAAACTCGGGCTGAAGCAAACGCAGTGATCGATTTGGTGGAGGAGTGGCAGCGTCGTTTCCAGAGCGTGTTGCAGCGTCAACCCATCCATCTCGCTGACGAGTTTTATCTTGTTGCCAATCGCGAGGTGCCGCCTGCAGAGCACTACGGCGAGTATCCAATGCTTGAAGATGGTGTTGGCCTGGTGAGGTCTTTCGTTGAGTCCTTCAACGGTCTTGGTCCTGACGTCAGTGGCCGACATGACGGTTTCTTTGCGTCGGTCGATAACGGCTCTCCAACCGACTATGTGCGGCCTGTGAACCCAGCGGTGGAGACATCTCTGCGAGTTTCAAAGCCGGTGTCGGTTTCTCTCAGTCCCCGGACTCGGTCCACAAAAGTGCCTGCGATTGTCTCTGGCCCCTACGGTGCCTCGATGTTTCGGAAGTTGCTGGAAGGCACCGATCTTGCCCATATCCCCGTCATAGAAGTGCCGAATGGCCATTTTGGGGGCAATACGGCTGTGGCAGGTTTGATGACATTTGCTGACATTCAGGGTGCGCTTCGGGCTCATGGGCGCGAGAATGTCTATCTATTGCCTGATGTGTGTCTCAATGACGGTGTTTTTTTGGACGGGGTCACAGTGGGCGATCTGTCGAAGGACTTCGACATCGAGGTGATTGCCACTAGTGGCGTTGCTTTGCGCCAACGGCTGGAAGCCGCAAGAAAAGAGAACAGTCGTGACTGACATTGACGAGACAATTGATTTCCCCACAGTGGTGATTGTCGGGCGTCCCAACGTCGGTAAGAGCACCTGGTTCAATCGCGTGATTGGCGAACGCGCTGCAATCGTTGAAGACCAACCAGGAGTGACTCGTGATCGTCATCAACGTCTTGCGTCGTGGCTCGGAATTGAATTCTGGATCGTTGATACTGGTGGATGGATGCCGCACGGGTCTGAACTCGATGACAAGGTCAGTCGACAAGTCGAAGAGGCAGTTCGCGAAGCGAATCTGGTGATTTACATGGTTGATGCTTCTGTTGGCGTCACTGATGAAGATGAACTCATCGCTGCGTGGCTTCGTCGGAGCAAAGTAGAAGTGCTTCTCGTTGCGAACAAGGCCGACAACGAACGCCGTGAAGCGGAGCGTTGGGAGTTCATGTCGCTCGGCCTGGGTGAGCCATTTACAGTTTCGGCTTTGCATGGCCGACGCTCCGGTGACTTCCTCGATGAAGTTGTTGCACGTATTCCACGTGTTGATCGTCCTGAAGAGAGAGTGGAGCCGGTTGGAGCAGACGGTGTTCCTCGTGTTGCGCTCGTCGGGCGTCCGAATGTTGGAAAGAGCACACTGTTTAACCGTCTTGTAGGCGAGGAACGTTCGATCGTTCATGACCTTCCAGGAACCACACGTGATGCAATTGACACGTTGGTGGAAACCGAAGACGGTCCATTGATTTTTGTTGATACTGCCGGCATGCGTAAGCGCAGCAAGGTTGATGACTCCGCGGAGTATTACTCCCTCGTTCGTGCGCTTCGTGCCATCGATGAAGCAGACGTTGCAATGCTCGTGATTGATGCAACGGTGGGAGTCACCAGCCAAGATCAGAGACTTGCCGAGCGCGTTGATGTCGCAGGGTGTCCGATTCTGATCGTGATGAACAAGTGGGAACTTCTTGATTCTGAAGATCGCCGCAAGGTGGAAGCTGATCTTGCACGAATGCTGTATTTCATTGATGATGCACCCGTTCTGAAGATCTCTGCTCTCACTGGAAAAGGTGTTCATAAGTTGCGCCCCGTACTGCAGGATGCGATTGATCAATATCATCGCAAGATTCCAACTCGTGATGTCAATCGCATCATCGCCGAGGCGCAGCAGAAGCAGCCCGCTGTAGGTGGAGCAAAGGTGATGTTCGCCGTACAAGGTGCAGCGAATCCACCGACCTTTACCTTGTTTGTCAATCGTGATCTCCCACAGCCGTACCTTCGCTATCTCGAGCGTTCCATTCGCGAAGCATGTGATTTTGGCTCAACTCCTTTGAAATTGCGAGTTCGCCGAAAGGGTGACTAGCGATGCCATGGTGTGAACCCTGCGCTCGTTATCTCGCACCGTCCGCAATGACTGCGCAGGGGAGTTGCCCTGATTGTGGTGAGAGGCTGGAGACTCCAACTGTCTCTGGTCGAATTACTGCCGATGAACTGGATTTGAAGAAACTTGCCGGGTTAGATGGCGAGAAGATTCCATGGCACTTCAAACTTTTGGTGGGGCTGTTGTGTCTGTATCTCGGTTGGCGAGTCGTTGCCATCTTCGTCTAGGGACTGAACACTCCTGCCGATAGAGTTGTCACTCATTCGGGCTGTAGCGCAGCTTGGTTAGCGCGCTTGTCTGGGGGACAAGAGGTCGTGGGTTCAAATCCCGCCAGCCCGACCAATAGAACTGAAGAATTGAGCGGTTGGCTGATGAATATTGAGGGTGCAGTCGTCCTGGTGACAGGCGCAAACAGAGGTCTTGGTGCCGAGTATGTGCGCCAGCTTCTCGATCGCGGCGCAGCCAAGGTGTACGCCGGGGCGCGTTCGCCCGAGTCTGTGAAGAACAGTGGAGCAATTCCCATCAAGCTTGACGTGACTAATGCCGCTGACATTGAGGCCGCTGTCGCACAGTGCAATGACCTCACGATGTTGGTCAATAATGCAGGTGTCGTCATCGGGTCCCGAGTTCTTGCAGAAAACTCATTGGAGAATGCCAAAGCCGAGTTCGAGACCAATGTCTGGGGTCCGATGAATTTGTCAAAGGCTTTCGCGCCAGTTCTTGCTGCGAATGGTGGTGGGGTTATTGTCAATGTCCTTTCTGCAGTGTCTTGGATGTCAATCAAAGAAGTTGCAACCTATGCAATGTCAAAGTCGGCAGCTTGGTCATTAACAAATGCTTTGCGTCTCGAACTAGCTCGCCAGGGGACACTTGTCGTTGCAGTGCATCCGGCATTCATTGATACCGATATGGCTGCTGGCGTAGATATGCCTAAGACATCGCCTGAGCAGGTGGTGGAACGCACATTGGACGGAGTTGTTGCTGGGTTGCCTGAGGTTCTGGCAGATGACACTTCTGCATTCGTGAAGAACAGCTTACCCAAGCACATTGAGACCTTTTATCCGAAGGTTGCAGGCCCTCGTCCCTAAGGACTCTGGGGTCACAGACCTTCAATAAGGTGTACTGCTATGTGCGGCAGATTCGTCGGCAACTTCAAAACGCAAGACCTCATTGATGAGATTGGTAATTCAGTCAGTGAGTTTGGTCTCACGCTTCGTGTTCCGGACTTCGATGGACCTCTACTAAGGAACTTCAATGTTGCCCCGACCCATGTCGTACCGATTTTGCGTGTCGTTGGAGATGAAGTGATTGTTGATGTCATGCGATGGGGGCTCATCCCGATTTGGGCTAAGGATGCGAGCATTGGCGCCAAGATGATTAATGCGCGGTCGGAGACCATTACCGAGAAGCCATCCTTTAAAGGACTTGTTCCGAGACATCGTTGCATTATTCCGATGAATGGCTTTTATGAATGGAATCGCGAGAACCCAAAGGCAAAGATTCCGTACTTTGTGAGTCGCAGCGATGGTCACTTGATGCTCGCTGCGGGAATTTGGAGTGATTCACCAATCGTTGATGAGGGTCGCACGTTTTCATTAATCACTCGTGACAGCGTTGAAGATCTCTCAGCGATACATGATCGAAGCGCAGTGGAGTTCACTTCACAAGATGCCGTGGAGTGGATGTCCGCATCACAACCTCCACTCGAACTCTTTGCACCTGATCATCAGCCCCGATTTGCAACTGTAAGAGTCTCCACTCGTGTGAACTCTGTTCGCAATAACGATTCAGATCTGTTGAAAGAAGATTTTCCTCCAGAAGATGGATCGGGAGAGCTGTCGCTCTTCTAGAGATTCTCTAAGGCATTGATAATTTTTGATGCCTGTTGCTCTAGAACGTCACGTTGGACTGTTGATGCAGCATTCGCAAAATTGAATTGTCCGATGTTCTGTGTTGGAATGAGATGAATGTGGCAATGATTGATCTCGTAGCCAGCGATGATCATGCCTACTCGTTCGCAAGGGAATGCTTTCTGTATCGCAATTCCGAGGTGATGAGAAATTTTAAACAAGTGTTCGGAAAGTGTGGGGGACAGGTCGACCCAATGGTCCACTTCTTCAACAGGCACGACAAGAACGTGCCCATCTGCCAACGGGTTAATGCTGAGGAATGCTGCACACTGATCGTCTCGATAGACAAATGTGCCTGGAATGTCGCCATTCAGAATGCGAGTGAAGAGTGTCGGCATCAGCGGTAGCCACCTGACACCGTGAAGACATCGCCAGTGCAATAGCGAGATTCAGGTCCGACAAGGAAACGAACCATTTCTGCGATGTCAGATGCTTCTCCCATATAGCCCTTGCCGATCCGCATGGTGATTCCGGCCTTCATGACTTCACTAAATGGAGTGAGAAGTGGCGTGTCGATGTATCCGGGACAGATTGCATTGACGTTGATGCCCAGCCCTGCGACTTCCTCTGCCACAGTCTTTGTGAGAGTGATAATTGCTGCTTTAGCGACGGAATAGTGCGGAGCACCAGATGACGGATACAGCCCGAGGGCTGACGACATGTTGACGATGCGACCGGACCGTTGTGGTTGCATGTGACGCAATGCAGCTCTGCATCCGTAAAAGCTTCCGTAGAGGTGAATTTTGATCA
>JBILBZ010000142.1:0-3606 GCA_044353425.1 Ilumatobacteraceae bacterium | reverse complement strand
CATTGCGTTATTGCAATGTTTTTCACATTCAACGCAGAGCGCTGAGTAGCCAATCTTTCGTTTTTGCGTAAGCATCGTCTGCGTCATCTTTTCTGTAGGACGGGCGAGATGCATCATGCGCGAATGCGTGATTCGCTTCAGGGTAAAACGCAATCTGTGCACCTGTTGCACGTAATTGAGCAATGTCTGCTTCAGGCGTGTATGGATCTTCTCCACCAAGAATTGCAAGGACATTGTCTGCATACCCGTTGAGAAGACATGCAAGAGGTTCCCTGTGCCCCGGACCTTTCCACGTCGGTGGCATCACAATCATTCCGTAGAACGAAGCGATGCGAACGAAGCGCTCGTTGAGAGCTGCTTTGAAGCAGTACATGCCACCCATGCAATATCCGATGAGTCCGGTTGTTGCTGTCCCTAACGCATCTGCACCTTCCAATAGGTCGCGCATGTTGTCGCTGTCATTGAGTTGTGGCAACACTGCAACACGACTGTCAATCGACTCATCAACGCTCTTTCCAGGGAACGGCTCAACTGCGATCACCGACATTTCCCATTCATGTGAAAGCCGTTCGACCATTTCTTCATAGAGCGGGCGCAAACCAAAGATGTCGGGCGCAATGACAAGACCCATCTTCGGATTCGGGTGCTGGACCATGAATGCTTCGGTTCCGGAGGGCAATGTGATGCGCATCTGCAAAGTATTGCCCAGCGGTGAGACTCTGGGTGAGACCTCAGAACCCTTTATGGGTAAGGGGTTTTCCGCACTGTGCCCCACATGGCACACACACCCACTTCCACTGCTCCACCCACCTCGACACCCCCGGCGTCTCCCCCACCTGACCAACTGGTGTGGACCACTGTCGCATCAGGCCCCAGTCGCCAGATCATCGATGAATGGGCTCGTTACGCCCGCCGGCCCGCCATCGTGCGTCATGTGAACTCATGGGCCTTCATGCCCCGCCACGTAGAGCACCTTGACGAGGTGTTGGAACTCGCCGGATTTGGTCGAGCGATTGATGACACGGATGGTGATCAGTTTCTCTGGCACCTAGTCCGAGAGGCGGAACACGATGAGATTGCAGCCCGCATTGTCCTTCATCGCATGATGCCTTCCATCATGAACATGGCACGTCGCCGTAGCCGTGTCTTCCAAGGTGGCCTAGAAATGGCAATCAATGATGCTGTTGGCACAGCATGGATGATTATTCGAACCTTCCCCCATCAGCGACGACCTCGGAAGATTGCAGCCAACATCGCGAAGGACACTGAGTACTACGCATTTGTTCGTCAACACCGACTCAAGCGCGTGAAGGAACAACAAGTGGGTGACGAAATGTTGAAAGAAACTTTTGAATACCAACAAACACATAGTGATTCAGAGGACTTTGATAACGCAATGGCCGAAGCAGAAGAAAGCGGAGTCAAGGCACATCACATTGAACTTTTAAATCGTCTTGCGAACGGAGAGCACAGTCGAGATATCGCTGCAGTGGAAGGAGTGTCGCCTCGAACAGTCCGTCAGCACCGCAAGGATGCCGTTGATGAAGTACGACGAGTACTACTAAATAATTAGCGTTCGTTAACGTGCGAGTTGTACTCGCCGCAAACGCAGACTATTTGTCACCACGAACACTGACGATGACGCCATTGCTAAACCGGCCCACATCGGATTCAGTCGGCCAGAAGCAGCGAGTGGAATAGCAGCCACGTTGTAAGCGAATGCCCAGAAGACATTGGTACGAATAGTGCGCAATGTGGCGCGCGACAAAAGAATTGCATCCGGCACAGAGCGAAGGTCTCCGTTCACGATGGTGAGATCACTTGCTTGCATCGCAACATCGGTGCCACCGCCCATGGCGATGCCCACATCTGCCTGTGCAAGTGCAGCGGCGTCGTTCACGCCATCACCCACCATGGCAACCGCGTAGCCACGCTCTTGCAAGTCCTTCACGACTGCGACCTTCTCATCAGGCATCACGCCTGCATACAAGTGGTGCTCATCGGTGTCGATGCCCACAGACAACGCGATCGCTTCTGCAGTTGCTCTGTTGTCACCGGTCAGCAATACCGGGGCAAGACCCATCAACTTCAGAGCTGCGATCGCTTCAGCACTTGTTGGCTTTGGCTGATCAGAGACGCACACAACGGCATTTGCACGGCCATCCCAGCTCACAAGAATTGCTGTTTGCCCGTCTGCTCGTGCGGTTGCGAGTGCGTCCTTCAGAGATGACGGGATAATGACCAGGCGATTCGTGAACATCTCTTCACGACCCACCAAAACGATGACGCCACCGATGCGACCAGCAGCACCAACACCAGGCATTGATTCGAACTCATCAAGTTTTGGAAGTTCACCAATTTCAGCCTCGGCAGCAGAGACAATGGCGCGCGCAATCGGGTGCTCACTACCCTTCTCCACGGCTGCTGCGTAGCGCAATGCAGATTCGCGCGTGACACCCTCGGCACACACGATGTTGGCGAGAGTCATTGCACCCGTTGTGACAGTGCCGGTTTTGTCAAGGATCACAGTGTCAATGCGGCGCGTGCTCTGCAGAACATCAATGCCCTTAATCACGATGCCCATCTGTGCGGCGCGGCCACTACCGACCATAAGTGCGGTGGGGGTTGCGAGTCCGAGTGCACATGGACACGCAATGATGAGAACAGCAACCGCAGCCGTGAAGGCTTTTTCAACATCTCCATCGAGAATGAGCCACGCAGCCAATGTGGCAGCACTGATCGCAAATACAACTGGAACAAAAACAGAGGAGACTTTGTCGGCGACCTTTTGCACGGGAGCTTTCGTGGCCTGCGCATCACGCACCAATTTGGCCATTCGCGCAAAAGTTGTTTCTCCACCAACTCGTGTCGCACGCACCAGCAATCGACCATTTTGGTTCACTGTTGCGGAGGTGACGTTGTCACCGACAGAGACATCGACAGGAACACTTTCACCCGTGATCATGCTGGCATCGATACTGGAGGTTCCTTCTTCCACCACACCGTCAGCTGCGATCTTTTCTCCAGGACGCACCACCAAGATGTCGCCTTCGCGAACGACTGATGCAGGAATTGACACTTCTTCGCCGTCACGAAGCACGGTTGCATATTTTGCGCCCATCGCAAGAAGAGATCGCAGTGCATCACCCGCGGTGTTCTTTGCTCGCATCTCTAGGTATCGACCCAACAGAATGAACGCAGTCACTGTGGCGCCCACTTCGAAATACACATGGGCAGTGCCGGCATGCGTCATCGTTAATCCGTCGTGCACCATCGTCTCATCGAGTGCACTGCCCCATACGAGCGCCCAGATACTCCACAGCGTTGCTGCAATCACACCGACAGAAATCAACGTGTCCATTGATGTAGTGCCATGACATGCGTTCTTGAATGCCGCTTTATGGAATGGCCATGCGCCCCACGTTGCAACGGGTAGCGACAGACCCATTGCCCACCATTGCCATCCGCTGAACTGCCAAGGCATCACCATGCTGAGAGCAACAACAGGAACCGACAACACGACCGACAACACGAGACGAATACGTGCTTGACGAAGTCGCTCTTCTAAGTCGTCGTCAAACGGTGTGTCATCAACAACACGCGCGC
>JBILBZ010000141.1:0-3613 GCA_044353425.1 Ilumatobacteraceae bacterium | reverse complement strand
AGTGTGAAATCGATCATCTGGCGTCTCCCCTGTTGACACTGAGTTCGCTCATTCTTATGCCCCGTGACCAAAGACAGCGAGTCAAGTTGCAATAGTCAGGAACACCACCGCTTAGCCTTACCGGTGTGAACAGTGCAGAGAAGTCCCCCAAGCCCACCTGGGACACCGCAGACCTCCCCCAAGGGGATGAGAAGGCTCGGATGGTTCGCAATATGTTCGACGCCATCGCGCCACGATATGACCTCGTCAACCGCGTGATGACCTTCCGTCTTGACACTCGCTGGCGCCGTCGTGCGGTACGCGACCTCGCACTAGCCCCAGGCTCGCGAGTACTCGACCTGGCTGCAGGTACCGGAGACCTCTGTATTGACCTTCGCAAGGCTGGTCTCTCACCCATTGCGATGGATCTGTCCTACGGAATGTTGGCCAATGATCGCAGCGGGGCACCTCGTGCTCAAGCAGACATCTTGCGTCTCCCAGTTCCCGACCATTCAGTTGACGGAATCATTTGTGGATTCGCACTGCGAAATCTTGTCGACCTGCAGCAATTCTTTGTCGAGTGCGCCCGAGTCATCAGGCCAGGTGGACGAATCGCACTGCTTGATGTCGGCATTCCTCACAATCCGATCATTCGATTCGGTAACAACATTTACTTCGGCAAGATCGTCCCAAAGATTGGTGCGCTTCTGAGTGACGGCCCTGCTTATCGTTACCTCCCCAAGAGCATTGTGTATCTGCCAGATAGAGCCATCATGGAAAAGATGCTGCAAGATGCTGGATTCACGGATGCTAAACACACACAACTGTCAGGTGGGCTGACTCAGCTGATGGTCGGAACCCGTAATTCATGATTCATCGCACAGTTCTGGTCGACACACCCTTTGACCTCAACAATGTGTGTGCAGGAGACGGACTCCTCTTCGTTCGCGATGGGGTGGGTTATGCAGGTCGCGACGTATGCGCAGTAGGAAACGATGCTGCAATTCGCTCAATACTCAGCAACTCAATGCACAGCGGTCACACCACAGCACTTGATCTTCCCCAGGTTGGCCCCATTGCCTTCGGGCTCATTCCTTTTCTCCCTCAAGAACAGTCACACTTCGTCGTTGCATCAGCGACCTTCGCCAAGCGAGCCGATGGCACCCACACCCTGACCCTTGTTGGAGAGACATCTCACGACGTGGACGACGCCGCACTCCAGCGCGTTCTTCAAGACGCAACGCAAGCGCGTCCTCCACGTCCATCCAGCAACTCATTTCGAGTCGGAGCACGCACACCAGTAGGTCGCTACCTTGACGCCGTCACGCTCGCTCGCGATGCAGTGCGCAACGGATTGCTCAAGAAAGCCGTCATTGCTCGAGATATTGAAGTCCATGCAGACGAGCCCATCGACGTACACAGCGTCCTTCTTCGTCTCCGTGCATCTTTTGGAAGTAGTTACCGCTTTTGCATCGGAGACATGATTGGCGCGTCGCCAGAGTTACTAATTGAAGTAGCGGGTCGAGAAGTTCGAAGTCGCCCGCTTGCCGGAACAACACCGCGCACTGGCGACCCTGACTCCGACAAACAACTGGCCGACGAATTGATGTCAAGCACGAAGAACCAAGTGGAACACCGAGTGGTTGTTGACATGGTGCACGACACGCTGCTGTCGTATTGCTCGTATCTCGACTGGGAAGCAGAACCCTCGATCGTCACAGTTGCCAATGTGCAGCATCTCGGCACATACATCGAAGGTGCGCTCACCGAACCCACTGCGCATGTGATGACCCTCCTCAAGGCACTGTGCCCCACACCAGCCCTTGGCGGATACCCATCCGCAGCAGCCCTGGAATTCATCTCACAGACTGAACCAATGGAACGTGGCAACTACGGCGGAGCAGTTGGCTGGATGGACGCTGACGGCAACGGAACTTTTGCAGTCACTATTCGTTGTGCTGAATTATCCGAGGACCGACGGACCGCACGCCTGTTCGCTGGCGGTGGCATTGTTGCTGAAAGTAACCCGTACGCCGAACTTGCCGAAACACAAGCAAAGTTTCAGGCGATGCTTTCTGCGATTGTTAGGCCGTAGCGGCTTCGACTGCCTGCACCACTGATGCATTCAATGCCTCGTGTTGCGAGACGTTCATCGAACGATCAAAGGGAACTTCGATCAACATTGTTCCTGATTCATTCAATGAATCCGCGACACTTGCAGCATGTGTTGCTCGTTTGAATGGCACGCCGTGTGCATACGCCAAGTTTTCAAATGACACGCCATGTGGAGTTCCATACAACAACTCAAATGTTTCAGGACTGACTACACCAGCTTGAGGAAGGAAGGAAAAGATGCTTCCGCCGTCGTTATTGGTGACAACCACCTTGAGATCAATGTCTCTTTGCATGAGAGCCCAGAGGCCGTTGGAGTCGTGAACGCAGGCCACATCACCAATCAACACGGTGGTGGGAACCCCAGTTCCGAGTGCGACTCCGATTGCAGTACTGATGACCCCATCAATCCCGTTAGTTCCTCTGTTGGAGAACACTTGGACACCTGGCGTGACAGAGCCGAACCATTCCACGTCGCGAATTGGCATCGATGACGAGACCACCAGATTGTTTCCCTGCTTCATTGAGGATGTGACCACTCGTGCATTCGTTGGTTCTGACCAGTTGTTCGAGCACCAAGTATCAATTGCTTTCTGCGCAGCGGTCTCTGCTGACGACCAGTCAAACAGCCAATCTTCGACAGGTTGGGAAACCATCGATGCAAGAACTGTGACTGCTTGAGCAATATCGGCAACAAATGTCAGAGAAACGGAATGATCCGGGTCGATCACCATCTCGGTGTTCTGCAACTGAACTACAACGCTCCCTGAGCGCTGCAACCACTGCGCAGTCACCTTTGATGCAGCTGGTTCACCCACACGTACGACGACTTCTGGGAAATGGGAATCGGCAAACCGACCTGAGCGAAGAACTGAATCAAACGCAACAACAATGTTCTCGTCACATTCCCGCAGATCACTACGTGCATCGGCGAACACCGGCCACCCCAGAGACTTCGCCAACGACAGCACCTCTGGTGTTGCCCCACGACCCGCAAGAATGATTCCTTTCTTGCCATTGATCAACTCAAATACGGGCAACACGTCTGTCTCGGAGACCAAAGCCGGCCTCACAACACGCGACACACCCGCGCTGCGACGGCTCGGAAGTGCGCTTGCAGTACCAACAAGTGGTTCACGGAAAGGAAGGTTCAAATGCACTGGCCCTGGACGTGCCCCTATCGAATTTGACACACTCCGTGCAGCCAGTGACCGCCACGACGAAGATGCATCCATCGATGCCACGCCTGGATCATGGAACCACCGAACTGCAGTGCCGAATAACTGCGTTTGTTCAATGGTTTGAGGCGCACCAACATCTCGTAACTCTGGTGGTCGATCCGCAGTGCACACAATCATCGGCACATTGCTCTGGTGAGCTTCAACAACAGCACCATGGAAGTGAGTGGCAGCTGTTCCCGATGTGCACAGGAGAATTGCCGGGGTGTTCGTGGAAAGACCGATACCAAGGGCTGCGAACGAGGCGCTTCGCTCGTCGTGGAAGACATGTACTCGTATCTCAG
>JBILBZ010000140.1:0-3622 GCA_044353425.1 Ilumatobacteraceae bacterium | reverse complement strand
ATCGATGGGAAAAGAGTGCCGCCTTGGAAGCGCACTTTCTTACCCTTGCCCTTCTGAGCGAGACGGGCGACTTTTTTTGCTGATGAACCACTAGCCACGAGTAGGAAAGGCTACCCGTTGAGAGGTGATACAGGTGCTCACACTCCGATATCAGCGATCAAAGCGAGATACGAGTGAGCAACCGCAGCAGGAGAAACATGGGTTTCGACCCATTGTCGGCCTTTTCTCCCCTGTTCGCGCGCCTCCTCAATGTTCGCAACCATGTTCTGTAGCGCAGTGGTGAACACATCTTTGTCGTCAGGAACAACTGAGATACCAGCTCCGCTCTCGTCGAGGATGCGAGTGACTTCTGTACCAGGATCGATTGCGGCCACCACAGGTCGAGCCGCAGCAAGAATGCTGTACGTCTTTGAAGGAACACTGACGGCTCCGAGGCCAGTTCGTAGCGGGACGACATGGATGTCTCCGGAGGCCAGAACTTCTCCCACTCGATCACGAGGTTGGTAGCCAGCAAAACGGATGTTTGTGAGCCCCGACGCTTGCGCTTCTAGATCTGCCCGTGCTGCTCCATCGCCGTTAATCACGAAGGTTGCATTCGGCATGTGTTCTGCAGCGTGCAACATCATTGTTAGTGATTGTGAGTATCCGACGTTGCCGGCATACATCACCACCAATTCAGCACCGATATTGAGTTCTTGGCGGTACGGCGTCATGCGATCCATTGGAACGATGCGATCAGCATCAACAAAGTTTGGAATCACCTTTATTTTGTTCACATGACGCGGAGATACTTTCGCCACCACATTGTTGCGAAGATCATCCGACAAAACAACAACAGCATCCGACCTGTGATAGCTGATTCGCTCAAGCCATCGTGCAGCAGAGATGATGCGCTTGTTTGTGATGGCTCCGGTTTCAATCGCAGCATCAGGGAAGACATCTTGAATGTTGAAGATTGCTGTTGTGAATCGCAGTCGAGCAGCAAGCCAACCCGTGAGGCCCAATGTCAGCGGTGGCGACATCGAAATGATTGCCGCAGGGCGTCGATGAATACCACCCGCAAACAATGTGCATACACCAGCGATTGCACTGAAGCCTGCGAAACCAACGGCGCGACGCAACAAATTGCTTTTGCTCTTTCCAGGAAATGGATGAATTCGAATAATGGATCCCCACGCTGTGCGCTCTCGACGAATCAGGCGTCCTGTCCACCCTTCTTCGATGGCGTGTGTGCGGTACCACGGCAACGCCGTCACGATATGAATGCGTTGACCCGCAGCGATGAACTCATCAACAATGCGCGTAATGACTTCCCCTGTCGGTGCAGTGTCGGGTGCGAAGTGCGGAACAAGGACAACGATGGGACGACTCATTGTTGACCATTCAATGCGATGCGATATTGCTCCACCAAGTCGGTGGCAGACAATGCTGCAGTAAAGAGTTGTGAGCGTGAATGGCCCAACGCAACGAGTTCTTCGCGACGTTGGCGAACAACTCTCAGAGCATCGGACCATGCTTCAACGGTGAGCGGCACTACAAGACCAGCATCGCCAATGACACCAGGAAGGCTTGCTCGATCACTGCTGATGATTGGGGCTCCCATCCGCATTGCCTCAATCACCGGCGCACCAAAGCCTTCGTACTCACTGGGAAACACCATGGCATCTGCCATCTTTAGCAAACCATTGCGGTCTTCGTTTGGAACACGTCCAGGAAGTATCACTCGAGAACCCAAATTGTGGTCGGCGATAAACGACAACACCTGAGAATGATGCGAGCCTTCAGAGCCAGCAAAGACGATACGCAGTGAAGGGTCCTGCCATGCATCGCCACCATTCACCAACAACTGCAACAAAAAAAGATGATTCTTGTGTGGATGCGTGATCGCGGGAAACACAAGAACCGGGCCATCCCCTAACGAAAACTTTGCACGAAGCTCTGATTCCTCTGACACAGTTGTGCTGAGGTCACTCTCCAAACCATGGCGAACCACGCCAATTTTCTTTGATGAAGTTCCGAATGCCTTTGTTAGCGAATCTGCGACGAATCGAGAAGGAACAGCGACACGCGATGCACGGCCAACGGACGACGGAACAACGCGGCGTAAATAACGCAACTTCACAGAAGAGACATAGTGCGGATAGTCAATCCATTGAATGTCGTGAATCGTCAACAAAGTGTTTGCATTGCCACGTCGTGGCAAAGTGCCCCCGCCATGGTGCACTAAGGAAAACCCACGAGTCTTCTTGGCAAGCCACGTATGTTCGAGCCAAATGCGAACTGCGCGCCTGGAACAATCATTCGATGCTTCGTGAACGGTAAACAAGGATGCGATTTTGGGTTGACGCTGTGAGAAGCCAAGAGGAGCAAATATTTCGATGTCATAGTCATGATCAATTTCGGAAAGACCCAATAGTTGACGCACGAGGTATTCCTCGCTGCCGCCAACACCAGGCACACACCACAACAAATTCATGGCGATGCGAACACGGCTCACGTTTCATCCACCAATTCGGAGTATGCAGCGAATGTGAGGCGTGCTGTTTCCGACCAGGGAACTTGCGCCGCGCGATCCAGACTGCGCGATGACCATGCATCGCGGTTTGCCAAGGCTTCACGGATTCCCGATGCAATGGATGTCAGGTCAAGTGGGTCAACAAGCACGGCTGCTCCCCCTGCCACTTCTTCGGTGGATGTTCCACGAGATGTCACAACTGGTGCGCAATGCGCCATCGCCTCAATGACTGGCAATCCGTACCCCTCCATGATGGAAGGAAACGCAAACACCGTGCACAAGTTGTACAGCGCGGGCAGATCTTCCGATGGCACGAACCCTGTGAAGCGTACGTCGTGTCCTTCGAGTGGTGCTGCCTCGCCCCACCCTTCCATTCCGACGACAATCAGTGGCGGAGCACCGCTCATCGAGGACAGTGCTTCAACTAAACGTGCGAGATTTTTTCGTGGTTCTAATGTCCCAACGAAAAGAATGAAGTCATCGGGCAACGAATACGCAGTACGCACTCGCTTGCGATCAGCTTCAGTAATGACATGAGTTGTCACACCGAGGGGAACATGACGCAAACGCCACTCCTCAAAACCGGCGTACAAACAATCTCGATATGTGCTCATCGACGAGCACAAGATCAGTGAAGCACGATCTTGCAAAATGCGCAGACTGCGAGTGAACATTTTGTTGCCACGTGCTGTGAAAAATTCAGGGTGACGAATGAAGGCCAAATCATGAATCGTGGCCACAAGGGGTAAATCTGTCGCAGGCGGAATAATTGTTGTGGCATGAACAAGTTGGAGGCCTTCAATGACAGACTCCACCTTTGGCCACCGAAGACGCGTCCACATTTCATAAAGAATGGGTCCGCCAAACGGCAGAGCTGCCACCTTCACGGGAGGAATGAAACCCTCAGTGGGCGGACGACGGTGTCGGCCGGCCACTCCGTAGAGGTCGAGACCTTCTATGAGGGAGAGCTCTTTTGCCACTTCAATGGCCGAGATTCCGGTCCCTCCGGGCACGCGATGCCAGCATTGTTCAAAGGTGTAGGCAACGCGCACCCCTTCATTCTGTCTGCTCGCGTCCTACGATGGCACCTATGGCGGAATTCTGGAC
>JBILBZ010000138.1:0-3636 GCA_044353425.1 Ilumatobacteraceae bacterium | reverse complement strand
GGAAGCCGGCTATGTCTACATCGCGCAGCCGCCTTTGTTCTCGACAGAAGTCGGCAAAGAAAAGGTGTACCTCAAGGACGATGCTGCAAAGACTGCATTCCTTGAAGAGCGACCAAACCATAAAAAAGAATTCCAGCGCCTCAAGGGTCTGGGCGAAATGGACTGGGAAGAGCTGAAGAGCACCACCATGGATTCCATGACGCGCACATTGTTGCAAGTCACTGTGGAAGAAGCAGCAATTGCAGACGAAGTCGTCAGCGTCCTCATGGGCGATGACGTCGAGAGTCGCAAGAAGTTCATCACCACCAACGCACGTGACGTGCGCAACCTCGACTTCTAATACGGGCAGGAACCACATATGAGTGACAACCCAAATCTGTTTGATCAGATTCAGCCTGTTCCATTGCAGGACGAAATGGAACGTTCGTTCCTTGACTACTCAATGTCCGTGATCATGTCGCGCGCATTGCCCGACGTGCGTGATGGACTCAAGCCAGTGCACCGCCGCATCATTTGGGACATGGAACAACAGGGTTTCCGCCCTGATCGTCCGTTCGTTAAGTGCGCCCGCGTTACTGGGGACACGATGGCTCGTTATCACCCACACGGCGACGGCGCGATTTATGACGCACTTGTGCGTATGGCGCAGCCATTCTCACTTCGCCACACACTGATTGACTTCCACGGCAACTACGGCTCACCAGACTTTGGCCCAGCTGCTGCTCGATACACCGAATCACGCCTGCATTCATTGGCGATGCAGCTGCTCGCCGGCATCGACGAAAACACCGTCGACATGATTCCGAACTACGACGGAACATCAGAAGAACCGCAAGTTCTTCCTGCTCGTTTCCCCAACTTGTTGGTGAACGGCAGCCAAGGCATTGCTGTGGGCATGGCCACGAGCATTCCTCCGCACAACTTGGGCGAAGTGATTGATGCAACGTTGCACCTCATTGATAACCCAGAGGCAACTCCGGAAGATCTCATGAAGTTCGTTACCGGACCAGACTTCCCAACAGGTGGTTTCATTCTTGGTCGCGCAGGAATTCAAGATGCATATCGCACAGGTCGCGGAAGCATCAAGACACGCGCAAAGGCAGTTATTGAAGAAAACCGTGCGGGACGCATGGAGATTTTGGTGACAGAACTTCCGTATCAAACAAGTTGTTCTTCAATCGCTGCGCGTATTCAAGAACTTGTTGACGGCGGTGACCTTGAAGGCATCGCCGACGTGAACGACGGTTCTGCCGGCGGAAAGACAAGCCTCTCCATTTTGTTGAAGCGTGATGCAAACGCAAATGTCGTTCTCAACAACCTGTACAAGATGACATCACTGCAGTCCAGCTTCCCTGTGAACATGGTTGCTCTTGTTGACGGTGTTCCTCGCACGGTCAACTTGGCTGATGCGTTAAACGGTTACGTGCGTCACCAACTTGAAGTTGTCACACGTCGCACGCAGTTCCGTCTCGATAAGGCAAAAGATCGTGGTCACATTCTTGAAGGTCGCATCAAGGCACTCAATGTCATTGATCAGATCATCAAGTTGATTCGCGAGAGCGAAGATGCGGCAGCAGCAAAAGATGCGTTGATGACAAAGCCATTCGAGTTTTCTGAACGCCAGGCAATTGACATTCTTGACATGCAGTTGCGTCAACTCACACGCTTGTCCCGTATCGATCTTGAAAAAGAACTCGGCGATGTCCAAGAGCGCATCAAGGAATACGAATCAATTCTTGCGTCCGACGCCAAGTTGCGCACAGTCATCAAAGACGAAATGTCAGAGATCCGCGAGAAGTTTGCAACCGATCGCGTCTGCAAGATCATCAACGACTCCGGCGAAATGGCGTTGGAAGATCTCGTTGACGACAAAGAGTTCGTCATCGTGATGACACAAGCTCAGTACGTCAAAGCTGTTCCTGCAACTGCATTCCGTGCACAAGCACGTGGTGGTCGCGGCGTGAAGGGTGCAACGCTGAAGGAAGACGATCTTGTTCGTCGCGTGATCTTCACTACAGCGCATGCATATCTCTTGTTCTTTTCGAACAGAGGTCGTGTGTATAAGTTGCGCGCTGCCGATATTCCAGAGCGCGAGCGCACAGCAAAGGGCATTCCCATTGTCAACCTTTTGCCACTGCAAGCCGGTGAAACCATTCAGGCAATCATCGACACGCGTGAGTTCCCGGGCGAGCGCTTCCTCTTCTTCGTGACCAAAGCTGGTCAAGTCAAGAAGACTGCGTTCGATGCGTACAACAGCAGTCGTCGCGATGGATTGATTGCACTCAATCTCAAAGACAACGACGAGCTGGTGCGAGTCATTGAAACATCTGGTGACGACGACATCTTTATTGTCAGCCGTTCCGGACAAGTCATTCGTTTTACCGAAGCCGAAGTGCGCCCGATGGGTCGTACGGCAGCAGGTGTTCGCGGCATGCGCTTGAAGGCAGGCGACGAAGTTGTTTCTGCAGACCCAGGTCGCGGCGATGACGCATTGCTCATGATCTCTGATGCCGGATACGCCAAGCGCACGCAGATTGCTCAGTTCCCTCGCAAGGGTCGCGGCACTCAGGGTGTTATTGGCGTCAAGTTGTCCGACAAGAAGGGCCAAGTCGTTGCCGCATTCATGGTGGGTCTTGACGACGAAATTGTCGCCATCGCTTCCAATGGTGTTGCAATGCGTACCGAGGTCAGGCAGATCTCCAGTCAAGGACGTTCCGCTTCTGGCGTGCGCCTTATGAATCTTGACGACGGAGCAACAGTTGCATCGGTGGCACCAATCCTCGCGGCGGACGACGCCGAATAACTATTCGCCGGCAACGCGCCAGCGATGTCGTCACTCTCAACGCGGAAGTCTTTCTGTCCTCAGTGTTGTGTGGCTTGCATTCACTGTTGGTGGCGTCATGGTCATTACGCACGCAACATCTGTAGTGCAACAACGCGCATTCGCTCAAAAGAGCGCCGATTCGATAGCGCTTGCAAGCGCAGTCGGCGGCACTCCTTCAGCACAGCAACTCGCAGCGCTGTTAGGGGTGACCATCATGCAGATGGAGATCGCCTCGGACATTGTCATGGTGAGGGTGAAATCGCATGGCTACATCGCCACAGCAGAGGCAACAGCTGGCCGTTGACCCGCGTGCACCTGACTGAGTCACTACGCTCAAAGTATGTCTTCCACCCCTGACACCACCGGTCAACGGCGCCGAGTCCGGCGTGTCACCCGTGTCATCAGAGACATCGATGCGTGGAGCGTCTTCAAGGTCGGTTTGGTCTTCCATGCTGCTTTGTACGTGGTTCTCCTCATCACAGGCGTCCTGTTGTGGAATGTGGGCAGTGCCACGGGAACCATCGACAATGTGGAGCAGTTCATGGAGTCCTTTGGTTGGGACACCTTCAGTTTTAAGGGTGGCCCCATGTTTCAAGGCTTTGCAGTGCTTGGAATCTTCGGAATTGCCCTCGGAACAGGCATTTGGGTGCTCGCGGCGGTCGTTTTCAACCTCATTACAGAACTTGTCGGCGGTATACGGGTGACTGTGCTGGAAGAAGAAGTGGTCGCTCGGTCGGTTGAGGCTGGCCAGACCCAGGGATAGAGTTCTAAGTCCCGTTAAGGGGCTATAGCTCAGTCGGTTAGAGCGCATC
>JBILBZ010000139.1:0-3636 GCA_044353425.1 Ilumatobacteraceae bacterium | reverse complement strand
GAGAACTCCACCGAGTGCAGCAAGTAATGCACCTGCGCCACGTGCAATTGGATACGTGACAGAGAAATCTCCGATGTTGTATGCCCGCGCCAGCGTGAAGATGTACACCACATGAATGAGGGCGCTTACCACGACGGTCCACCAGGCGAGATTCGTTGGCCAGCCAGTGAACAGCAAGATGATGGCGCAGAGAATTCCGCCTGCAGTCATCTGTCCCCACAAGGCGATCCATCGGTCTCCACTCTGCTTCACCCAGAGGTTCCAAGAGGCATGAAGTACTGCCGCAGCAAGGGCGAGAAGGGTGGCAGTCAGCATCGGACACGACACTACGCCTAGCCTTGCAGGATGCCCGGTACCGATAACCGCCCGATTGGAATGTTTGATTCCGGTTTTGGTGGTCTCACTGTTGCCCGTGCCGTGATCGATGTTCTTCCATCGGAAGACCTGGTGTACGTCGGTGACACGGGTCGTTATCCGTACGGCCCACGCGCTGCGGATGAAGTTCGTGAATTCGCTCGTGAGATTGCATGGAGTCTGGTTAATGAGCACGACGTAAAAGCTGTGGTGGTTGCGTGTAACACGGCAGCAGCTGCGGCGTTTCATGATTTGTCGAACGAACTTCCTGTCCCAGTGATCAGCGTGGTCGAGCCAGGTGCGCGTGCGCTGTCGATTGCTTCGAAGGTGCGACGCGTCGGTGTCATCGGAACCGTGGGAACAATTTCATCGGGTGCATACCAGCGTGCACTGGCCGAAGAAGATGCAACACTGCAACTGATTGCCACAGCCTGCCCAGGGTTTGTTGAATTCGTAGAGCGCGGTCAAACATCAGGTGACGAAGTGATGTTGTTGGCAGAGCGACTTCTGGCGCCAGTTGTTGATGCAGGAATCGATGCTTTGCTGCTCGGATGCACGCACTACCCATATTTGTCTCGCGTCATCAGTGAAGTGATGGGTCCTGATGTTGTGTTGGTCTCCAGCGCAGACGAGACAGCTTTTGCATTGGCTGCCATGCTTCGTGATACCAAAATCACCGCATCGACGGATCGAAAGGGAACCCACACATTCCTCTCATCAGGAGATGTCGAATGGTTCGCCGACTTTGGTCGCCGGCTTCTCGGACCAGAACTTTCGACAGCAAGTCGTTGGTCTCGTGGCGTGACCGACTAGACATTTAGCCATGACTCGTCCCGATGGCCGCACGCCAGATCAGCTCCGCCCCATTTCCTTTCAACGCGACTTCACCGAAATGTCCGCCGGCTCCGTGCTGGTGTCGTTCGGTCGCACGCGCGTTTTGTGCACCGCATCTGTTGACGAAGATGTTCCCCGTTGGATGAAGGGCTCTGGCAAAGGCTGGGTCACTGCCGAGTACTCGATGCTTCCTGGTTCATCGCCTGAGCGCGTTGATCGTGAAGCCGCTAAAGGCAAGCAGAGCGGTCGCACCGTCGAAATTCAGCGCCTCATTGGTCGTTCACTTCGCGCAGCGATTGATATGCGTGCTCTTGGTGAGCGCCAGATTGTTGTGGACTGTGATGTGTTGCAAGCCGACGGTGGAACACGCACGGCAAGTATCTGCGGCGGTTTCTTGGCATTGCATGATGCAGTGACTCGCTTGGTGCAGAGCGGTGCCATCACAGAGAATCCATTGCACTCGTACTGTGCAGCAATTTCTGTCGGCGTCTGTGGTGGCACTCCAGTGCTTGATCTTCCTTATGTTGAAGACAGCACAGCAGAAGTTGACATGAACGTGGTGATGCTGCGCCCCGTTAATGGCGGCGAGCCTCGCTTCGTCGAGGTGCAAGGCACCGCTGAAGGAATGGCTTTCTCTCGTGGTGAACTCGATGAGTTGTTGATGTTGGCTGACACTGGTTTGGGTCGCATATTTGATCTGCAGGCAGGACTTCTTTCTGAAGCTCCTCCGATGCGTGCACCTGAGAGGTAACTGAGATGCGCCTCGTGTGCGCGAGTGCTAACCCGAAGAAGGTGGCAGAGATCGCACGACTATTGCCGCAGTGGGTGCAACTACTCCCGCGACCAGAACATGTTGGTGATGTTGAAGAGACTGCACCAACGCTCGAAGGCAATGCCATCATCAAGGCTGTTGAGATTGCCAATGCTGCAGAAGAGTGGGCAATCGCCGACGACACAGGGCTTGAAGTCACTGCACTCGGTGGTGCCCCTGGTGTTCGCAGTGCACGATTCGCCGGCGAAAACGCATCAGATGCGGAGAACCGCGCATTGTTGCTTGAACAACTTCAGGGGATCGCTGATCGTTCCGCTCGGTTCCGTACCGTTGTCGCGCTCGTGAATTCAAAAGGCGAGATGCATTTTGTCAGCGGCGAATGTGTGGGGTTGATTGCCGAAGGTGAGAGTGGAAACTCAGGTTTCGGTTACGACAGCATTTTTATTCCAACAGACGGAGATGGTCGCACGTTCGCAGAGATGTCTGCAGATGAAAAAGACGCAATCTCGCATCGTGGTCGTGCACTGGCAGAACTTCCTTCGTTGCTAGCACGGCTTTTCGGTTTACCAACCCCGTAGGTCAATAGGCCACTGGGCAATTACTTCACCGTATTCATTGGCAACGTATGCAACTTCATGCATTGCCATCGTGGGGTCAATGTGTGAAGGGGTGACGAAGACACGCTCGCCGATTATTGGCTGCGGTGTTCCCTCGCTAGGGGAGAACGTGAGGTGTTCATCGGAGCAGAACCACACTGAGTGATCTTTGATGGTGGGATTGCCGTGATCCATGCCGAGTGACTTCAAGCCAACATCGATGACTGACCATTTGTCGTTCTTGGAAACAACAGTGCCGATGACCCACATTGCTTGCACGAATGGATGACCGAGTTGTGCGTACTGGGTGTCCATCAGCGCATAGCTGCCTGCTTGCACTTCGTTCACAGTGGTGCCTGCGAACATGTCGTAGGTGCCGGTTCCGCCTGCCGACACAATGTCGCCGCCTACATCTGCATGAGCTGTGGCAAGTAACGCCATTGCTTCGTGCACACGAGACTTCTTCTCATCGCGATCGGTCACCATCATGAGATGACCTTCATATCCCATCACTCCGCGTACATTCATTCCGTTCGCGCGTGCAGCATCAGCTAGTGCTCCAGCTTTATCGGGGGCAATGCCGCATCGGGGAAGTCCGACGTTGACATCGATGATGACATTGCGAATTCCGGCGCGATGTGCTGCTTCGAGTGTCTCGGGTGAATCAATGGCGACGGTGATAAGGGCTTCGTCTTGAGCCTCAGCAAGTGCCGACAAGCGGTGGGGGTCTAAGACTTCATTGGCAAGAAGAAAGTCGTTACCGACATGTGCATCGATAAGGCCGAGGATCTCTCGCGGTGTGGCGCATGTGAACGAGGAGTGACCAGCGGCTTCTTGTTCGGCGGCAATACCTGAGCACTTGTGTGCCTTCACATGTGGTCGAAGCCGACGCCCTGGATGTACATCGGCCATCGAGGCGATGTTCTTACGAAGAGTGGTGATGTCTATCACCACTGCTGGAGTGGGCAAATCATAAATGTGCACAGTGCCGGTGAAGGGACTCGAACCCCCAACACGCAGGACCTAAACCTGCTGCCTCTGCCAATTGGGCTACACCGGCGACTCCTTGAGGGTACCTGT
>JBILBZ010000137.1:0-3730 GCA_044353425.1 Ilumatobacteraceae bacterium | reverse complement strand
ATACATCGATGTGCCTGCAGATGGTTGCGAAGGCGTGCTGATTTCTCACGGAGACCTCACCAGCGGATACAGCCTCTTTATTCGAGATGGTTTCCTCGAGCATGACCTCAACATCGGTGGCAGTCACCAAATGTTGAAATCAGATCGCAAGATCTCGCCTGGCCCTCACATCGTTGGTGTACGCATGAAGCGCAATGGCAACGAGGGAACACTCACAATGTTTATTGATGACGTTGAAGTGGGCACCATGACAACGGAAAACATCTTCTGGCTTCTTATCTCCTGGTCGGGACTCGACATCGGTCTCGACCGTGGAACACCAGTGAGCCATTACGAATCGCCATTCCTGTTCACAGGCGATCTCAAGAAGGTTGAAATCAATCTTGATGATGATCAAGTTCTTGATTTCCATGGCGCTAGTCGTGCCACCATGGCGCGCGATTAACTAGCGCTTTCCACCCGCAGGGACATCACGAAACGGCATGTCCCTATCAACTTCAGGTTCTTTGGGTAAACCAAGGATGCGTTCACCGATGATGTTGCGCTGCACTTGATCCGTGCCACCACCAATAGATGTGAAATACGCATTGAGCTGTGAGTAGTTCGCATCACGTGCACGGGGATTCTCGTCACCATCAAGTGTTGCTTCAGCACCCAACAGTTCACCCTGAAGATGACCCGCAAAGTGCAGTAGTCCACTCATTGCAAGTTTTCCGAATGAGGCAAGTGGCGACGAACCACCGCCAGCTGACATTGCCTTTGAACGGTCATTGTTCCAGTCGTTCACTAAGCGCATGCAATGCAACTTGGCAAGTCTCTGGCGAATTTTTGGGTCATTGTTCTTCCCAACAGACTGCGCCACTTTCACCAACGACAAATCTGGTAACGGAATGTGTCCCATTGCAGTTGCAGTCGCGCCACCCGCCGGGCCCCGAGGACCACGACGTGAGATACCCATCATTGCGCGCTCATACGCCAGCGCACTTTGCAAGACCCACCAACCCTGATTCAGTTCACCGAGCATGTTCTGCGCAGGAACTCGTGCATCGGTGATGAACACTTCGTTGAAACGTGAGTCACCCGTTGCCTGCCGCAGCGGACGCACTTCAACACCGGCTTGCTTCATTGGAAGATAGAAGAAGGAAATTCCGCGGTGCTTTGGTTGATCCCAATCTGTGCGGGCAATCAACATTCCGAAGTCAGCATCTTTCGCACCAGAGGTCCACACCTTCTGGCCGTTGACAACCCATTCATCTCCGTCACGAACTGCTGATGTGCGAATACCTGCAAGATCTGAACCAGCTCCGGGCTCGCTATACAACAGACACATCGCCACTTCGTCCATCAACAAGGGACGAATGAATTGCTGTTTCAGTTCTGCGGTACCAAAGCCGACAATGGAACCCGCCCACAAATTGGATTTGTCTTGCCCCGTGCCAGGTGCACCTGCAGCAACAAACAACGCTTCGACTTCTTTTGCTGTTTCGTCATCCAACGAACGACCCATGCAATCTTCTGGCCACCGCAATGCGGACCAACGGTGATCAATAACAAGTTCTTTCCACTTGGCAAGATCCATGTCGGGCTGCCAATGCGTCGCTAAGAACTCGCGTGCTTCATTCACAACATTTGCCACATGTCCCCCGTTTCAACATCCCAAACCTAGACCCGAGTCTGTGCATATTGCATTGCCACAAGGCGATAAATCGGCACACATGGGGCCGTGCAAGCCCCATCAAGTTATCAACCTAAGTTGATATGCTGACGCCAGAGATTCTGCCATCAGCACGGAAACACGGGGTCTCTGACGCAGACATGATGCATGCATTCCGCAACAGAATTCGAGAGACCATTCTTGACGGGCAAATTTTCACTATCGGTCCAGATCAAAATGGGAACCTCTTAGAGCTGGTCTACAAGATTCTCAACGAGGACTTCGTCATCTTTCATGCGATGAAACTCCGTCCAAGACACCTAAGGATTGTGAAATGAACAAGAAACAGAAGAAAGAATTGCAAGAACTTGCTGACAAATTTGAATGTGAAGATTTTTCTATTGGGCGTCAGTTATTACCTGAAGAAATGGCCATCACTTCAGCTCTCTTTGAGCGAAGCATTTGGGACAAGGAACTCCGAAGAGCAATTTCTGCCGCCCGAGATTCTGGGGTGACGTGGCAAACAATTGGCGATCTACTTGGGGTGACACCTCAAGCTGCTCACAAGAAGTATGCGCACCTCATCAACGATGCCAATTAGATCTGGTGGATCAGTTCTTCGACTGGTGTAACCATGCCGACATAGAAGGCACCGAAGTCTGCGTACACAGCCGATGCCTCGTCGTAACGCATCGTGTACACGACTTCTTTCAAATCATCAGGGTGCACAGCAAACAAGGTAACTCCCCACTCGTAATCGTCAAGGCCGGTTGAACCGGTGACAAGCTGAATCACGCGGCCGGCGAATGTGCGCCCGCTCTTGCCGTGCTCTTCCATCAGTTCTTTACGCTTGTCAAATTCCAAGGTGAACCAGTTGTCTTTGTGCTCGCGGCGCTTTGACATTGGATAGAAGCACCAAGCGTTCTTTCCTGCAGGCGGCAATGTTGGGTACAGACGCGCATTCAACATTTCCTGCGGCATGCCCTTTGAATACTCAGACACTTCAGTGAGCGACACATAACTGTCAACAATCTCGAGACCTGCATGTTGCACACCTGTTTGTAATGCCTTCAATGCACGCATGTCAGCCGCCATGCCCATCACTGCAAGGTCAGCTTTGTGACCCAACATCGAAACGGTGACGACGGTGACGCCGTTTGCCTCTGCAGCCTTCACGGCTGCAACAAGATCATCGCCCTTGAAGTCAGGGAATGGCTTGCAAAAAAGGTGGACGACCCCAAGGCCGACCGAGGGGGACATCGGTTCGCTCATATTTCTAACCTATCTACTGACGAGTGACTGTGACGACGGCTGATGCAAAGCGAGTACCTGCATCACGATCCATGTGGAGGTATAAAGACGGCTCTGCAAGTTCAAGCTCCATCAGAACGGGAACTCCGGCGGAGCCACGAACAACATCAACACGGGCATACAACGGGGCGTACCCGAACTTCTCAACGATGAAGTCCATTACTTGCTCGCCCACTTCACGTTCTTGCGAAGAAGCGTCACGCGCTGAAATGTCTTCCTCGGCGTACAGACCGTTCTTCACGTTGTCGCCTGTTGCCAAGATTGCACCTTTGCGGAACGCGTGGCTATAGGCACCGTTGAAATAGACCATTCCGGTTTCACCACGTTCATCAATGAAGCGCTGATACGGCTGCACCATTGCAACTTTGCCCGCATCAATGAGCGAGCCCAGATGAGCCGCAGCTTTCACTGGTGACTCCATGTGGCGTTCAGTGTTGTTTGAACCAGCGCTAATCGTTGGCTTCACCACGACGTCGCGATCAAGCATTCCTTCATTCGTGATGAGCACTAAGTCTTCAGCACCACGAACAAACGTTGTGGGGATGACTGGGATGCCAGCGTCAATCAATTCGCCGAGGTACACCTTGTCCGTGTTCCACTTGACGATGTCGGCGCTATTGAACAAAGTGGTCTTGGTTGAAACATCATCGAGCCACTGCACAAATTCGTCGTAGCGGCGGTGATAATCCCACGGAGAACGAATAATCGCCGCGGAGAACCGTGACCAGTCCTCGGCGGCGTTATCCCAATCCGTAATTTCTGCGA
>JBILBZ010000135.1:0-3785 GCA_044353425.1 Ilumatobacteraceae bacterium | reverse complement strand
AATGCAACGCCAATAAGAACTGGCGAGGATGTGCGAGATGTGCGCTTCGGGTTACGCGCTGCATTCTGACGCGCCATAGTGCCTGTAACGCCGCGTAAAGCGGCAGCAGGGCGCCCAAGGAAGAGGGCAACAGGACGTGCAACATTGGGCCCGATCACAATTGTTCCGATGAAGACACCCACGATGCCAAGACCGAGGTAGTTGTTGTCGGCTCCACCGACAACCGCACCCACGATGGAGATACCAAGGGCGATGAATCCGAGACCAATCAATAATTGCTTGGTGCCCTTGTTGTTCGTCTCCAGTGCAGTGGCGCGCATTGCGGCCAGTGGCGGCACTTTGCCAGCACGACGCGCTGGAAGAATTGCTGAGAGAACTGTGACGACCAAGCCGACGAAGATTGTTGTGATCACAGCTGACTGTGTCACTACGAGGCCACCGCTTGGCAGATCGATACCGAGAGCAGGCAATACAACACCCAACAACTTGGAGATACCGATACCACCAATGAATCCTGCGATGGATCCGAAGAGACCCACAACAACAGATTCAATCAACATTGCGCGAGTGATTTGACTACGGCTTGCACCGAGAGCTCGGAGCAATGCGTTCTCGCGTTGACGTTGTGCCGCGCTAATTGAGAACACGTTGTAAATCACGAAACTTCCAACACCGAGTGCAATCACGCTGAAGATGGTGAGGAAGATACTGAAGAACGAAAGTGCTTCACCGATGTCGTCTTGTGTCTCTTTGGTGATTTCGGCGCCGGTGAGAGTTTCTACCTTGTCCGAGGACTTAAAGATTTTGTCAATGTCGTTGGCGAGCGCTGCATCAGTGCGCGTGCCATCGCCAACAACCAAGATGGCGTCTACGTAGCCCGGCTTTCCTAAGAATTCTGCAGCAGTGGGAACATCGAAGAGTGCAAATGTGGCACCGCCAGGGGAACGCACATCTCCGTAGGACGCAATGCCCACCATCTTGAATTCACGACTGCCAGCTTGTGCGATGACTTTGACTTTGTCGCCCACGGTGTATCCAGCTTTTTCAGCTGAAGACTCATCGAGTACTACTTCCTTCGGACCGTTAGGAAACTTGCCTTCAGCGATAGTCCAGAGTGCACCCTTGAACTCAACGGCAACACTGCCAAACGTTGGGGGGCCGGCACCCTCAGAGCCGATGGGCTTCCCGTCTTTGCCAACAATGCGAGCAAACGCTTGAATGTCGGGAACTGCATCTGCGACACCAGGAACTGCAAGAACTTTTTCAACTGTGTCGGCAGGAATACGTTGACGTTCAATCAGGCCGAAATCACCTTCAACAACTTCGGTGGATCGCACGTAGCCGTCAATGTTTGCGAACACATCTTGGAAGAGGTTGTTGAACGTTCTGTCCAGAGTGGCAGAAAAAATAGAAGTTCCTGAAAGGAACGCAGTACCGAGAATGACGGCAAGAGAAGTGAGCACCAGACGCGCTTTGCGTCCGAGAATGCTCTTCAGTGCAATACGAAACATGTGATTAGTTACCGAGGCTCTTCATGCGGTCGAGAACTTTTTCAGCAGTTGGCTCGAGCATCTCGCTGACGACTTTTCCGTCAGCAAGGAACACGATTCGGTCTGCGTATGCAGCAGCAACCGGATCATGTGTCACCATCACGATTGTTTGATCAAGTTGATCAACAGCCATGCGCATAAACGAAAGAATCTCTCCACCAGTTGTGGAGTCGAGGTTGCCTGTTGGCTCGTCGGCCAAAATGATGCGGGGCTCGCTGGCAAGTGCACGTGCAACAGCAACGCGCTGTTGCTGGCCACCCGACAACTCACTGGGGCGGTGTGTCAGTCGATCCTGGAGATGCACTGTGTCGATGACACGCTGAATCCATTCCTCGTTGCCCTTCTTGTTGCCCAACAGCAACGGCAAACGGATGTTCTCGTCGGCAGTGAGAGTAGGAACAAGGTTGAACGATTGGAAGATGAAGCCAATCTTTTCGCGACGCAGTTCAGTGAGGTGCTTGTCGCTCATCTTGGAGAGGTCCGCACCATCAATGATGGCGCTTCCTTCGGTCAACTCGTCAAGACCAGCAATGCAATGCATAAGTGTTGACTTGCCCGAGCCGCTGGGGCCCATGATGGCGGTGAATTGGCCCGCATAGAAATCAACGGTTACATCGTTGAGTGCGTAAACGACACTGTCGTCCTTGCCGTAGATTTTTGTTGCTCCGTGTGTGGAGGCGGCGACGGTCAACGTGGGGGAGGTCATGGATAAAAGTCTAAATGGGCGTCAAGGCAGAACCCCGACGCCCATTAGTCAATGTCAATGAGTTATCTATTCCCGAATGGGAATTATTTAATTACTTTGGCTGTGGCAGTACGCGAAGGTATGGCTTGACGGTCTTCCAGCCTTGTGGGAAGAGTTGCTTCGCTTCTTCATCAGAAACGGCACCGCCGATGATGACGTCGTTGCCATTGACCCAGTTGGCGGGCGTGGCGACTTTGAACTTTGCAGTCAACTGCAAGGAGTCAATCACGCGAAGAATCTCGTCAAAGTTGCGGCCAGTGCTTGCTGGATATGTGATCGACAACTTGATCTTCTTGTCTGGTCCGATGATGAACACCGAGCGAACAGTCATTGTGTCGCTTGCGTTGGGGTGAATCATGTCGTACAAGTTGGAAACGTTCTTGTCGCTGTCGCCAATCATCGGGAAGTTGACTGCAGTTCCCTGTGTCTCAGCGATGTCTGCTTCCCACTTTTCGTGTGAATCAACGGGGTCGACTGACAGGCCGATGACCTTGACATTGCGCTTGTCGAACTCTGGCTTGATCCGAGCCACATAGCCGAGCTCTGTGGTGCACACCGGAGTGAAGTCCTTGGGGTGGCTGAAGAGCACGCCCCACGAGTCGCCCAACCATTCGTGGAAATTGATGGTGCCCTGGGTGGTGCTAGCGGTGAAGTCAGGTGCGGTGTCGCCTAAACGAACTGTCATGGTGTCCTCCAAGAATGGGAAGTGTTTACGGACAGCAGGTTAGGGGCGTTTTCCGTAAACCCGACAACTTTGGTCGGGAATTAATACTGAGATGGGATGAGGCCCTGTTCCCGAGCTTCAAGCGAGACCATATGAGCGGCGAGTTCAATGACTTCCTCCACTTGCTTCTCTGCGTCGAGCCGCGAACCCATCCTGGCTTCAAGGGGGCCGTCGAGGAACAATGTGGCTAGTCCGTGGGCCTGGGACCAGAGCATGAGTGCAAATGTCAGAGCATCTTTTGTGTCTGCCGAGTGGCCAATAGTGCGAGCAACCATGTTGAGAAGTTCGGTGAATGCATCTTCTGCGCATTCGTGAGCCTCGGGGTGAGAAGAGAGACCAGAGATGTCCGCACGAAACATCACACGGAAATGCCCAACGTGCTCACGCGCAAAGCGCAAATAGGCAGTAAAACCAGCCTTTGCTGGCGATGTTGTATCGAGAGTGCCATCGGTTTGTACCTGTCGAAATGCATGCGCGAGCGCTGCGAAACCCTCTTGTGAGATTGCTGCAAAAATTCCGCTGCGATCTTTGAAGTAGTGATACGGAGCTTGGTGACTCACGCCGGCACGACGTGCGACTTCACGCATGGATAATGATTCGGGACCGTCGGACTCAATAAGGGAAATGGCTGCGTCAAGAACAAGACGACGAACATCGCCATGTTGCTCTTGAGGGGCCGTCTTCATGACCTCAGAGTACTACTTGACATTGTCAAGGGAAAGGGCTAGACAATGTCAAGTATGAATACTTCTGAGATGCAGTCTGT
>JBILBZ010000134.1:0-3792 GCA_044353425.1 Ilumatobacteraceae bacterium | reverse complement strand
GCAACCGCACTTCCTGAGTTCACCAATTGAGCGCCATATTCCAAGTACTTCGATGCCACTGCAGACCATCGATGCTGACGAGCAATATCTGCGGTGGCATTAAACATGGATTCCAATCGATTCTCTTCAGTCACCACCGACCGAATGGCCGACGCCAAAGCCACCGGATCACGGTGAGGAACAACAATCCCGGCATCTCCGGCCAAGAGTTCCTCAGCATGAGGAAAAGCCGTGGCAATCACCGGACGGCGAGCAGAGAGTGCATCGACAAGAACTCCCGATGTGATCTGATCTATCGAGTCGTATGGCAACACCACGCAGGACACCGAGTTAATCAGTTCGAGGAGTGAATCAAGACTGCGATACGTGTCGTCAAACTCGATGATGGCTTCCACGCCGAGTAGGCGCGATCGCCTCTTGAGCATGTCTCTGTACCCATCACCATCATTCGCCAGAATCTTTGGGTGCGTTTGCCCAGCAACGACGTACCGAATACGGGATGTCAGTTCCGGAACCATCGCCATTGCATCAATCATCCACTCGACACCCTTCCCCGGGCCCAAGAGACCCCACGTGAGAAAGGTGAATGGTTCAACTGGCGGTGCACTTGACACCGGTAGCAACGTTGCGCCATGTGGAATCACAACAACCTTTGATGGGTCTGCTTCGTAGAGGGAAATAAACCGATCACGTGCCACTTGGGTCATCGCAACAAGGAGGTGTGCCTGCTTTGCAAGTTGCTCCAACACTCTTCGTTGTCCTCGCGATGCGTTCAACGGCACAGTGTGCAATGTGACAACAATCGGAACGTGAACATCTTCCAGTAGTTCAAGAATCTCACTTCCATCATCTCCACCGAAGATCCCAAACTCATGCTGCACGAGGAGGAAGTCATAGCTATTGATGACACGCACCGCTTCAAGACGAGACCGCAGAGAGCCTTTCTCAAGATGAGCAACAACAGATGGAGGTCGGTTGTGCACGTCCCCTTCTGAGACATCCACAATTCCGACTTCCCGAGCTCCAACGGCGCTCAGTCCATTCGCAAGTGCTGAAGCAAATGTTGCTAATCCACAATGTGTTGGCGGAAACGTGCTCATCACCGCGACCGTGGGCATTTTCCCTGCCGACGGATGTAGTGGAGACCACGGCATCAATCTCATGGGGCTATCCGGGATAAGTATCGAGCGCATTAGCGGCCACCATTGCGACGCTGGCGACGCTGTGATGACATTGTCATGGCCCCTACTCCCAGCAGGAGCACTAATCCCGCGACAAGAGTGATTCCACCAACATGCCACCCCGTGTTCGGAAGAGCATCGGGGAACAAAACGTCAAGCTCGTCTTCTGTTCCCGTCGGATCATCTGGGGTCACAACCTGAAACTCTGAAGGTGCAGTCGTTGTCGGAGCGACAACAGTTGTCGTCGTTGCCTCGGGGACTGTCGTCGTTGCCGCGGGCAGTGTTGTGGTTGCCGAAATAACAAGTGTCGTTGTCACTGCCGGGATAGTCGTGGTGGCTATCTCAGGAATTGTTGTAGTCGCGATTGGAATCGTTGTAGTGGCGACTGGGATAGTCGTTGTTGTTGCCGGTGGAATATAAGTCACCGTGACCTGACGAGTCGGGCTAGCCAAGTCTCCAACTTGGCCAAATGCACTGTTCGTGATCGAACCTGACTCAAGATCACCAGATACCACTGTGTACGTCGCCGTGCATGTCACCGTTCCATTGATCTGAAGAGTTGTTGCAGCTGCTCCACAATTGAATGGAAGGCCGCCGTTGATCTTGTCATCGTCGATGGAAAACTGCGACGGACCCAAGATGGTGTTACCGGTGTTCGTCAAAACATATGTGTAGGTGATTTGGTCACCCACGGCTGAGTAGCTCTCTGCGTCAGCTGTCTTTGAAAGTCCAAGTTCTGGCACTGGCAGCGGAGCATTGTAGAAAGTACACGTGACGTCTTCACCTTCTGCAAGAACAATGGTTGCCGCTGAACCTGTCACGGTTGCCGTACCTATTGTTCGATTCGCGATACTGCACGCAGCCCGGTCAAGACCCCAACCAGCTAATGAACTTTCGGTGACCGTATAAGTTCCAAATGTTGTGATTCCTGAGAACACTTTCGTGTTTGCCACGGTTCCGTCATCGACCAAGTTGAAACTTGTCAGAGGTGAAGGTGTTGCCACGAAGGAGAAGGCAGTTGCGCTTTCACTTGTTGCTTCCTTCACAATTGTGATGGAGCCAGGAATCGTGACTGCGCCCGCACTCAAGGAACGATCCATGTTGCCCGAGGAACAGTTGTCGTTGTTTGAACAACGTAAGTCAATCACACGCATGTGATACGGAGATCCGGAAACATTTGCAGCAGAATTGCCTGCGCCCCAATCAAGACGACGGGCGATGTGGCCACCCCATGCAATTACTACGGTTGAACTGGTTGCCGTGAAGTACAGAGCAAGTCCTGTTTGCGACGTTCCCGCATATGTTCCGTTCAAGGAATAGGCGCTCGGATTTGCAGAGATGGTGCACGTTGAACTTCCACAGAGATTGCCACCGGAGTTGCTGACCATTGCCCCATTTGCAGGAAATGTTGCACCGAAAGCAGTGAAGTTTTGACCCGACACCTGGGTCACGCCAGCACCACTCACATGAGGATCAATCGGAATTGAGAGAGTGTTTGTTCCACCCGAGCACGTCACACCAGCGCAGGGGTTAGCCGCGCTCTCAGTGCGATTGTATGAGGTCAGATAGTCAAGGGCATGTTTGCCTGACTGTGTTGTGTCCCATTCAATATGAAGCTTGTACGTCTGACCCACTGTGAGGTTCGAAGTAATTGAGCGATATGGAACGCTGTCTCCTTCCGCATAGTCAGAGTTACTGCTACCCAGGTTCCCTGTTTGCCAGTTTGCCGAGTGCGTTGTGTCACACGTAGTGGCAAGGTTTGAACATTGCTCAAGCGAAACAGCTGGTCTCACCGAGGCTTGCAAGGGTGAATCCCATTTGGTCAACAACACAACTGACGCCATCAGCAGTATCGCCGCACTTGCTCTGAAGAATTTTCTTCGATCTTGAAAGACTGTTTCTTTCAGTGACACTTTGTTAACAATCGGGTCCATGAGGTACTTCCTTGTTTGCGGAGGCTCAACCATTGGTCCTGGGCTGTGCTGGCTTGATGTGAATAGCAGTTGTTTGGGCTACTTGTTCATCAGAATCTGACGAACAACTGCAAAGTACCGAGGCGAACCTGTGGCTTCCATAAACAGAGGTACCCAAGCGGTAGGCAGAAGTACTTACCTTCGATAGCGGGCACATCAACGAAGCGCAGAACGTAGTTTCACCTCATGAAGAAAGTTGTGAAGGTGCTCGTCCTTGCGTTTATCGCAACATTGATGATCTCCTCATCATCACTTGCTCTCCGCAATCCATCACGCCCTTCAATACAAAACCCATTAGTTCTCCAGCCAACAAAAATGGTCACAATCAAACCTCTCTACGGCTATTACACCTCACCAGTGAGAGCAAGATTTTCAAAATCTGAAGTCGACATCGTTCGAAGAATGCAGAAAATTGCATCGACCTGGAACACAGAAACTCCACCAATCGGAAACACACTTCGGTTTCGAATTGAACAGACTGCTGAGAATTCACCCACACTCGCAATTGCAATCAAAGCTTTCTACGCGGCTCGCACATTTCTGTCGATTCCCATCAATGAATCAACGGTTCCGATCACGATCATTATTGGTCGCACACAAGAATTTCTTCGTCAAGAAGTGAACGCATTGGGTTGCCA
>JBILBZ010000035.1:0-12456 GCA_044353425.1 Ilumatobacteraceae bacterium | reverse complement strand
GATGTGATTATTGATGGCAAGGATGATCTCATCAATGGATTTGAAATTTCTTCAAATTCTGTAGCTATTGAGAATCTCACGGTTAGGTCATTTCGACAGAACGGGATCATTTTTAGCGGTGCTCTGCGAGAACGTGAGAACGATTACGACCCATATGGTTCAGAATCAAACAGCCTGGATGGTTATCGAGTCTCTTACGTCACGAGTTACAACAATGGTCTCTACGGAATATATGCATTTGCTTCAAAGAATGGATTGATAGAGCGCTCATATGCATCAGGTCATCCAGATTCGGGGCTGTATGTCGGTCAGTGCAAACCATGCAATGTAGTGATTCGTTCATCTGTAGCAGAGAACAATGCAATTGGGTATTACGGAACAAATGCATCAACCAATGTGTGGATTGTTGAATCCATCTTCAAAGGAAATCGATTAGGAATTACCCCGAATTCTCAAGAAACAGAGATGTTGTCCCCACAGCAGGGTGCAACCGTTGCTGGAAATCTTGTCGTTGATAATGACAATAGAAATGCTCCTGCTATCCCGAAGGGCTTCTTTGGTGGAGGCATCGTCGTGGGTGGCGGGCTTTCCAATCTTGTGACCAGAAATGTGGTTTCCGGCCATTCATGGGCCGGGATTGCAATCATGCCGATGAGCAAGATTCTTCCAATGAAGAATCGGATAATTGAGAACGAGGTTCAAGGGAACGGGACGGACCTTATCTTTGTCGGTGCTCCGGCGGATGCCTCGAAGAATTGTTTCCTTGCAAATAAGTTTTCGACTTCGGCTCCGAAGAACATTGAAAAAGTCCTGTCGTGCGATGCATCATCATCGCTGAAGGAGACATACCTCTATTCCCAGCCAGCTGAATTGGATGGGCCGAATTATCGGGACGTCACTGTGCCGCCAAAGCAATCGAATATGCCGAATGCAGCTAAGGCGCCATTGAATCTTCCGATTGGTGAACCCTTGTATCCATCGGTTGCTGAGCTCACGGTTCCGGTTCTGAAACAGTGACGTTTTTGAAATGCTGAAAAAGCTCGGAAAGTTGTCAATCGTCCCACTTTTATTTGTCGTGTCAAGTTGTGGTGGCGCAGAAGGCGAGACCGAGAGACCTCTCACTATTGACGAGGCATCCATCCTCGCTGACGTGTTGTGGCGTAATCATGAAGCTGGTGGGGCACATTTTCGACTTGTCGCAAAGTCGGGGACAGCAGAGGGTGATATCGCTATTGAAGGGGATATCGACTGGGTGAAACATCTGGGATATGGGCGGGTCGCTGGTGGTTCACAGCCACATCCAGTCAACGAGGTGTGGTGGGATGCGAACTCCGTCGCTGAATGGCGTCCTTCTCTTGAAAATGAAGTGAGAAGAGTGATCGGCAATGTTTCCAATCCGGTACTAGTTCGAAATCCTGATCAAGAAAGCCGCCGATTAGATCAATTACTCGCACTTGTCGTTGGCTTATCTGCAAGAACTCCAGAGAATGCACAGTTGATTCTTCAAAAGAAAGACACATCATTCTTGAGAACTGATGTGCTCAGAAACAGGCCAGTGCTTGTGTTTCGCTATGGAAGGAAAACGATCTATTGGATCGATGAAGAGGAAAAGACTCTTCTCCGTTTTGAAGGAAACAACACAACAGGACAGTTTCCCATCATTATTGATTTCGAAGATTTTGGCTCAAAGGTTCTGACTTTTCCAAGGAATGCAACATTGGTCAAACTCTCTGAATACACAGAGTTGTCCAGATTGATTCCAGTTAGTCCATAACAAATTCACCAAGGACCCGCAGTACATAGGGAACATATTCAACTGTTATCTAGACATGTGTTCGGGATTCATTTACTGAATTTGATTGAAGAACCACGTCAATCAACACAAGAGTGTTACGTTGCGCGGAGTCGGTTGCGTTCAAAACGGAGTGCAGCCTAAGAAAGAGGAATCAGAAATGATCTTGAAAGATCCTGATCTAAATCAATTGGTGTACAACGCACTCTCATTTGGTACCGCAGTCATGCTTGGCGCCTTTGTCTATTTCTTGACTCAAATCAAGAGCGTCGCCAAGCAATATCAAAGTGGCGTGGCAGTTTCTGCCGTTGTCGTTGGTATCGCCGGATACCACTACTACCGCATGTGGAGCGGCTGGGCCGAAGGCACAGTCAATGAGGGATATCGATATGCCGACTGGCTGATCACGGTTCCACTGCTTGTTATCGAGCTACTCATTGTTCTCGGAGTCACTTCAGAACACCGCAAAAAGTTGATGGTTTCTCTTGTTCCCGCAACAGTGCTGATGATTGCCCTTGGATATCCCGGTGAAGTCGCTGCAGATACTGGAACGAAGTGGTTGTTTTGGATCTTGGCAATGTTGCCATTCGCCTACATCCTTTATGTGTTGTCAGGTGAATTGAAGGCCGCTGGAGCTCGTGAAACTGGTGCTGTCAGCAAAGCAATTAGGAATGCAACAACGGTGTTGTTGGTGACGTGGATGGTGTACCCAATCGCGTATCTGTTCCCAGTTGTCTTTGATGTAGGTCATGAAGGTGCAGAAACAGCGCGTCAGATTGGCTACACATTGGCTGACATCACCGCAAAGGGTCTGTACGGCTTAATGATTCTCAGCATTGCTAAGGCACGTTCAGGAGATTCACAATGAAACCCAAAGTGATTCTTCAAGCCTCGATTCTGATCTCAGCTGCAGCAAGCCTTGCATTGAGTATCTCGTTGTACTTCGCTGGCAACGATGAGAGCGACAAGCTGAATGGCATTTATGTCGGAGTTTGGGTGCCATCAATCTTGGCGCTCGGTGCTTTCCTTCTTGCTGGCCGAAAGGACGCATAAGTGTCCGAAGCAACCCTCTTTGGTTTTGGCGCAGTGATCTTCTTCGTTGTATTCACCGGAGCAACACTTTTTGGAATGGCATCTTTGAAAGACTTTCAGGACCGCAACCTCTAGTACGGTTCTGAGGCCATGTTGAAAATTTCATTACATGAGTCTCAGGATCCACTCGAGATAATCGAACGTGATTTCCAAGGTCTCTATTCCGGGGCCTTGGGGCTCAGTTCAATCATTGGCGGTCAAACTGCTGCGAATGATGCACTGAAGAATCTTGACATCACCGGATACGCACATCACCGCAGTCAAGTACTGCCAAGAGACGACCGAGGCGCATCAGTGTTGTCGCCCTATATCCGTCACAACATGTTGACTCTGCGCGATGTGTATCGAGCAGTGAGCATTGCCCCGTATAAGGACCGAGAGAAGTTTCAAGATGAACTTCTCTGGCAAGAGTATGCCCGTCATTTGTATGCCCGCGTGGGAACTCAACTGTTTGAAAATCTTCGGTTTGAGGCAAATATCAACACAGTTGGCGACGGCTGGAATCGCGAGATGTTGTGTATTGATGAAGTGGTTTCAGAACTAGAAACTGACGGGTGGTTAGTCAACCAAACACGCATGTGGTTGGCATCGCAATGGACTGTGCGCGACGACAAGGGATGGTCGTTCGGGCAAGAGCGAATGTTCCAACACCTTCTCGATGGGTCGAGAGCGGCGAATCTTCTCGGATGGCAATGGACAGTTGGCTCCGGCACTGGCAAGCCCTATGGATTTTCGCAATGGCAGGTTGAGAAACGAGCCCCAGGTTTATGTGCGAAATGTCCTTTGGTAGACGAGTGCCCTGTTGCTGAGTTCCCAGAAGAAACCATGCTTGCTCCTAGTAGGCAGAATGGCCTCCTTGATGCAGACCCGGATGTGCGCGGTACGCGTGGTCCAGACGCGCCGGTCATTAATTCGCGGGCTGAATCTGTGTTGCTAACAATTGAGTCTTTGGGTGATAGTGATCCGGCAATGGTTGCTCATCCGAAACTGCCAGTGGTCTTTGTCTTTAATGAAGAGGCATTGCGGAAACTGCAATTGAGTGCCCGCCGCATTGCCTTTTACGTTCAGACTCTTCAAGATTTGTCTTCTCGGAGGGATCTGATGGTGTACATCGGTGATCCGTATGAATACGCGAGGGAAAACTCAGTGGCAGTCACTTTTGCCCCTGTTCCCTCATTCAAAAAGTTCACAAACCTTGCAGAAATCCATCCATATCCATGGCTGAGAACACCCCATGCAGGCTCTCTGAAGAGCTTTTCTTCCTGGCGAAAGAAATTGGCTCAAGGACGCTAACCCAGGTTTATCTTCACATTCATCTCGTGGGTCTCGTGCACAAGTGAATGGAATAAGGTTGATACCAATGTCTTCTGAGAACAGCAACGCAAACATTCGAGTCGGGCTCCTCGCGTACGGCGCAATCGGGCACGAACACAATCTTGCGGTGCAGGGGACTCCAGGTCTTGAACTCACGGCTGTGTGTGATGTGAACCCAGACCGGGTTGCTGCTGCTCGTGAACTCGCCCCATCAGTTGAAGCTTTCTCCGATGCAACCGAAATGCTTGATTCGGGTCTCATTGATCTTGTCGTGATCTCGACACCTCCAAACAGTCACTACTCCTGGGCAAAGGAAGCGTTGTCGCGCGATATCAATGTCGTGCTTGAGAAGCCGATGGCATTAACTGCTGAGCAGTGTGATGAGTTGATGGATCTTGCTGCGAAGAAGAACTTGTTGTTGGTGGTGTACCAGAACCGCCGATACGACGCGGACTTCGTCACGATGGCACGACTCATTGCTGAAGGCGCCATTGGTGACGTGTTCCAGTACGACTCATTCGTAGGTGGGTACTCAGAGCCCTGCACGTATTGGCATTCAAACGCCGAAGTCTCTGGCGGTGCGATCTTTGACTGGGGCAGTCATTTCCTTGATCAGGTTCTTACTGTTATTCCTGACGCGATTGCACACATCAGTGGCCAGAACCACAAGCGTGTGTGGTTGCATGCAACGAATGCAGACCATGCACAGGTGACAATTACTTTTGCATCGGGTGTTCAGGCAACATTTGTGAACTCAGATCTTGCAGCCGCACGCAAGCCAAAGTTTTATGTGCTTGGCACTAAGGGCGCGTTAGTAGGGGACTGGGACCCTGCAGCTGAACCTGCGGTCGCAGATTTGCCAGCCATTCTCACGTTGCACACACATGATGGTGCGCAATCTGTCGTTGCGCTTGATGCTGTGACGCCTTTTTCATTTCATCGCTCCATCGTTGAGTATCTGAAGAACCAAATGCCAATGTCTGTTCAGGCATTGCAGTCACGCAATGTGGTTGCAATCATGGAAGCTGCTGAGCAATCTGCTTTGACGAACGCACTTCCTGTCGTCCCAAACATCGCACTTTCGTGACCGTACGTTGGGGGTTCATTGGTGCTGGGTATGTAGCCAGTCGTGCAATGGCTCCCGCAGTGCATGCAGCAAGTGGGGCAGAGCTTTATGCAGTCGCAAGTAGAGACGCTGCGCGATCCGCAGAACTAGAACCAACAGTTGTTCACAATTCATACAGTGATCTGATTGATGATCCGAATGTTGATGCGGTGTACATCAGTCTCACCAATGTTCAGCACAAAGAATGGGTGATTGCAGCGTTAGAGGCTGGCAAACATGTTTTGTGCGAGAAGCCATTAGCTCTGAATGCTGAAGAAGTACGCATCATGCTGAACGCAGCGGAGCGTCATCAGCGCATGCTTGTAGAAGCAGTGTGGACTCGCTGGCAGCCTCGAATGAAACGCATGGCTGAACTGATTCAACGCGGAGATCTCGGTGATGTTCTTTCCATCTCCTCTGCGTTCACCTTTCAAGGCGACCTCACTGGCAACTATCGGTCGGACCCAACGATGGGTGGCGGTGCTGTGCTCGATGTGGGTTGTTATCAAGCTCATCTGTGGTTGATATTTCTCGGGGAAACAGTTGATTTCGCTCTACAGAATGTTGAAAGAACTGTTGGCCCAACCGGGATTGATCTGACGACATCCGTGCAGGCCACGTTGAATGAATCAATCCGTGCAGACGCATTGTGTTCATTTGACATGGCACCCGAACAGCGGATTGCGGTGACGGGATCCGCATCGTCGATGCACACTGGCGATGGTGAAGCTTTCACTTTGTGGAAACAAGATGCCACGTTGATCATTGGCAACACTGTTGAGACATTTGCACCAGATGATGCTTTTTCTCTCATGGTGCAAGATGTCAGCGCAGCAATTCGCGGTGAAAGCTCCTCAGTCTTTCCTGCATCAAGTTCTCTTCGAGTTGCAGAAATCTTGGATTCAATTCAGGCTCGATAACAGCCAGGTTGGCGTTAGATCTTGATTAACGAAGGCCTTACCTGTTCGGATTAGTGAAGATCTGCAAAGCAAACTGTTTGAATTCGGGACTGACTTTTGAGGGTGCTCCTGAATCAAATGGTGGCTGTGGATCGTATTCGATTGCAAGCTGAATCAGTTTCGCCATGTCTTCGCCTTCCATCGTTGCGACCAACACGAGTCCCATATCAATGCCGGACGAAACACCAGCTGCGGTAATGATCTTTCCTTCGGTCACAACTCGTTGTTCTGTTGGGATTGCACCAAGACTTTGGAGTCTGTTGTACGAGGCCCAGTGAGTTGTCGCGGTGAGTCCGTTAAGAACACCAGCGTGGGCCAAGAAGATGGAACCTGTGCAAACACTTGTCGTCCACGTGGTCGTGGGGTGAATCTTCTTGATGAACCGCACGACTTCGTTGTTGTCATCGATGCCACGATCGGCCATTCCACCAGGAACGACGAGAACATCTAACGAATCAATCTCATCAAATGAATGTGTTGCTTCGAGTGTGAGTTTCCCAGTGTGATCAACGACTGGTCCCTTCTGAGCAGCAACAAAAAACACGTTGAGTCCGGGGACGTCGACCAAGGTCTGAAATGGACCGACAATGTCAAGTGCAGTGAATCGTGGATAGAGGACGAGTCCGACTGTTTTCATTGGCCCAAACTATTCGGTTGTGAGATACGCGTACGCCATCTGCGTGGTGGAGTCAACGATTTCTTTGATACTTGTTTTACGACCGATGAAATTACTTGGCTCAACAAAAACCACGCCAAGAATCGTCTGATAGATCAAGCGTGTTGTGTGTTCACTTGCGCGTCTGAGATCTTTGTGTACGACCTCGCTCCTGTGCGCCTTCAGATTGTTGAGCATGGATTCATACCCAACTTGGCGGACCATCACTGCATCCTCTGAAGGGTGAGTGATGAAGTAGGCAAACAGTTTTCGTTTCTCGTAGGCAAACTCGATGAGGGTTTTGCATCCGAGACGAAGTCCGCTCTTTAGGTCGGGTTGTTCGATGCTCTGGTTGAGCGCTTCAAAGATCTTTGATTCATAGAGTGAAGTGAGATATCGCTGATGGAGTGCTTCAAAGAGTCCTTCTACGTTCCCGAAACGTGCATAGAAAGAACCCACTGTTGCGCCGGAAATGCGGACCACGCTTTCGACCGTGACGTGTTCGGCATTTCCGTTATGCAATAACTCTTCCGCAGCGTCCAGCATGTTCTGCTCGGTTGCTTTACTCCGTTCTTGCTTTGGAGGAGTGGGCACCAACTTAGTTTAGGACACTGCCAATAGGCCAAGTGCACTTGGAATTGGTCAGAAGTTACTAGGAGACCACCACGGTGACGTTTTGCGATTTGAATAATTCTTGGCGCAGTTCCCGGTGAATGGAGAGAATTCACTGATTTCTGCTGCGTGGATGAGCGGGGCTATGAGTCGTTTGATGGGCAGTGTGATTCAGGATTCTTCATCGAGGATCTGTTGCAGATCTGTTTCAAAATTGCCACCTGTGTCTACAGCCATCAAGCTGGCATCACGCACTGAACTTTCGTGAGCAAACTGACGAAAGATCTGAGTTTTCTCTGCGATGAGCTGCACTAATCGCTCTTCGATTGTGTCGCGCGCAAGTAATCGATGCACCATCACTGAACGGCTTTGACCCATGCGGTGAACTCGTGCAATTGCCTGCCACTCGATACTCGGTTTGAATTGCGCCTCCATGAGAACGACGACCTGTGCTGCTTGCAAGTTAATCCCTAACCCGCCTGCCTCAATCTGAGAAACCAAAACTCGAGCGGAAGGGTTGGAGATGAATTGGTCAATAATCTGTTGCCGCTGCGCACCTGAGGTATCTCCAGTAATGCGCGGAGCTCCACCAGCGATTGCACACACGTCTTCGATCGTTTGGCGAAAGTAGGAGAACACCACCACTTTTCGACCAGCGTCAGCATGCTCTTCCAATATCTCTCGGAGACGTTCATATTTTGCAGATGTACGTGTGCCATCGCCGATGTTGATTGCGAGTCGTCGTGACATCATGTCCGATTTCGCCAAGAGATATGCCTGTACATCTGACTCGGAGAGGTCTACCCATTCCTCAATCTCTACGCGTTCAGGAAGTTCGGTGAGCACATCGCCTTGAGTGCGTCGCAGATAGGCCGGCGCCAAGGCACGCACGACATCATCTGGGTTCACGGTGCCGGAGGGGTGATTAATGATGGTGTCCAGTTCGGGCATCAAACCTGGCTGCACAATTTGAACCAGATATTGCATCTCAGAGAGTCGATTCTCAAGCGCTGTACCTGTCATGAGGGCGACATATCGCGACAGATTGGCTGTCTGCGTTACTGCCTTGCTTCGTGCTGCCTCTGGGTTCTTCGCCATGTGCGCTTCGTCAGCAGCAAAGTAGTCCACCTTCTCGATGCCATCAATAAGTTTTGACAACGTGCCGTAGGTGGTAATCGCAACGCCACCATCAGTGCGCCATTGTGTGAGTCGATCATCACGTTCAGATCCGTGAAGAAGAACTGGTTGCATTTCTGTATGTTTCTCAACTTCACGACTCCAGTTGATGATCACACTGTTCGGAGCAACGACAAGAAAGTGTCGTGCACCCAATGCATGCAGATGACTCATGGCGGCCAAGACCTGCACAGTCTTTCCGAGCCCCATGTCATCACCGAGCAATGTGCGTTCTTGCAAGATGAGATAACGCGCCCCAAAGGTTTGATAACGACGAAGAGAGGCGGTGAGTGGGCCTGTCAGTAGGCGAGTGTTCTCAACTTCCAATGCGATTCCGGCTGGTAGTCCACCCTGTGAGCCACGCGCCATTGCAGTGTCAAGCGGGTCAAGATGCTGTTGCAGCCGTTCGAGCGTGGCGATGAACGCTGCGTTGTTGTGCCGGTATCTGACTAAGGATTCGTCCGGAGTGAACGTTCGGGAGGCAGCCTTCTCGAGCAAGCTCTTAGTGAGTTTGGATTTAAGAATGAGCGTGGTTGCTTGAAGCCCAGCCTCGGCAACTTGCAATTGATGCAGGTACACAGCGCGCACTGAAGTAAGAAAGATCGCACGCACGACATTGCCGAAAGCGGTGACGTGGCGCCGAGTTTTTTCATCTCGCTTCCACAAGTAGATGGCTTCTTCGAGGGGTACTTCGACACTGCGTCGTACCTGGTCGTACTGGTCGAGCGCCGCAATGAGTGCGATGTCGTCAGATTGTGGTTGGTCGATGTTCGGAAGAGCCCCAACGCCACGTTGTCCTTCGAATCGATTCTTGGCTACTGATGCAGAGCGTCGTGATTGAACAACCACGCTCTGGGCTTCTTCAATCCGTTCCTCCGCGCGCGTGCTTGAGATGAGAAGTTTTCTACGGCGTTGAATTAGCGAGAGGATCCCAGGCACCACAGCACCATATACATGGGGTGCGTCACCTCCCTGGCACAAGTCTGGGGCTGCCTTCTCGGCCACAGAGGTTCCTGTACCTGGAATAAAGTTCATTTTGACTTGGGTGAATTCTTGCCCAGTAGTTGCCTAAGTTGATCAGGTCATGAATTTTGAATTTGCAAAAGTCTTTCCCAAAGATCTTTCACGTTTTGATGGTCCCCAATTTGTTCGGATTGCTGCGGCTCTCATTCTTTGTGTGATGGTGGTGCGTAGTTGCATCCACTTGTTTACAGCTGATGGTGGTGCTCAGAAAATCGCCACCATTGATACATCTGTCGAAGGCGGAAACAACATCATCGCTATCTTCCATCAGTGGGGAGCGACGCAACTCGTCTCTGCTGTTCTGCTAGTTATTTTGTTCGTCCGCTATCCAGGATTCACGCCGTTGATTTTGCTCACGATGGCGCTGGAGACATTGATGCGATTTGTTGCTAGTCGCGTGAAGGCTGTGACAACGATTGGAACTGCACCCGGCGCAGCATTCAACGGCGTTGCATTCGTGGTCGTGATGTTCCTTTTCATTGCCTCTATCTAGAACTGACGTTGTGCTCTGCTGGGAGTTCAGCACGGTTGCGTTCTTGCCACTGCCTTATCGGGACAGCAATTTGGCAAGGCCTAGTGCAGGAACTGAGTTGAGTACTAAGAAAGAATCGTGCGACGCCTGCGACGAATCGTGGTGGGGATAATCAAACCGGCCATCACCGCTAATGCGATTGGGACGGCAATAAGGATTCGAGTAGCGGTAGACCCATCTGACAGTGCACCTACAGCGACACCGATGCCGATCACTAGGTCGTCACCGGACGCATTGGCGCTCTTGAGAACAAAGCGGTGATTGCCAGAAGTTACATCAACTGGAACCAAGAAGGTGCCAGAGATTTTTCCCATCTCATCAACAGAAAGTGTTCCAAGTTGATTGGGTGTTGAGAACATCCACGCCTCGACCTCATTGCCAGGTTCTAGCCCTGAAGCATCGAGGGATATGGAGTCTCCCGAGTTCAATCGCAAGTTGCCATCAGTGTCGAGATCAATTCGTTCACCAGTGGAAGAAACTCCGTAGATTCTGGCTTCAACGCCTGCACCTGTGACGACAAGTGCGTTGTCATCGCGCGAGATTTGAAGTTCGACGTTCTGACCCGCGATGACAGCACTGGCTTGACCTAGTGCGACTTGAGGTGCATCAGGTGCGGGAACTGTTGTAGTTGTTGATGAAGTTGGGGTTGTGCTTTGGGTTGTTGGAATCTCACTCTGAGCGACGGCGATTGTGGTTGAAGGAGAACCGGAAGCTCCACCACTCGTTACTGCGCCCGCAATGGTGGTTACCGGAGCGGTCAAACTCGGTGCCACTGTGGTTGTAGTTGAACTGACAATAGTGATTGTCTTTGAGATTGTTGCTTCATCACGAAGTAGGTATGCCGCTGCATCTGCATGGACGGTACAGGTACCGACAGAAACAGCAGTGATGGTGCCGTTTGATGCGATGGTGCACACAGATGTCGTGCTACTGCGGTAGGTAACGCCTTGACCTGCAGGATCAACTGCTGGAGTCAATACAGCCAATGTGGAGTTGTAGAGCTGATTCAAAGTTGAGGAGGAGTATGTCCAGCCAGTCGGTGTGTTCAAAGACTGAGACGACGAACGCTCGTAAGCGCCGACATCGCAACTTGAACCTTGTGGTCGGCTTATGCCGACTTGATCTGTTCCGGTGCACCCATTCCAAAAATTAAGAGCAACACTTCCACTCATGAGTGGAAGTGTTTTCGTGCTGTTGCCGCGATAGGAGAGCTCACCCAGTTTCAAATCCGCAAAAGACACAATGGCTGAGTTTGTAGCAGGTGATGCCGGATACGTGGCAGTGAGGTTTGGGCATGAGTTGTCGGTGACAAGGTTTCCACGATTGCCGTTTGCTGTCTGTTGGTTGTTGCACACTGGAATCATTGAGGGATTGCTCTGGGCAAGAATGCTGTGGTTTATCGTGATTCCGCCATAGAGAACAGATGTCCCATTGGGGCCGACGTTGTCAACGAAAGTCGAATTGTTGATTGTTGCATCTGCAAAGTTTGCAATGACTGCAGCTGCACTTCGAGACAAAGTTTCGTTTCCGTAGAAGGTGGAGGACTCAATAACAAGTCCAAATCCAAAGAGAGTTGCGACACCTCCGCCATCAAAATTTGCTGTGTTTGACTCAAATGAGGAATTGGTGATGGTTGAAGGAACAGTCTGGTAATTGCCGATTAATCGTCCAACTGCACCACCCACAAAGTCCGCGTAGTTGTTCTTGAAGTGCGAGTCGGTGATATCTATTTGTGATTCACTCTCAACAAATATTGCGCCACCACATCTGTTTCCATCTTCGCACTCACCGAGTGAACCAATTTGTGTTGCTCGACCATTAATGAAACCGATGCTGTCGATGACAACTGTGATTTCATTTCCAGAACCTGGTGTCAGGTTGTTGTCGTGAATCATCAAGATCTGTGACGACTCAAGTCCGTCGAGAGTGGTGGTTCTCGCGCCGGCACCTCGGATAGTCAGACTTTTTGTTACTTGAAGTCGCGACGAGATGGAGTACGTTCCGGCACAAATGAAGATGGTGTCTCCATTACTTGCTGCATTGAAAGCGGACTGAATTGCCGATTGGGTGGTACCGACATACCCAGGTGATGCACAACTTGTTCCTGCACCAACTGACCCGGTGGCTGCCACATAACGGGTGGTAGCCACTGCTGATACCGAACCTGTTGGGAAGGAGGCACCGATGGGGGCAATG
>JBILBZ010000034.1:0-12547 GCA_044353425.1 Ilumatobacteraceae bacterium | reverse complement strand
ACTCGGCCCGATCATCGGTGCACGCATCGCCGGCCGCGACATGGCCAAGCTTCTTAAAGTCTGTGGCTATGCCGGAATCATTTTTGCTGTCTGCTACGTCGGAGCAGCACTGAGTCCATTCATCGGCCTGGCCGCTGTGTTTATCGCTCTCGCCCACCTCAGCGGTGGTGCTCAATGGACTCTCTCCACACTCGGACTGCAGATGACCGCACCCGATCATGTGCGCGGACGTGTGATGGCGGGTGACATGGCTCTTGTGAGCACGATGATCGGCGTGACCAGCATTCTTGCTGGAATTACCTCTGAACTGATTGGTGTTCGTGCCGCGATTCTGGTGTTTGCATCAGCTGCAGCATGTGCCTCTGTTGTTTACATCTTTGCAACTGCAGAGATCAGGAAGCGTCTGCAGACTGAACAGCAGCAGCAATAAGCCGCTCGCGACGAGGGTCGCTATCGGCAACCGTCATCATCGTGTTCATCACGTAGGAGAATCCCATCTCACGTGAAGGGTCTGCAAAAGAACTCGAGCCGCCTGCGCCATCATGACCAAAACTGGTGGGCCCAGAGAACGGTGTCCGCGGACAATGCACCATGAAGCCCATTGCAAAATCAGTTTCAGAAATCAGAACCTGATCCATCTCGCCCTTTGGCGTGTTACTCACAGTCGCACGTGAGCGAGTTTCCTCTCCCAGAATTCGCACACCATCCACTTCACCCACTGTTGCCGCATAAATACGGGCAAGTGATCGCGCATTACCAATGCCATTCGCACCAGGGATCATTGCACGATGAACTTCAGGCTTGTTGAAAACACCATTACCAAAAGCACCGTTAAGCCCAAGTGCTTCTGCACCCTTTGTGCCCGGTGCACTGCGCTCCATCATCAACTTGGCAACTTCTGGGGTGAACTTCGGAATCGGATGCGCCATCAAACGCGCGACACGTGGCTCCAACTCTTCAGGCAGCCCAATATGGAACTCCGCATTCAATGGCGATGTGATTTCATCGCGAACAAATTGTCCGATGCTCTTGCCGCTCACACGACGAACAAGTTCACCTGCCAACCATCCGAATGTGATCGCGTGATACCCATGAGTTGAGTCGACCGGAAAACGTGGCGCCGTTGCAGCGAGACGAGTTGTGACAGTGTCCCAATCCAACGCTTCTTCCAGGGTGATCTCGCCATCAACCGTGTATAGACCAGCACGATGGGACAGAAGCTGTGCAACGGTGACGTCGCCCTTTCCTTTGTCCGCAAACTCAGGCCAATACGTCGCAACCTTTGCGTTGTAGTCAAGAAGGCCGCGCTCCACACAGATTGCTACCGCAATAGATGTGATGCCCTTTGTCGTCGAAAACACGACTTGCAAGGCATCAGTTCCATACGGGACTGTGTGGTCTTTATCGCGCCATCCGCCCATGAGGTCAACAACGCATTGACCGCGGTGATACACCGCCACGCCTGCACCGTGTTCCTCATTCTTCTCAAAGCCTTCAAGGAATGCGGCGCGAACGGACTCCCACCCGGTCGCAACCTTGTCAACTGTGAGCAGCGACACAATCAGCCGTCGATGATGGAACGAAGTTTTTCGATCTGACCAACAGGGTCTGGTCCAACTGGGTTCACCGACAACACAGTGACACCGGCTTCCTTGTAGGCCGCAACGCGCTCCTTGATGAATCCTGCGCTACCAACGAGGTTGGCGTTCATAATCCACTCACCTGGGATCTTGCCAGCTGCCTCATCCTTCTTGCCATCCAAGTACAAGTCCTGAATCTCAACAGCTTCTTTCTCGAAGCCATAGTCACGACACACATCGTTGTAGAAGTTCTTGCCACGTGCACCCATGCCGCCGACATACAACGCCATGTGAGGACGAGCCATGTCGAGAATCTTGGTCTGTGCATCACCGGTGAGCGACTCATCAATAGCCAACATGCCGCCAGCAGAGATGTCGAGACGTGGACGACTTGGATCACGCTTTGCAAGACCCGCCTTCAATTGATCGCCCCACACATTGTGATAACGCTCTGGGTAGAACATGATGGGCAACCAACCATCAGCAATCTCTGCAGTGGCTTCGACGCTCTTGTCCTTCAACGATGCCCACCAGATGGGGATGTCCTTGCGCACAGGATGGTTCACGATCTTTAATGCCTTACCAAGACCAGTTCCCTGACCTTCTGGCAATGGAATCTGCACTGTCTTGCCGTCGTAACGAAGCGGCTCTTCGCGTGCCCACACCTTGCGACACACTTCGATGTATTCCTTGATGCGCTGCATTGGCTTCTCATATGGAACGCCATGGAAACCTTCGATGACCTGAGCGCCAGATGCACCAAGGCCAAGGATGAAACGGCCGTCGCTGACATAGTCGCACCCTGCAGCGGTCATTGCCATCAGAGCAGCAGTACGTGAATACACATTGACGATGCCAGTTCCGATTTCGACACGGTTTGTCTTCGCGGCGAGGTACCCCACCTGCGAAATTGCGTCAAAGCTGTATGCCTCGGCAATCCACACCTGATCAAGGCCAACTTTCTCCAGTTCAACAACACGGTCAACTGATTCTTTAAAACCACCGGAGTAGTTGATTCCCATTGACAGCTTCATGATTTCCCCCTTGGAACGATGGAAGAACCCTAGAACCCACAGGGCTTCGCGTGCGACTCGAGTGCCAAAACCCCAAATCGGTGCGACACTGCAGACCATGGAATTGACCCCAACATCGCGCTTCATCACCCAGCGCGACGGGCTGAATCTGCGAATTCTGGAATGGACCCGCCCCGAGGATTCACCGGGCTCTCCAATCCTTCTTGTTCACGGACTTGCATCAAATGCCCGACTCTGGGACGGCCCTGCTCGTCACCTCGCCAGCTTGGGTCATGCAGTCACTGCGATCGACCTTCGAGGTCACGGTTTCAGCGATAAGCCCGAGGAGGGCTACGAGATGACCACTGTTGTTGACGACATTGCTGACGTGATCAACACCCTTTACCCGCGCCGAGCATCTGCGGTAAAGCCTCTTGTCATCGGCCAGTCGTGGGGTGGCAACTTGGTTGTCGAACTTGCTCACCGACATGGCGAACTAGTTCGCGGCATCGTTGCCGTTGATGGCGGAACGATTGAACTCTCGAAAGCATTTCCTGAATGGGAAGAATGTGAACGCACACTTCGCCCACCTGCACTAGCGGGCATGAAGTACGACCGACTGCGGTCCTACATTCGCGCTGCACACATCGACTGGTCTGAAGAAGCCATTGATGGCCAGATGCACAACATGGAACATCTTGCTGACGGCACGATTCGTCCGCACCTCACCATGGAACGACACATCAAAGTGCTCTATGGCTTGTGGCAACACACACCGAGTGCATTGTGGGAAAACATTTCTGTTCCCGTGCTCTTTACGCCCGCCGCAAAACAAGAAGACGATCACACTCGTGCAAAGCGTGCCCAGATTGCTACTGCACTGCGTGTACTACCCCGCGCCAAAGTTGAATGGTTTGAACCAGCAGACCATGACCTTCACGCACAATTCCCTCAACGATTCGCTGCCGTCGTCGACGACGCACTCACCACAGGATTCTTTTCATGAGCATTCCGCGCATTCTGACAATCATGGGTTCAGGCGAGACCGCCCCCACCATGGTGTCGACACACCGCAAACTCACTGCACTTCTTCCAAAGCCAGTGAAGGCCGTTCTTCTCGACACGCCTTATGGTTTTCAAGAGAATGCACCTGAGTTAGCAACACGAGCCGTCGAGTACTTCCGCAACTCCGTCAATGTCGATATCACCATTGCAGGCCTTGTTCGCCTCCATGACACTCACATCTCTGCCGACCCAGTGCAGATTGAACGCGGACTTCGGGCCATCGCTGATGCCACCTATATTTTCGCCGGACCAGGTTCACCCACGTATGCATTGCGTCAGTGGAGCGGTTCAAATCTTGCCAGCAGCATCATCAATAAACTGATGAATGGCGGAATCGTGACATTCGCATCTGCAGCAGCACTCACTCTCGGCAAGGCCACTGTGCCGGTATACGAGGTGTACAAAGTGGGCCAAGATGTCCAGCGTCTAGACGGACTCGATGTTCTCTCTGCCTTCGGCATTAATGCCGCAGTGATTCCGCACTACGACAATGCAGAGGGTGGAAATCACGACACGCGATTCTGCTACCTCGGCGAGACACGATTGCTGATGTTCGAAAAGATGCTGGATGACGACACATACGTCTTGGGCATCGACGAACACACCGGACTTGTGATCGATCTTGATGCAAACGTTGCGAATGTTGTTGGCAACGGAACAGTCACCCTTCGCCTCCGCGAGAACTCATTCATCTATGAATCCGGCTCCACCATCCCCCTGACCACCCTCCAAAACCCCTGGCTCCTGCGCGAATCCGAGCACGCAGGGACAACGCAAGGCACGAACAGCAATGCGCCGGGCGTATCAGGAGCGCCATCGCATCAAGAAGACTCTGAAGGGAATGCTTCAAGCGGCAGGGCGCAGGATGTCGCTGCTAGCGATGTTCGCTCACAGAGCGCATCGCGAAGTGGCGAGCATCCTGGAAGCCTTGCCGCTGAACTGGATCTACGTCAACAAGAGTTTGAAGATGCGATGACGGCGCGCGATGCAGATGGCGCCGTGCGCGCGTGCCTTGCATTGGAACAAGCCATTCATGATTGGTCTGCCGACACGCTTCAAGGAGATATCGCAGACAAAGCACGCGCAGCTGTGCGATCAATGATTAGTGCTTTGGGAGATGCAGCTATCGGTGGCGTGCGTAACCCACGCGATGTTGTCGCGCCCTACATCGAAGCAATGCTCGCCATCCGCGCAACAGTTCGTGCCGAAAAGCGTTACGACCTGTCAGACGTCATTCGTGATGCATTCGTCAACATCGGCATTGAAGTTCGCGACACTGCAACTGGCGTGGAGTGGGAACTCTAAAAGCCCTAAACGTGGTGAATGTGCGCGATTCGCGAACGTCCACGCAAACCCGACACTGCATACACAACGATAAACATCAGCGTGCCGACCAAGATGATGGTCGCACTTGCAGATGTATCAAAGTGATACGCGAGGTTCATGCCGATAAATGCTGAAGTTGCCCCTACGAGTGGGGAGATCCAGAGCATTCGCGAGAACGAGTTAGTCAGCATTCGCGCAACGGAAGCCGGGATAACGAGCAGTGCTGAAATCAACAATGTGCCGATGACTCGCATCGTGACCAAGATGGTGAGCGACAACATTCCCATGAGAAGTGCTTCAACCCATGACACTTTGACACCGGAAACTTGTGCAACTTCTGGATCGAATGTTGCAAAGAGCAAATGGCGGTAGAGCCCAAATACTAAACCCGCTGTCAGTATCGCAACAATCGACACCGCAAAGATGTCCACAGTTTCGACACCCAACACGCTGCCGAAAAGAACTGCTTCAATGCTTTTCTTTGCTTGGCCATATCGATTCAACAGGGCAAGGCCAATGGCGAATGACGCAGTTGTCACCACGCCGATCGCCGCATCGGCGCCAATCAGTCGTCGGCGAGCAATACGGCCAATGATGATGCCCGATGTGACACCCCATATTCCAGCGCCAACGAAGTAATTCACGCCCATCACTGCTGATGCCGCAGCACCACCGAAGACTGAATGTGAAAGTCCATGCCCGATGTAGCTCATCCCTCGAAGAACAACAAAGACCCCTAGAAGACCGCAGAGTCCACCTGCAATGGTCGCGACAAGAATGCCATTCGTAAAGAAGTCAAATCGATACGGATCCATGATTCCGGCGATCATCATTTACCTGCCTCTGTCATCTCACCTAAGCGACGAGCCAGATTGTCGCCTCCATTGTCAAGGACAATGGGCATGCCCCCGTGGATCAAAACCTCCATCGGAGCACCATATGTTTTTTCCAAAACATCAGAATTCAAAACATCAATCGGAGCACCATCTGCAATAACTGATGTATTAATGCACACCAGTCGAGGCAAGTGTGCCGCCAGACCATTGAGATCATGTGTCGTCAACACAATCGAGACTCCATCGTCGTGGAGATCAGCGAGAAGATGCAGAACCTCGTGTCGCGTTCGCACGTCAACACCCGACGTGGGTTCATCGAGCACCAAGAGTTCTGGCCGATGAAACAAGGCACGCGCCACAAAGACGCGTTGTTGTTGTCCACCAGAGAGCTCGCGAATGTGGCGATTCTCAAGGCCACCGAGGCCAAGTCGCTCAAGAACTTCCAAAGCTTCAGCCCGTTCCTTGGTGCTGATACGAGGGAAGAAACGACCAGCGGTACGCGTCATTGCAACCACTTCAAGAACAGTCACCGGAAAGTTCCAGTCCACTGATTCCACTTGAGGCACGTAGCCCATCCGAAGACCAGGCTTTTTGGTGACATGACCTTCCACAGGTTTCACCGCACCAAGTACGGCCTTTAACAGCGTTGTCTTGCCAGAACCAGAAGGTCCCACTATGCCGACGAAGTCACCACGACGAATGGTGACATGTGCATCGTGCACAGCCACTGTCGAGTCGTATGCGCATGTGATGTGGGCGCATTCGACAAGTATCTCAGAGGTCACTGGGGGTAGTACGCCTTGTCAACGAGTCCGATATTGGCTTTGATTGCCTTCAACGCTGCTGCGTCACCGCCCAAAGCGGTCACCATCGTGATGTAGTTAGAACGCATCAACGCAGCCCACGAATGGTTTGGATCGCCAGGACCGCCCAAAAGGTCATCGTCTCGAAGAGTATCGACATAGCGCACTCCAGCTTCTCTGCCGATCTGTTCAAGCACGGGGGAAGGGAATACTTCGCTACCAAAGACTGCCACGACTCCTTCCAGCTTTACCTGGTCGATGAGATTCGCAATCTCCCGAGGAGATGGTTCTTCAAATGATTGTGGCTGAATCGCACCGATGACTTCGTATCCATAGCGATCGGAGAAATAGGCATAGGCGTCGTGATAAGTCAGCAATTTTCTATTTGCAGGCGGAACTGTCGCCGTTGCGGTCTTTATTGCCTCATCGAGATCCATTGCGATTCTCGACAATTTGACATAGTTGGCATCAAATATTTCGACGTTGTCCGGATCAAGCAGAACGACTACATCACGAATCACATTCAAATAGTTGAGCACCAAGAATGGGCTTGTCCACACATGAGGATTTGGCTTCCCCGCATCGATGGGGAACGAGAAGTCAAAGATCCAACTTCCTTTTGACATGGTGGCTGTCCCCAGTTCGCACAACACCGAGTCTTTTGCATTTGCCTTTGCGAGTTCAACCGTCGGGTCTTCAAGACCCAGCCCGTTTACAAAAATCACATCAGCCCTCTCAACGACCGATGCTGCGCTCGGAGGTGGTTCAAAAGTGTGCGAGTTCGTTCCTTCGGGAACAATTCCGTCCACCTCCACCGAGGTTCCTGCCACCATTAAGCCCACCAAGTTCGTAATGGGCGCAACTGTTGAAACGATACGTGGAGCACGGCCCTCAACTTTTTGGGCTGCCCTACAACTAGCTGCAGCCGCCTCCATGTCGGGGTCGGGTGTTGCAGGATCGTTCAGATTTCCTTGGCTCAGGTCATCCTTGGGCTGAACGACTTTGTCAGCGGAGTTTCCACCAGAGCATCCAGCAAGGGAGACGGCAACAATGAGGGCGATGGGGACGATAAGGCGACGACGCATGCTCTCAGACTAACGGGATGCGGATGGGACAGTCCGTCACACAGGCCGTGGTGTCACCCTCATCGTGAATGACTTGACAGCGCGAGCAAAAATATTGGCTTCTACATCAGGTTCTGTCACGACCTCTAGACATGTTGCCTTTTGGGACAACTCACGGAACATCGTCGTGAGAACCAACCGAGCGAGATTTGCACCGACACAAAGATGAGTCCCGAACCCGAAGGAGAGATGCGGATTATGTGAGCGGCGAATATCAAAAGAGAACGGATCAGCAAAGACCGACTCATCGCGGTTTGCAGAGGGGTACAACATCACAAACCGATCACCGGCTTTCACCGGCTGACCACCAACTTCGTCATCAACGAGAGCCATGCGAAACATGTTGTTGAGCGGCGACACCCAACGCAGCACTTCCTCGACCGCACCATCAACCAGAGACGGATCGTTGGCCAACATTTCCCATTGGTCGGGATGGCGACAAAACTCACGCAAGCCATGAGTGATTGCCGTCCGCGTTGTCTCAGCACCGCCAGCAATAAACAGGCCCACTTCGTGAACAATGGACTCAGGCGGCAATCGCTCTCCATCAATTTCACTATTCACCCAGATGGACATGAAGTCATTGCGAGGGCACGCTGCCACTTCTCCCATGATGGGCATCATCGCGCCGATGAATTCACGATTCGCTTCAATGAATTCGCCCATGACCACTTCGTCCCGCTCACGCATGTCAGTCCGCATCAACCGTTCGCTCCACGACTTCAGTTGTGGCCACATCTCTTCGGGGAAACCCAACAACCGAGATGTCAACCGTGCCGGCAACTGACCTGCCAACAACTCAACAACTTCAAATTCGCCTTTGTCAACAGCTTCAGAAATCAGTTCGGCAACAAGCGCCTCAATTTCCTGTGTTCGCTCTGCAACAGCGGAACGAGTGAGTTGTGGCTGCACCAACATGCGTTGCTGGCGATGACGGGGATCATCTTGCGCAATCATGTTGCTTTCATCCATTGAAATATTTGCCCGGTACACACCCTTTGATGAAAAGACCGACGAACGCCGTTCGACATCCATTACGTCGGCATGACGGGTCAAACCCCATAAACCATTCTTCTCATCGCGATACACCGGTTCATTGGCGCGCATCCATGCCCACACGTCATGCGGATTGGATTGGTAGAGATACGGATCTAATAGGTCAACGACAAGTCGTTCCGTCGATGCGCTCATGGCTCACCCTCCCCTTCGAGTGTCAGCCCACGATAAACCCTTTTCTGGGTCGGGCTCCACAGGGAGGCCGAGCACCCTTTCTCCCAGAATGTTGCGCTGGACTTCACCCGTGCCGCCACCAATAGTGAGAGCCTTTGAGAACATGTAGCCGCTGTACCAACTCTTCGAACGAATCGTTTTCTCCGTCTTGGCGTCTGCATCGCCGATGATCATCGCATCAGCACCTGTGATGTCACGAGCAATCTCCATCGCACGTTGACCATGTTCATCCGCCATGATTTTTCGGATACTCGCTTCAGGTCCGGGCTGCTCACCTCGCAATCGAGCCGTGAGTGTTCGCATGCGGATGATTTCAATCACGGTGTGCTCGATGTACAACTTCGCGAGGCGCTGACGCATTGCCGCACTGTGAGGGCCCAATTTCTTTGCTTCCTCAATGATGTCCAGAGCAGTCGATCCCGCGCCCCACAACACACCGCCAGTCGAGAGCGACACTCGTTCATTTCCCAATGTCACTTTTGCAAGTCGCCACCCATCGTTGACATCTCCCACAACATTCTCATGCGGAATACGAACATCGGTGAAGAACACTTCATTGAAACTCTCTGCTCCAGCAATGTTCTTGATGGTGCGAATCTCAATTCCTGGAGAATCCATGGGGCAAATGAAATACGTAATGCCTTTGTGCTTTGGTGCGTCAGGATCAGTGCGCGCAATCAGGATTCCAAACTTTGAATAGTGCGCTCCAGTTGTCCACACCTTCTGTCCGTTGACGACCCATTCATCTCCATCACGCGCTGCACGAGTCGACAAACCCGCAAGGTCGCTACCTGCGCCGGGCTCTGAGAACAATTGGCACCACACTTCTTCGGCAGCCAACGCCGGCAGCACGTACCGATCCTTTTGTTCCTGCGTTCCTGCAAAAATGATTGTCGGAGCTGCCCAACCAATTCCGATTTGGTTCGAAGGCCGCTTCACCCCTGCACGAGCAAACTCGTCGTCAATGATGATCTGCTGAACAGGGTCAGCACCGAGGCCATACGGCGGCGGCCAATGCGGCGCGACATACCCCGATTCTGCAAATTCACGAGGAGAGGGGTTCGGATGTTTCGCAATCCACTCCCTCACCACCAAGCGACGCGCGTCATCGTCTGGCGGGAGAAGTTCGTCCATGTGGTCAGAGTAGGCGCTCGGGGCTACGGTAAAAGCCATGAGTAAGTTGACATATGACGGAAAAGTTGCAGTAATCACAGGTGCAGGTGGCGGTCTCGGCCGACAGCATGCACTCCTTCTCGCATCACGTGGTGCACTGGTGGTCGTCAACGACCTCGGTGGTGCCGTTGACGGCGCAGGTGCAGACGCAAGTGCTGCCCAGAAGGTCGTTGATGAAATCCGAGCTGCAGGTGGTGAAGCAGTTGCCAACCACGACAGCGTGTCCACACCAGAAGGTGGCGAAGGAATCATCCAGACTGCCGTCGACGCATACGGTCGCGTTGACATCGTCATCAACAACGCAGGCATCTTGCGTGACAAGACCTTCCACAACATGACACCTGATCTTGTTGACCCAGTGATCGACGTGCACCTCAAGGGCGCATTCAACGTGACACGCCCAGCATGGATTCGCATGCGCGAACAGGGGTACGGTCGCATCGTCTCCACATCGTCAGCAGCTGGCATCTTTGGCAACTTCGGCCAGGCCAACTACGGCGCAGCAAAGATGGGCCTCGTTGGCTTCTCTCGCGTTCTCGCGGCTGAAGGCGCAAAGTACAACATCAAGGCAAACGTGATTGCACCTCTCGCACTCACACGCATGACCGAGAACCTCATGGGTGCAATCGGTGACAAGCTTGACCCAGCACTCGTCACGCCAATCGTTGCGTGGCTCTCACATGAAGATTGCGATGTCACCGGCGAGATCTACTCCGTTGGTGGTGGTCGTGTTGCACGAGTGTTCATCGGCGAGACACAGGGCTACTACAAGCCAGGCATCTCTCTCGAAGACATCCGCGACAACTGGGAACAGATTCGCAACACAGACGGCTACGTCATTCCGGCCAACCTCCCAGAGGAAACGGCCATGTTCTTCAACGCACTGAAGTGACTCTTCACGTTGCATGCAACGACGCAATGATGGTTCCGTCTCTGGACGGAATCATCATTGCAATGCATGACTTCGGAGGAAAAGGCTCCCCTGTTCTTCTCTCTCATGCCACTGGCTTCCACGCGCATTGTTGGGAACCAATGGCTCAGATTCTTTCTGCCGGCCATCACGTCATGGGTTTCGACCACCGCGGATACGGCGATGCAGAAACAGTTGACCCCGCCACCATCGAGTGGAAGCAATATGGCAACGATGCTCTCGCGGCCGCGCGTCATCTCTCTGCACAACATGGCGGGCAACCCATCGTTGGCATCGGCCATTCAATGGGCGGAGCTTCGCTTTTGATGGCGGCGTTGCGAGAACCCGAATTGTTCTCTGCACTCTTCGTGTTTGAACCCATTGTCTTCCCTCCGACTCCAGAGGATGAGGATCGGCCATCGAGCCCGCTTGCAGGTGGAGCGCGAAAGCGCCGCTCCACGTTTCCCACCTTTGAAGCAGCGCTTGAAAACTTCACTGCGAAACCACCTATGGCTTCATTTCACCCTGTCGCCCGCGAGGCGTATGTTCGCCATGGCTTTAAGCCAAACGCAAATGGTGAAGTGGAGCTGAAGTGTTTACCCGAGCATGAAGCACGCACCTATGAAACCGGCGGCACTCACAGTACGTGGGGAGATCTCGCAAACATCTCCACTCGCGTGTGGGTTCTTGCCGGTGCACCTGCACCATTCCAGCCGTCATCTATTGCAATCAAAGTTGCAGAGAACATTTCTGGCTCTACCTATGTGCAATTCGATGAGATGGGCCACTTCGGACCACTTGAACATCCCGCACAGATTGCATCCCTCGTCGAAAACACCATTGCGACTCTTTGATGACATCGTTTGACTCTGCGGCTGACCGCATCCTTGAGCCACTGCGCAACAACAAAGCGTCAGTTGCACTTTTCGGCTTCGCCAGCACGATCGGTGACTTCAGCATCGTCTGGCACATCGTCGGACTCATTCGCTCCATCGGATCAAGTGATCGATTTCAACAAGCCCTTGCGCTTTCCATCGCGCTCGGCATTGAGAGCTTGATTGTGAATCAAGGCATCAAACGGCTATTTCGTCGTGAGCGTCCCACAACTTCAGGTGATGATCGTTTTGAAGTGCGCACTCCGAGTACATCAAGTTTTCCGAGCGGCCACGCATCGTCAGCAACATTCGCAGCGATCATTCTCACTTCATTTACAGGTTTCCCATTAGCAATTCTCTGGTGCATCATTGCCCTTGTGGTTGCTCTTAGCCGTGTTGTGGTTCGTATCCACCACTTGTCTGACATTGTTGGTGGTATCGCAACAGGTGCCGTACTTGGGGCGATTGCACTCCCCATCATCACAACTGTTGTTGCATAGTTCTCCCGCTAGGGAATAGGCACAATGCACCGTAGGTTGACTTTCGTATGACACGTTCGTTTGGCCTCACCTTTGATTATCGCTGCCCATTCGCGCGACTCGTCCATGACCA
>JBILBZ010000033.1:0-12562 GCA_044353425.1 Ilumatobacteraceae bacterium | reverse complement strand
CCGATCTCTGCAAGACCTGCGATGACCTCTTCAGGAACGTCACTGTTGTGGCGGTGCACGTGCTCTGCCTTTGGTGCAATCACCTTGGCACCGAATGAACGGAATGTGTCTTGCACCATTTCGAATTCGTCACCTAAGTGACGAGGGCCTTGCTGGTCGGCAAGTGATGCGAGGAATGCTGGGTCGCGATACGTCTGTACAAAATCGTGTGCGCTCGAGAGGCCAGATGGGCCGACGCCCCACAGCTTTTCGCGTCCGATGAGACGAGTGATGAAGTCGTGCACCATGTCTGCAGTGAATGCACATGTGATGTTTCCTTCGACTGTGCCCTTTGCGCCGTACGCAAGAAGACCACGTGAGGTTTCAACGGCAGCTGCAACGTGTGCAATGTCGTATGCGAGGGTCTGATTTGCGTCTGGGCCACCCTTTGCAATCAGTGTCGCGATGGCGGTGTCCACCATTGCGCGGGCTGTGTTGATGACCGATGCGGCGGTCTGAAGGTCGGGCGCTGTGCTCATAGGCGAAAACGCTAGTGATTTTGTGCCCCGATTCGCATACCCGCGGGCCCTTCCATGCTGAGAAAGGGCTCGCTAGTGGGCGGTTATTGGTCACGCCTAGTGTTGAGGAATGAGTGCTGGGCCATTTCCGACCACCGACTGGCTTCAAGGCGCAGTTGATCAGGATGTCGTCGAGCCGGAAATGCTCAATGCATGCCACCTCATCGAGGCTCGGCCAATGGCAAGTGGAGTCACCCATGCTTTGCTGGTCGTGCATCGCGGGAAAGTTGTTCATGAGTTCTATGGCGAGGGAATCGACAAGGACTCGACTTTGATCTCCTGGTCAATGGCGAAGAGCATGACTCAGGCGCTTGTCGGCATGGCTGTGAAAGATGGAGTGCTGAACATCTCTGATTCTCATCTTCTACCGCAATGGGAATCAGACGATCGTCGTGACATCACGCTTGATGATTTGCTGACTATGCGCAGTGGATTGTCATGGATAGAGGATTATGTAGATGGTTCGTCGTCTGATGTCATCGAGATGTTGTTTGCTGAATCGGAGTTCACTGGCGACCATGCTGCGTATGCAGCGTCAAAGCCTGTGGTGCATCCTCCGGGAACTCAATGGCTGTATTCGTCAGGCACCACCAACATCATCGCTCGAATACTTGCTAATGCATTGAACGAACCAGTTGGATCACGTGAGGTGTTTGCATCTTTCATGCAGACTCGTCTCTTTGACGAAATCGGGATGACATCAGCAATTGCAAAGTTTGATGAAGCAGGAACCTTTGTTGCTTCGTCTTTCGTGTACGCAACAGCCCGAGATTTCGCTCGTTTCGGATATCTGTATCTCAACGATGGCGCATGGAATGGAAAACGCCTTCTGCCTGAAGGGTGGGTGGAATACGCCGGACGCGTCGTTGCTCATGATCCGGAGATGTTGATGGATTACGGTGCGCAGTGGTGGGTGTGGCCCGATGATGAAGGTTCGATAATGGCTCACGGATATGAAGGACAAATTCTGTGGGTCTCTCCACGTCGTGATCTCGTTATCGTGCATTGTGGAAAGACAGACGCGACCTATGGAGCTCAACTGCGCTCAATGGTGGCGGGGCTTGTAGAGGCATTCCCCGTTTACTAGGGGTTTGTCGGTCACGATGGTGGGCATGGATAACGAGCGGAAGAAGCCAAAGACCTTCCGCCGCACTCTGCAGATTCTTGCAATTGGCGTTGTTGTCTACTTCTTCGTCCTCCCCCTGATTCCTGAATTTCGTCAGGCAGTGAGAGACTTAAACTCGATTAACCCGTACCTCTTACTGGTCGGCATTGGGTTGCAAGGTTTTTCGCTCTTTACTTATTCGTTGTTGACACGTGCGGCTCTCGGAGACCAAGGCGAGAGAATCAGCCGCGGTCGACTTTTTCGAATTCAATTAAGCACAAAGGCTTTGGGCAACATTGTTCCCGGTGGAAGTGCAGCGAGTTCTGCTCTTGGGTATCGCCTCATCACAATGTGCGGAATTCCTGGGCCCGATGCTGCATTCGCATTGGCAACAGCAGGTATTGGTTCGGCAGTAGTGCTGAATCTCATTTTGTGGTTTGGTCTCATCATCTCTATTCCGTTCCGCGGTGTGAATGCCGCCTACGGAACAGCAGCAATTGTCGGAGTGATCTTCATGGCATTTGCTGCATTTTTGATTTTCGGACTTCTCGAAGGTCAAGGTCGATCAGAGCGAATCGTTCGCTTGATTGCACGTCGCTTCCGGTTCGACGAACAGCATGCAGCCGAAGTTCTGGCTCATCTTGGTTCTCGAATTGAAGGCTTGATTCTTGACAAGAAATTGTTGCGCAGAGTGCTGGGGTGGGCGACGGCTAACTGGCTGCTCGATGCTTTTTCTCTCTGGGTGTTCTTACGTGCATTCGGTGGCGATGTTGGCTTCGACGGACTCATCGTTGCCTTTGGCATCGCGAATGTCTTTTCTGTCATACCAATCACGCCTGGTGGCCTCGGACTAGTGGAAGGTATCTATATTCCTTCCCTGGTGGGCTTTGGACTCGCGCGTCGCACTGCCACGGTGGGCGTGCTGTCGTATCGCGTTGCTCAATATTGGTTACCCATTGTTGTGGGTTGGGCCTGTTATTTGTCGCTGCGTGTCGGACCATTTGCAATCGATCGCAAACACCGCTTGCAGCCAATCTCTCGTCTTGCGCAGTCGCAAACCGAACGGGGTCTCAGCACCGTGGATTGGGTGGAAAAGTATGCCCCCAAGGACAGGACAGGCCAGTTCCCAATGCCGGCGTTCGAACCAGGTGACCTTGAGTTCGAAGGTGACGATACGGACGGGTCGCCTCGTCCCCACTAGCGTTTGCTCTCATGACAACACATGAGCGCCCATTTGGCCGGTATCTCGAAGACTTTATTCCTGGTGACGTATTTCGTCATTGGCCTGGAAAAACAATCACAGAGTATGACGACCATCTCTTCTGCATGATCACGATGAACCATCACCCTTTGCACACCAATGATTGGTTTGCAAAGGAGAGTGTTCAGGGACGCAACGTTGTTGTCGGCAACCTGGTGTACTCCCTGGTGTTGGGCATGAGTGTTCCAGATGTCAGTGGCGCAGCAATTGCAAACCTTGAAGTGGAGACCTTGCAGCACAAGTTCCCAACTTTCCATGGCGACACCATTCACGCCGAGACTCGAGTTCTTGAAATCAATGAGAGCAAGTCGAAGAATGATCGTGGAACAGTTCTCGTTGAGACCAAGGGTTTCAATCAAGATGGCAAAGAAGTGTGTTACTTCCGTCGTCGCGTCATGGTGTGGAAGCGTGAGTTTGCACCAGAGCGCCGCCGTCCGTATGACGGAACGGAAGTGTGGGGCGAGTAAGCCGCCACGACCGCATCGCTTCGGGCCTCATTGAATGGGGCAGTGGATCACTGCGTGATTTGCCGTGGCGACGTACGAATAATGCATGGCATGTCCTTGTAAGCGAGGTCATGTTGCAGCAAACATCTGTTGCTCGTGTGTTGCCGAAGTATGAAGCGTTCATCGAAGAATTCCCCACGCCCGGACACATGGCGAATGCTCCTTTAGGTAAAGCGCTCGCTTTGTGGTCGGGGCTTGGGTATCCCCGTCGGTGCCGCAACTTGCGCGACACTGCAATCGTGCTCGAGCGAGACTTTGGCGGGTCGATGCCTTCGACTCTTGACGAGTTACTGGCGTTACCAGGAATAGGCCAGTACACGGCACGTGCGATTCTTGCTTTCGCTTATCGCCAGGACGTTGCTGTCGTTGACGTCAACGTGTCCCGAGTGTTATCCCGACTTGAAGGGGAGCCCCTCAAAGCCCGGGCGTTGCAACAACTTGCCGACCAACTTGTTCCTGAAGGACTGGGTTGGGACTGGAACCAAGTGATGATGGACTTTGGCGCTCGTCACTGCACGGTTCGATCGCCGCAGTGTGCTCTATGTCCAGTGAAGAAACAATGCACGTGGCACGGAGTGGGCGAAGACCCTGCACCCTTGTCTGCTGGTGCGAGTAAGCCGCAAGCAAAGTTTGAAGGGTCTGATCGTCAGGCGCGTGGTCGGGCAATGCGTGCAGTGGGCAACGGAATAGCTTCTCAAAAAGCGATTATTCGTGCCATGAGTTTGGAACACGATGTTGCGCGTGCAGCAAAACTCATTGACGCATTAGTGAACGAAGGACTTCTTCTTCGTTCGGGCGCTCGGTTTACTTTGCCGTAACCCAATCAATAATCAACTTGTTGACTTCTGCTGGCTTCTCAAGTTGCAGGAAGTGACCCGCACCTTCAACAATTTTCAACGTGGCCCATGGACTTAACGTGCGCATCGATTCTGCAACTTCTTTGCCGATGCAGCCGTCATCGGCACCATGTAGGTACAACGTGGGTTGTGGAAGTTCGCCGCCACCTGCTGCTTGAATCGCATTGTATTTTTCGTCGCGGGGTCCCGCGCCGATGTTGCATCGGTAATAGCTCAATGCTGCTGTGAGATTCTCCGGCGTACGCAGGCTCGCTTTGCAATTCTCAGAATCAACTGCGCCATCATGATTTGGGGACCAGTCACGCCACAACATGTCGATGAATGCGAGATCGTTTGAAGGAACAACGATGTCGGACAGTGGGTGTTGGAAATAAAACATGTACCAACTGCGCTTGATCTGATCAAGGTTGTTAACGAATGCTGCGCCAATGGCAGGCCCTGGAGGAACTGCCATGCCAACAACGCGCTTCCAACGATTTGGTTCGCTCGCAGCCGCTCCGTACACACTCGGAGCACCCCAGTCGTGTCCGATGATCACTGCGTTGCTGTCACCGCCCAATGCGGCGTGGAGTGCATTCGCGTCGGCAGAGAGAGCGCCAGTTTGGTAGAGGCCATCGGGGGCAACCGATGTTGGCGCATAGCCACGCGTAAACGGTGCAACTGCGCGGAAGCCTGCCTCGGCAAGTGCGGGAAGAAGGTGGCGCCAGCTATGTGCAGAGTCGGGGAATCCGTGCAGGCACAAGGCCAAAGGTCCAGAACCACACTCGAGGTATGTGAAGTCGATGCCGTTAGCAGTCACTGTGCCGGTGGAGATTTCGAAAGCCATGTCTGAACGGTAGCCCTGAAGTCTGCGACAGGCGTCACTAGGACAAGCGTGTACATCGGCACAAGACATCCGTAGCGTTTGGGTGATGGGGGCACGGTCGTGATGAAAGTGACGTTTTACGGCGTGCGTGGTTCAACGCCATGTCATGGTCCCTCCACGGCAAAGTATGGCGGGAACACCTCATGTGTCGCTGTTGAAGCAGAAGGTCACCGCCCGCTTCTTCTTGATCTTGGTACTGGCTTGCGTTATTTCGGCATGGACTACGCAAAGAGAACTCCAGAGCCTCTCGATGCGGTTGCGCTCGTCACCCATCTTCACTGGGATCACATTCAAGGGTTTCCATTCTTTGGCCCGATTCTGCAAGACGGTGCCCGTCTCGAATTGTTTGGGCCGCGTCAAGAAGACGGAACTTCGTTTATGCATTCAGTTTCTAATGCCATTCGCCAGCCAACTTTTCCAGTTGAACTTCATGACCTTCGTGGAAAGTTTGAATTCCATGACGTTGCTGACAACGACTTCATGATTGATGGATACTCGGTGAAATCTCGATTGGTTCCACACATCGGACCCACTGTCGGATATCGCATTGAGATTGGTGGGGCGAGCATTGCTTACATTTCTGATCATCAACAGCCGTTCGACGGTTCTTTCTCTCTTCCTGATGGCGTTCGTGAATTGGCACAAGATGTTGACCTTCTCATCCACGACTCGCAGTACACAGCACGGGAATTTGAAACGAAGAAGACATGGGGTCACTGCACCGCAGAGTTTGCTGTTGCGACAGGTGTCGCATGTAACGCTCGTCGTATTGCGCTGTATCACCATGATCCAGAGCGCACCGATGATGAGTTGGACGCGGTGAAGGCATGTGGGGCAAACGGTTCCACAGAAGTCTTTGTTGCTCGAGAAGGCGCAACAATCTTCCTGTGACCGAGGTGGTCTACTGTGGACATGTGACCACAGAGATTGATTCAGCCCAGTTCCGTGCAGTACTCGGACATGTCCCAACTTCAGTTGTTGTGGTGACCGGTGTTGATTCGTCGGGGAAGCCATTCGGAATCACAATCGGGTCTTTTGTCTCTGTTTCTCTGGAGCCTGCTCTGGTTGGTTTCTTGCCAGGAACAAAGTCCCGCTCGTGGGCATCAATTGCGGAGTCTGGAAACTTCTGCGTCAACGTGTTGGGTGCTCAGCATGAAGAGTTCTGTTGGCGTTTTGCTAAGGAAGGCGATGACAAGTTTGAAGGTGTCGATTGGAGTCCTTCAGCATTAGGAAATCCGGTCCTGCCCGGTGTGATTGCAACGATTGATTGCTCTTTGGATTCTCAGACCGAAGTCGGCGATCATTATTTTGTTGTTGGTCGTGTCCACTCGTTGCGCCATGAAGACAATGTCGCAAATGCCATGGTGTTTTTCCGCGGCAAAGTTGTCAGTGCCGAACATCCTGGCTGAGAAATGATTGCTCGACTGTGTGCCGCAGCTGTTGGTGTGTTGATTGCACTTGCTGGTGCGGCAAAGGTGACTGATTACAAACAATGGAAGCGTGATGCGAGCGCACAAAATGTGTGGCCGGTCGTGGCTGTGGTGTTGCCGCCGCTAGAGCTGTTGCTCGGTGCACTGCTTATTGTGCTTAGTCCGACGCCTGAAATATTGGGTATTGCCACCTTGTTGCTATTGATCTTTACTGCGTTTCTGCTCGCGCAAATAGCAACAAAGTCTGTGGTTCCGTGCGCATGCTTCGGCAGCAAGAGCAAGAGGCCTCCGTCCATGCGTGATGTCGCTCGAAATCTCGCGATGATGGCATTGCTGTTTGTCGCAGCAGCACTGAGCTGAAGGATTATGAGACGCTAAAGATGGCGAACGACAGTGTTCGCGCTTCGTCGCGCCATTGTTCGTAACGACCAGAGGGTCCACCGTGTCCGGCGCCCATCTCGCATTTAAAAATCACTGTCGTATTGGGTGAATCGTGGCGCATTCGCGCAACCCACTTGGCAGGCTCGTGATAGCTCACTCGCGGATCGTTTAGCCCGGCGGTGACATAGAGCGCTGGATACTCAACATTCGTGGTGTTGTCATACGGCGAGTAACTAAGAATGTACGAAGCAAATGGTTCTTCACGCGGATCGCCCCATTCTTCCCATTCGGTGATGGTGAGAGGGAGGCTTGGATCACTCATGGTGTTCACAACATCGACAAACGGCACTTCAGCAATTGCGCCTGCGAATCGTGTTGGTTCCATCGTGATGCATGCACCAACGAGAAGACCTCCGGCGCTACCGCCACGAACCACCAGTCTGTTGCCATCACACACACCTGAATCGGCTAGGTGTGTTGCACTGGCAATGGTGTCAATAAAGGTGTTGCGCTTACTGAGTAGCTTTCCGTTGTTGTACCAGTGACGTCCCATCTCACCACCGCCGCGCGGATGCGCCAATGCCCATACCCAACCGCGATCAAGGAGAGATAATCGCGCAATCGAGAACCAAGGTGGCGTGGAAATCTCGTAGGAGCCATACGCGTACACAATGCCTGGGGATGTGCCATCAAGAGGGGAGTCAACGTGGCGAACAATGTCGACGGGAACTCTTGTGCCGTCAGTAGAAGTTGCCCATACGCGTTCAGAGATGTAGCGAGAAAGGTCGGTGTCAAGAACTTTTGTTTGTTTCAATGGTGTTAGTTGTTGTGTCTCCAGCGAATACCACGCAGTGGTGTTGGGCGCAGTCAACGACTGATAACTGAGCCTGATCCCATCAGTTGTCCAATCAGGATTGGAATCCATCTCGGCCTCATGGGGCTCATTGAGGATAGGAACGCGTGTTGCGACGCCAGTGGGCGTCACAACAGAGATCACTTGTTGACCATCAATCCATCGTTGCAGCACTGCAAAGTTGTGAAAACAATCAAACTGGGTGATGCGTTGCCCATCTACATGCTGAATGAATGTCGACCATTTTCCGGGCTGATCGATGGGTGCAGTCATTACTTGAAAATCGACAGCATTGAGATTCGTAGTGATGGCGAATACATCGCCCCAGTGGTCAACTTGGTACTCGACATCGTCTCGACGAGGCGCAATTGATCGTGGTTCATCAGTCGGCTGGGATGCATCAATGATCCAGCATTCACTGGAGGTCTTGCTGGATGAGTCGATGATGATCCATTCTCCAGAGCGACTTGCGCCGACGCCAACAAAGAATCGTTCGTCGGGTTCTTCGAGAACAAGAACATCCTCAGTTGCCGCAGTGCCCACTTGATGGCGCCACACTTTGTCGGGACGCATTGCCTCGTCGGCCGTGACGTAGAAAAGCCACTCATCGTTGCGTGACCAAGCAGTGCCACCCCAGGTGGTGTTGTGGATCTCGTCTGTTCGTTCTTCCCCAGTTGTCAGGTCACGAATGCGCAGGGTGTACATCTCGCTGCCATCAGTGTCGCTTGACCATGCAAGGAGGTAGCCGCTATTTGAGATATCAAATGCGCTGAGCGAGAAGTAATCAGATGAAGCGGCATCGACGTTTTCGTCGAGGAGAAGGACTTCGCCTGCAGTATCGGGTGTTCGGCCCCTTGAGTGGATGGCGTATGACTTCCCAGTTTCTGTTCGCGAGGTGTACCACCAGCCCCGGTGAAGTACCGGATAACTGGAGTCGTCCTCCTGAACGCGAGATTTGATCTCCTGAAAAATTGTTTCAACGGTGTCGGTCTGTGAGGCGAAGAAGTCATCTGCAAAGGCATTTTCTGCCGTGAGGTAGTCCAGGGTGTCGCGATCTTCCTTTTGCAGCAACCAGGCATATGGGTCATTAACATCGCCAGTCACTCGGGTGCGCATGAAGTCACGACGAGGTGCGCGTGGCGTGGCAGAAGTCATGAAGTGCAGGCTAAAGCCCCGTGGCAGGTACCGTCCTAGGCGTGCGCGTATGGATTGACCAGGACCTCTGCACGGGGGATGGACTGTGCGTGGACCACTGCCCCGATGTCTTTGTCCAGATGGAAGATGGCATTGCATACGTGGCCGAGCGCGGGGACCCCCTCAATGATCCGGGTGGGTCGGGCTCATTGGCTGAAGTGGCAGATCGAGACATGGCAGGTGTTGTTATGGCTGCAGATGTTTGCCCTGGTGAATGCATTTTCATTGAGTTGGATGAGCCTCTAAGTACTTAAGTACTTAATTCACCAGTGAGTAAATTCCTGATTTAGATAAATACAAATGGTGTAATTCCTAAAATACGACACACCCCAGCCCTATGGTTGCTACCTGTGACTATCCGTAAGAATTTTGACCATCTGAAAGACCCACTGGCAGATGCCCTTTGTGTCGTGGGGGAATGGTGGACACCGTTGGTCATTGCTTCGATTGCTGGCGGCTCTCATCGTTTTGAAGAGATTCAGAGAGAACTCACCATTGCTCGAAACATTCTGACGAATCGATTGAATACTCTTCTGGCTCACGAAGTAGTTGAAAAGCGCAAGTACAGCACAAAGCCAGAGCGCTTCGAATATCACCTCACGAAAAAAGGCGAGGCTGCTCTTCCTGCTTTTGAACTCTTGGCTGCATGGGGCGCCAATTGGGTTGCCCCGGACAAACGCCAATAGTCGCAGCACTGCTCTAGACGTGCATATCATGATGTCTTCGGATGAATACACAGCTCAGTAAAAAAATGCAGCGCACGTTGGTTGTCTTTCCTGCAATTGCGATGGTCGTTTCAGTCGGATGCGTTTCAGTCTCCGGCGCTCAACCCGATGTATCACCGATCGCCAAGAAGTCGACGACAACAATTAAGAAGAGAGCGACGACCACGTCGGTTGCACCCAAGGGAACAACAGGTTTCCCGACAGCACTTTCCGTCCTGGCCACAATCCGGCAGGCCAAAGAGCAGCCATCTGGCTACAAGCGCTCTTTGTTTAGGCACTGGTCAGACCTCGATCGTGACGGATGCTCGACTCGCGAAGAAGTCCTGATTGCAGAATCGCTCACAAATGCCCAGGTGGATGCCTACGGGTGCAAGGTGATAGCAGGGGATTGGTATTCGCCGTATAACAATCAGCGATACGCATATCCAGCAGATATTGATATCGATCATGTTGTGGCCCTTAAAGAAGCCTGGGACTCTGGCGCTCATTCATGGTCTGCTTCCAAGCGTGAACTGTTCGCCAATGATCTCAGCGACGGTCGTCATCTGATTGCAGTGAAGGACTCTGAAAACCAATCAAAGAGCGACAAAGACCCTTCAAATTGGATTCCGAGAAACTCTGCGTATCTCTGCACGTACCTTGCCGACTGGGTTGCTGTGAAAGCACGATGGGGTCTCAGTATGGACACCAGCGAGTGGGGTCGAATCAAGAATTTGCTGACATCTTCGTGCGCGACGACAACAATTGCTCCGTGGGGGTCTGCCGTGAGCACGGGGGTATCTTCGGCGGGCGGTTCTTCAACCTCTCTTGTTGGGACATTGGCGCCAGCACCGATGTCCACGTTGGCCCAGCAGCCATCTGGTGGATCAGGGACTCTCCCCACCATCACCCCGGGTGCTTATTGCGCTCCTCAGGGTGCAAGGGGAACATTCAATGCAAAAAGCTACGTCTGTGCCACCACTAATGCATCTGGCGTTCCGTATTCCAACGGACGCGCCCGCTGGCGCCAGGGTTAGCACCCTTCAGTAGCAACTGCCCATGCCTTGTGGGGCTCGGGTTTTTGCCCGATAGCCTTGACTCCTATGTCGAAGAAGACCAAGAAGCGCAAGGCGCGCATGCGCCGCTCAAAGGCCAACCACGGCAAGCGTCCAAACATGGGTCGCGGTTAGTCCGTTCCTCATATGAATCGCCTCGTTGCTTTGCACGTTGGCGGTGCGCTTACTCCCTGGCAGGCCATCGGACTCACGTTCGATGAATTCACTTGCCCTCTCGCTGATGTCGACATTGTCGTTTCCGGGGAGACACCTGGTTTGCACGGCTGGACCATTGATATTGGCCGTGATGAGATCATCGAGATTGATGGCATCCGTACCACCCTCGTCTCAGGTTCCAAGCCACGTCCATCGTTGTCGACAATCGGGCGACAGAAGGTCATTGGTCTTGATCATGTCGTGGTGAACACAGACAACATTGATCGCACGACACAAGCCATCACTTCCGCGCTGGGTCTAGAAGTTCGTCGTGAACGTCAATTAGGCAACGGTGCTGTGCAGCGTTTTCACAAACTCGACAACACCATCATCGAGGTGGTCACTGGTCCGCACATCACGCAACCCGGAGCATCTCTGTGGGGCATGGTGGCCAGTGTGGATGACCTCTTTGATTTGGCTGAGGAACTTGGGGAGAACACCACGTCGTCCCCGAAGAAGGCAACGCAACCAGGCAGATACATCAGCACCGTGCGTGGGTCTGTTGGTCTGGGTGTCCCGTTTGCGTTGATGACGCCACACGTACGACCACCCAGCGACTAGTCGTCTTCCTCTTCACCGTTGATCTGGCGGAGATACTTCGCACCTGTTTCGCATTCGTCGTTGATGGGGCACCATCTGCATTGAGCACCAGCACGTAGTTCTGGGGTTCGCTCCTTCAGAGCAAGCTCGGCAATCAGCAAGGCTCCGGCCGCGGTGCGTCGGACTGCTGCTTGCAAGAGACCCTCGGTGACGTCTTCTTCGTCAAGGCGCGCGGAGTCGAGTGAATAGGAGCCCAATTGGCGTGGCGCTTGTCGGCTGCGCAGGGTTTCAACAAGTGCATAAAAACGTAAGTCGTCACGATGTGTCGCAGTGAGTCGACCCGTCTTGAGATCGATGAGAACTTTCTTGCCTGGCCCACCAAGGACTAAGTCCATACGCGAAGAGAAGACGACTGAATTGTTGAACAGTGAATAAGACGCGGAGTATTCGACCATCGGGCGCCACTGTGGCTTGATAGGGGGGAAGCACTCAATAAAATTGGTGACTGCAGCGAGAACAGTGCCGCGTAGTTCGGCGTATTCATGTTCGGAGAGAGTGTTGATGAACCCCGATGCACTTTGTCGGGGGTTTTCAGAAACGCTGATGATTGCCGCATCAACAATTTCTGCCGGAACAATTGGCCCACGCCAATTCATCAACAACTCAATGCCTTTGTGGGCAATGGTGCCACGCACTGTGTTGATGTTCCAAGCAAACTGAGACTCACGATTCAGAACGTGGTATTTCTCGCAACCGTGCACCGTAGCGATGTGGTGCTTGTTGATGCGAAGAGGTGCTTCGGCGGTGAACTTGCCCTCCAGCGGCCCGAGAGCATGGGTGAGCTGTGCCTCAATCGCGACAATGACATCGGCGGGCAATGGTTCCCAGTCGACGGGGACCCCCAAAGAGTCAATGATGTCTTGTTGTAAAGGGTTGAGTTCAGGATCCACGACATGCACACCTTATGACGCGGGGGTGGCAGGGCTGGAAAGGGTGCAACACCCTGTTGGCAATATGTACACATGACCCAGTCGGCAA
>JBILBZ010000133.1:0-3862 GCA_044353425.1 Ilumatobacteraceae bacterium | reverse complement strand
ACGCTCCTGCACGCCCAGAGTGATCTTGTGTGACGCGGTGCGTCACACATCTCAACACGTAAGAAGTCTCGCGGATGATTGACGCCGACCTTGAACGACGTTCTCGTCTTCTCTCTCTAAAGTTGCGCGCCCTGTTGCGCGAGCATCTGGGTCTTGCGTCTGACCCAGAAGGAACGTCGGAAACTTTTGGACTCGGCGCAGCTTTTGTCGGCGTCGATGCCACATGGGTCTTGATCGATGGTGATTCATCTCGCGCTCTCGGTCCAGTTCTTGCGTGGACATCGCGCTTCAACAATCCGGTTCACCTGTTGGTGGAGCAAGACTCTGGCGTTATTGCTCGTCGGGCCCAGTTCTTTCAATCGTCAATCACTGTGTGGCATGTGGACGACAGAACCTTGACACCCGCAGTTCCTGCAGCGCACCTTCCCGAAGAAACCGCGAAGCCCGAGCATGTTGCGATGATGGAACTCATTAGTTCCTCAGGTGCGGATGCGTTGATCGAACATGGCATCGTTGTCGGTGAAGTCCGTGGTCTTGAAATGTGTCGCGTTGTTGACGACAACTACACCGGAGAGTCTCGTCTCGAAGTGGGCATTGGTGTGAACGATCGCGAGGCTTTCCTCATGGTGCACGGTGAGCTTCCAAAAGAAGAAGCATTACGCAATGTGATTGAAGCTGTCGCTGTGCATCGTGAACCAGATGCAATGGTGCATCCGTTCAATCAGTTCGGTGCGGAACGAATGCATCGATGGCGTGCACTTCAGGACCCGCAGTCAGTTGGATTCGTATCTCTCTCGCCGGCTGACCCGCCAGTGCGTCGCACGAATATGAAGGACGCAGTTCCTTGTGTCGCACTTGGTCAACGATCTGAAGGTGATCCTGCAGTAGCGGTCTTCGTGCACGGCGTTGACCTTGACCTCATTCCTTTTGCTGTCGACGCCGCATCACGGTGTGATGTACAGCGAGTTGTAGTTGTAGCCCGAGCGAAAGACATCACACCATCGATGCACAAGATGGCGGAGTTGGCGTCAATACCTGTGAGTTTTTCTACAATCGTCTCGTAGCCGGCGAGGTGAGTAATACATTCAGTGAAGAAGTAGGGCACGTTCGGCGTAGCCTGTGAATCCATGAACGGCAGGCTTGAGTCCATTGAGCGGGACTACACCGAACTCGAGGTGAGCCTGGGTAGCCCTGAAGTGTTGGGTGACCAGAACCGTTTGCGTGAAGCGTCTCGCAAGTACAAGCAGCTCACGCCATTGATCCAATGCATCCGAGATCTTCGAGAAGCAAAGGGAGATGCTGACGCCGCAAAAGAACTCATGAATGAGACCAGTGGCGACGAGCGAGAGTCATTTCGTGCAGAGGCAGTTTCCGCAGAAGCCCGTGTTGAGGAACTAGAAGAGTTGCTCAAAGTCTTGTTGCTTCCTCCTGACCCAAATGACGGGAAGAACGTCATCATGGAAATTCGAGGCGCTGAAGGTGGCGAAGAGGCAAACCTTTTTGCCCGCGACTTAATGGAGATGTACCAGTCCTACGCCACGAAACGTGGATGGAAGGTTGAAGTCATCCAAGAAGATGGTTCTGAGATGGGTGGTATTAACCAAGCAACGCTCATGTTTGTTGGTGATGATGCGTGGAGTCGTTTGCGTTTTGAAGGTGGTCCACACCGTGTGCAGCGTGTACCTGCAACAGAGGCACAGGGTCGTATTCACACATCATCGGCAACGGTTGCAATCATGACTGAAGCCGAAGAGGTCGATGTCGAGATTGACAACAATGACTTACAGGTAGATGTGTATCGCGCATCAGGTGCTGGTGGTCAGCACGTCAATACAACCGACTCTGCGGTTCGTATTACCCACAAGCCAACAGGTCTTGTTGTTGCGATGCAAGATGAACGAAGTCAATTGCAGAACCGTGCGCGAGCAATGACCGTTCTTCGCTCTCGTTTGCTCAAATTGCGTCAGGACGAGCAAGAGGCCGCTGCTTCTGTAGAGCGCCGCGCCCAAATCGGCGGCGGCGGTCGTGGCGAAAAGATTCGTACGTACAACTACAAGGAAAACCGCATCACCGATCACCGCATCGGTTTCACCCTGTATCAGCTTCAGGCTGCTCTTGGTGGAGAACTCGACCCTGTGGTCGACGCGCTGTCGGCGGACCTTCGTGCCCGTCAACTCGCGAACAATGAGTAGCTCTGATGGCCACATCACGTGGCGCGAGTTGATGGCATCGACGGCTGAAATATTGGGCGATGCCCCCGTTGCAAGATGGCTCTGTGAACACGCCAGTGGTTTAGAGGCTGATGAATTCGATGCTGAACTTGATGAGTTAGTAAACGCACGTTCAGGAATACATCTTGATGCGATGATTCGTCGCGTTCTTGATGGCGAACCCGTGCAGTATGTGATGGGCCGTTGGGCATTTCGCTATCTCGATTTGATGGTGGATCAACGCGTTCTTATTCCGCGGCCAGAAACTGAACTGATGGTGGACATTGTGTTGCGCCATGTTGGTTCTTCGAAGGGGCCGTTCACCATGGCGGACTTGGGCACCGGTTCGGGTGCTGTCGGCTTGTCGCTTCTGCATGAACTGCCTTTGAACTCGGTGACAGTGTGGATGACAGATGTATCAATGGATGCAATTGATGTTGCTCGTGCGAATGCGGCTGGCATCGGACGTCCGGCCGCAGGTGCCCGGTTTGAAATCGGATCTTGGTGGGATGCATTGCCATCAAACATCGCCGGACTATGTGATGTCATCGTCAGTAATCCTCCTTACATCGCGCGCGGTGATATCGAAGTGGAACCAAGTGTGAACCAATGGGAACCTCATTCGGCGCTCTTCTCCGGTGACGATGGGCTTGATGACATTCGTGTCATCGCATCTGGCGCAAAACAATGGTTACGACCTGGGGGATTGCTCGTTGTTGAAATGGGCTACACCCAGGCAATTAACGTGTCAGAGATGTTCTCTGAGGCAGGCCTTAAGGATGTGACTGTGCATAAAGACATTGCAGGGCATGATCGATTTGTGTCAGGTCTAAAGCCGTAGACGACGCATCCGTCTGTGTGCGCTTAGCCCAGCGTGCGACGCAAAAAGTCCAATTGATGCAATAACAAGTTCTCGGCGACGATTTCTTGGGGAGTCATGTGGGTCACGCCTGACAACGGCAACACCTCATGGGCCTTGCCTGCAGCGAGAAGTGCTGATGACAACTGCAGCGTGTGTGCAGCCACCACATTGTCGTCGGCAAGGCCGTGAATAAGTAGCAGTGGACTCTCGAGCGTGCTGACGTTCTCCATCAATGAGGTCTTTGTGTAGTTGGTGTCATCGAGACTCGGATTGCCGAGGTATCGCTCGGTGTAATGCGTGTCGTATAGACGCCAATCGGTGACAGGGGCTCCGGCAATTGCAGAGTGGAAGACATCACTGCGTCTGAGAACTGCAAGTGCTGCGAGATATCCGCCGAAACTCCAGCCACGAATTCCGACACGTGTGATGTCAGCGCGTGGCTCAAGATCTTCTAGCGCTCGAACAATTTCTACTTGGTCATCAAGTACTGGTTGGGCCAGGTCTCCGAAAACGTCACGTTCCCATGAGCTTCCCTTGCCAGGTGTTCCCACATTGTCGGCAATAACAACAACAAACCCTTGGTCAGCAAACCACTGCGAAGAGAGATACGCACCGTTTGAAGCAATAACTCGTTGGGCATGCGGGCCGCCATACGGATCAAACAAGACGGGCAGTTTGGTCGTCAGACCATCGCGTGGGGTGAGGATGGCAACAGGAATTCCACGTGGACCCACGGACATGATGCGCACATTTGGTTCAACAAGCGGTTTCTCGGCGTGACTGGAAATGC
>JBILBZ010000005.1:0-34064 GCA_044353425.1 Ilumatobacteraceae bacterium | reverse complement strand
GAACGCAACACAAGCGCACCGAAGACTCCCCAGAACAGAACACGATGTTGATATTGGGGCGGGATACGAAAGTGACTGAACAACATCGCCCAGATGAAGACATTGTCAACACTGAGGCTCAATTCCATGAGATAACTACCGAAGTACTCTCCTGTTGCATGGCCTCCGAATTGCCATGCAATAAAGACTGCGAAGAGAAGTCCGATGCTGATCCATGCGATGGACTGAATCACCGCTTCCTTCATGCTGATCACACGTGCTTTTCGGTGAAGAACGAGTAGGTCAATCAACAGCAGTGCGGCAACGACACCAACTAGAGCTAGCCAATGCCACGGCAAGACGTCGCTATCCATGAGGCGGCGAAAGGTCAACCCCAATCGATGCTCCGCGAGCAACACGGGCCAAAGCACGAGTGAATCCGATTGACGTCACTGTTCCCACATCCGTCCCATCAGCCTGAATCCGTGAACCGACACCGACACCATCTTTGGAAAGAGCAACCACTCGTACCGGCGCATTCGCTCCACGGGAATCCATGCGCTCAACGAGTTCTTGACCGGGATAGCAGCCCTTCGAGAAGCTCACCGCAACACTGACGACTCCAGTTGTTGCGGGAATATCGCCCACCAGAATGTCTGCACCAACACGAGGCCACTGTGCATCGACGCGATACATGTCGATGTGCGGGACTTCTGTCTCTTCTCCGACAGTCGGTAGGCCAGAAGCTTCGGCAATGACATCGATGGCATCAAGGCCACCCCAATAAGGAATTGCTCGTCCAGGGCCATCGCCAATGGCCGAGACCGCGTTCTCACCTCGGAAAGCTCGTACTTTCCAATCACTGACACTCATGACAACTTTGGCACGCAGCACAAACCGCTGCAGTCGGGTAATCAATGATTGACCGAGATCAGATTCAACATCAAGCGTAAACACGGTGTCGTCATGACGGGTTACACGAACAAGTGCTGTCACTTGCCCAGTGGGCTCTAGCAAGAGACTGTGAATACTGCTTCCTACTGCAAGAGAAGAAATGTCGTTTGCCAATTGGGAGTGCAAGAAAGCCCCAGCATCGTCACCTTGGACAATGACTACGTCACGATCAATGTCTGCCCACACAATCGTGCTCATGCGATTGTCCCCGCTTCACGACGACGTTGCGTCATTCGCACAGCTGCTGGGATGGTGGCCAACAATGCGCCAACTTTGTTGTGACATTCAAGATCTTCATCTTTAGGGTCGCTGTCGGCAACGATTCCGGCACCCGCTTGCAGAATTGCTCCCTTTGGACCAACAAACATTGTTCGGATAGCAATTGCAGTGTCGAGATTGCCAGAAAAGTCCACGTACCCGACGACACCGGCATATGGCCCACGCTTTACTGGCTCTAGTTCGTCAATGATCTCCATCGCACGAACCTTTGGAGCACCGCTCACCGTTCCTGCGGGAAGAGTGGCTCGAAGCACGTCAATTGGTCCAAGGCCTTCGCGCAGATCGCCCGACACCTGAGACGTTAGATGCATCACATGGCTATAACGCTCCAGCGACATCAATTCATCCATCGTGACTGATCCGTATTGAGCAACACGACCAACATCATTTCGCGCAAGATCCACCAACATGATGTGCTCTGCTACTTCTTTCGGATTCTCTCGAAGTTCAGCAGCAAGTTTGCGATCATGTTCGTCTGTGGATCCGCGTTTACGAGTACCTGCGATGGGGCGAGAAATCACGCGACCATTAATGAGTTGCACCATGGGCTCTGGAGAACCGCCAACAATTGTGAGACCCGGCTGCTTCAAGAAATACATGTATGGGCTTGGATTCACTTGACGAAGAACGCGATACACATCAAAAGGGTCTGCTTCAAGGTCGAGTTCAAAACGCTGCGCAAGAACTACTTGGAAAATGTCGCCAGCGCGAATGTATTCCTTCGCCACTTCCACTGCTGCTTGATAGCGACCATCGGGCATCGATGACCGAGCGTTGGGCAATTCCTCGCCAACAATTGGAGGCTCAACAGCAACATATGGCAATGGACGCGCGAGGTCTGCGACGGAGGCATGCACCCGCAGGACCGCCGCGTCGTAGGCCTCGCCAATTTGTTCATCCGAAAGTCCAGCAACTGGAACGCTTTCCAACATGTACACCCGCTGGCGCCAATGGTCAAACGCTGCAAGAGAACCAATAATGCTGATTGATGCATCAGGAACACCTCGGTCATCGGTCGGCGTGTTCGGCAAGTTCTCAATCTCTCGTACCACGTCATATCCGAGGTGACCCATGAGTCCGCCTTGCAATGGAGGCAGATCAGGAAAAATTGGTGCTCGGTAGATGCGCAGCAACTCTTCCATTGCAGCGAGAATTCCCTTGTCCAAGGGAACGCTGGTGGGGATATTCCCAGTGGCAATTAACTTGCTATCACGCAATGTCAATGTTCCGCGCGGTTCACGACCAACGAACGAATACCGACTCCAGCGCTCACCGTGTTCCACCGACTCCAACAAGAAGCCGTCACCGTCACCTACCAGCTTGATGTATGCCGCAACAGGGGTTTCGAGGTCTGCAAGAAGTTGTGTCCACACTGGCACCACTGTGTACTGCCGAGCCAAAGCAACGAACTCATCTCGAGTCGGAGTGATCACTGTGTCAAGCGACATTATTGATCACCAAAGGCTCTGAAAAAACAGGAACGCTCGCCAGTGTGGCATGCACCTTTTCCTTCTTGTTCGACGACAAAGAGAAGTGTGTCCCCATCGCAGTCGTAAAACGCTTCACGTACAAACTGGCGATCGCCACTGGTGTCACCCTTGCGCCAAAGTTCCTGACGACTACGGCTCCAGTAGACCATGCGACCCTCTGAAAAAGTCATCGACAATGACTCCGCATTCATCCAGGCCATCATCAAGATTTGACCCGTCTTCGAGCACTGGGCGATTGCAGGGACAAGACCATCGCTGTTGAAGGTGACGGCGTCCAACTGGTCTAGGGAAGGCGTAATGACACGACCCACGAGTTCCTCTGACATTTGATTCCGTCCTCTTTCTCTGCGAACACTGCACAGCGCCTGCAAGATGCGTTCACGCGACATAAGCACGGTACCGTCTGAGCCCATGGGAGCCGAAACCGTTTACCTAGAAACCCTTGACGGAATCACAATCGAGACCGATGTTGTCCGCACAGAGCAGTATCCAGCCCGAGCCATCGTCGTCATTGCCCACCCACACCCTCAATTCGGTGGTGACCGCCACAACCATGTGGTACGAGCTCTTCAAGACGCCGCCGAAGCCCTTGGCTGTCATTCCATCGCTGTCGACTTCCGAGGTGTCGGTAACTCTGGGGGCATCCATGACAACGGAGACGCAGAACGACTCGACCTTGCCGCCGCATGCGAACTTGCCGACATGATCGAACCCGACTGCCCCATCGTGATGGCGGGCTACTCCTTTGGATCAGTTGTTGGTCTCAACGTCAGTAACCCGTACATCGCAGCATGGCTTGCTGTTGCCCCACCGCTTCCTCTGATGACATCAACCCCGACGGCAGCCAATAATCATCGCCCGAAGTTTCTTCTTGTCCCTGAGCACGATCAGTACACGACACCGACTCAACTGCGAGATGCAATAACGACCTGGACAAACACCACCATGGTGGATTTACCAGGCGTTGATCACTTCATCCTTGCCGATGCGCCGAGGGCATGTCGGCAGATTCTTGAGATGACTCTTCAGGCCATCGCCTAGAGATCAACCAACAGGGCGAACACGGATACCGTGCGCCGACATCACATCTTTCGCTTCTGCAATCGTGTGATCTCCGAAGTGAAAAATCGAGGCTGCCAGAACACCGGTGGCACCACCCTCGGTGACGCCCTCTGCGAGGTGCTGCAGTGTTCCCACACCACCGCTCGCAATTACGGGAACACCAACAGCAGCCGAGACAGCTTTCGTGAGAGCAATATCGAACCCATCACGAGTTCCATCGCGATCCATTGAGGTCAACAAGATTTCTCCGGCTCCAAGAGAGACCGCGCGTTCTGCCCATTGCACTGCATCAAGTTCTGTTGCCGTACGACCACCGTGCAAGTACACAGTCCACCTATCACGCACAGCATCCCATTTTGCATCAATCGCACACACAACACATTGAGAACCAAACTCTGCAGCAATGTCAGAGATGACTTCGGGGCGCTGCACCGCTGCCGTATTCACACTCACCTTGTCTGCTCCGGCGCGCAACATCTTTCGCGCATCGGCAACTTCACGAATGCCACCACCCACTGTGAATGGTATAAAGACTTGTTCGGCCGTTCGCGACACAACATCAACCATTGTCTCGCGACCATCAGATGAGGCAGTGATATCCAAGAACACGAGTTCATCTGCGCCTTGAGCGTCATATCGCGCGGCAAGTTCCACAGGATCACCCGCATCTCGCAGATCAACGAAGTTGATGCCCTTCACCACGCGACCGTTCGTGACGTCGAGACAGGGAATCACCCGCGCAACAATGTCGGAGTTCATGACAACACTTTCACGGCATCGGCCACTGTGAGTTTGCCCTCATAAATTGCTTTACCCACGATGACTCCATCAAGACCAATGACGCGCGCAAGTTCTTCAATATGTGCCAACGTGCCGACTCCGCCACTGGCAACAACCGGAATGCTTGTCGAGGAGACTGCACGAGACAGACCTTCAACATCAGGGCCCGTCAACATGCCGTCACGAGAAATATCAGTAATCACAAACGCTGAGGCTTCTGGAAACTGTGACAACAAGTCTTCAACACGAAGCCCCGAAGACTCAGTCCATCCGTGCGTGGCCGCAATGCCATCTCGGTGGTCAAGCCCCACTGCAACAGGAACAATTGCGGCAACCACAGACACCAATGCGGGGTCAGCCACTGCTGCAGAACCCATCACGACACGATTCACGCCTGCACTAGCCAGTGCTTCAGCATCAGCAACGCCACGAACTCCGCCGCCGACTTGCAACAACGCCCGCCCTGCAAGCGCTTTCGCCACAGCAGCGATGATTGGCCGATTCACGGGCTCTGCGCTCTTGGCCGCATCCAGATCGACCATGTGCACCCAGGATGCACCCTGTGCAACAAATGACTCGGCCATAGCCACAGGGTCTTCGCCATAGACGGTGCTGTCGTCATAGGCGCCTTGACGCAAACGAACTACTCGCCCACCCAACAGATCAATCGCTGGATACAAGTTCATGACTTCACCGACGCCACAAAATTGTGCAACAGACCAAGTCCTGCTGTTGCTGACTTTTCTGGATGGAACTGTGTGGCAAACACGTTCTCTTTACGGAATGCGACATTTAATGTGTCGCCGTATTGCACCGTGGCCGTCACGCATTCAGAATCCGTGGGTACACCGTGCAACGAATGCACAAAATACATCCAAGGATGCTCGCCCAAGTTTTTAAACAGTGGCTCATCGTTTCGAATGTTCAGCTGATTCCATTGCATCTGAGGCCGCTGCACTGTTGAGGGAATCCACTTCACCTCACCGGGTATGACCCCTAGTCCTCGCGCGTCTGGATCTTCTTGGCTTCCATCGAACAACATCTGCATTCCTACACAAATGCCTAGGAAGGGAACTCCACTCGCAACCGCATCACGAGCAACATCTTCGAGGCCCACATCACGCAAAGCATTCATGCACGCACCAAAGGCACCAACACCTGGCAGCACCACTGCATCGGCGGAAGAAACAACAGAAGAATCCTGCGTGAGCACTGCATCTGCACCCACACGTTCTAACGCTTTCTGAGCCGATCGTAAGTTTCCGATGCCGTAGTCAAGAACAGCGACTCGCGGCCTTGCGGTCACGAAAGAACGCCCTTGGTGGAAGGGACACCAGCCGAATCAATACGCACTGCATCACGCAAACTACGAGCAAGGCCCTTGAACGTGGCCTCGATGATGTGATGAACGTTTCGTCCGGCCTTCAAGTTGACATGCAACGTGATGAGTGCAGACGTCGCGATGGACGAAACGGCATGTTCAGCAAGTGAAGGATCAAAGGCGGGATTACCAAGTGGCAGACACTCAGGCATCTCAACATTCCACGCAACGAATGGTCGTCCGCTGAGATCCAAAGAAATTTCTACCAATGCCTCGTCAAGCGGATAGGACCCACTGGCAAAGCGACGCACTCCGGCTTTGTCACCAAGGGCTTTATGAAGAGCTTCGCCAACACAGATTGCGACATCTTCCACCGTGTGGTGAGTGTCGATGTGCAGATCACCTTTCGCCTTGATCGAGAGGTCAAAACCACCGTGGCGAGCCAACTGCTCGAGCATGTGATCGTAGAACGGAATGCCAGTACTGATATCTGCGATACCAGTGCCATCCAGGTTGATGGAGACATCGATTGACGTCTCCTTGGTGCTGCGAGAAATCTGGGCTGTACGTGCCATGGCTCTATTCTCGCCGCTCAGAACCCCGACCTTGCGGTCATTTCATAAATTCGATGTCAATTAAGCGACTGCTGAGGACATCGCGGCCAAAAATGCGCTGTTCTCGTCTGGTGTTCCCACCGTGACACGGAGGCAACCCTCGAGTCGATCCCATGAACTGCAGTCCCGGACCAAGATGCCAGCGGCAAGAAGGTCTCCCCACACGGCTTTGGCATCACGGCCACGAGGTCGGAATAACACGAAGTTCGAGCCACTGGGCCACACCTCAATGTCAAGACCAGAGAGAGTGGACTCAATTCGCGAGCGCTCAGACTTGATGAGTGCAACTCTTTCTTCCATCTCTGCGGTGAAACCCAAAGCAGCCGTTGTTGCAGCCTGCTTAAAAGAGTCGAGATGATACGGAAGTGATGCAATCTCTAGTTGAGCAACCATCCACTTCGGTGCAACCACATACCCGACACGTAATGCAGCCATGGACAAAGTTTTTGAGAATGTTCGCGTCACAGCCAAGGGCCTATCTTCCGAGACCAGATCCATTGCTGACCAATCTGAAAACTCTGCATAGGCCTCATCAACAACGACAACGCCAGTTGCGTGCTCAAGAAGGACTTCTAGATTCTCACGTGGTTCAACAAGACCAGTGGGGTTATTCGGGTTGCACAAAAAAGTCACTGATGGTGCATCTCGTTGCATCAATCGTTCAATCTCAAAAGCATCGAGGGTGAAATCAGAGCGACGCTCGCCCACCACAACCTCAGCGCCAGTCACGCGCGCAATCTGTGCATACATCTGATACGTCGGTTCGAACGTTGCGACCTTTCGACCGTGCCCTCCGTATGTCAACAAAATGGTTTGCAGCACTTCATTTGAACCATTAGCAACAAAGACATTCTCTAGCGAAACATTGTGACGAGCCGCAATAACTGTGCGCAGTTCCACCGCGGCACGATCCGGATACCGATTCCAGTCAATGTCCTGTGCGACTTGGGCCAGCATCTTGACCCAACCAACAGGTGGAGGAAATGGAGATTCATTTGTGTTCAGACGAATGGGAACGTCCACTTGTGCTGAGTGATACCCCACCATCGCGCGGATTTGGTCACGGGGTTCGAAGATTGCCACGCACTAAACCTAGTCAGGCGCCCGTTACGAACGAGCGAGTTTTTCTGCGCGAATGAGAAGGCGTTCGGCCGACACCAATGCACGCTCGGCTTCATACATTGCGCTCACAAGATCTTCGTGGTTTGGGCCCACGGCATCAAGCAGGCCCGCGACACGGGAGCGATAGCTACCAATGGCATCTGCGGCTGCACCTAGCTCGGCGCGAATTGTCTCGGTCATCGGGGAAACGCTACTGCCCAAAGGTCACTTGGACTTTGACTTCGTCGGCATGTTTGACGATGGGCAGATGTCTTCCATCTCGCAGATATCGCATTTTGGCTTCTTCGCATCGCACACTCGGCGTCCATGCAGAATCAAACGAAGGGAGAAGCGGCCCCATTCCGCAGGAGGAATAAATGCATTCAGCACCTTCTCCACCTTCACAGGGTCCTCTTCGGTCGTCAGCCCCATGCGACGAGAGAGTCGGCCAACGTGTGTATCGACAGCAAGCCCAGGAAGATCAAACACCACACTGCGCAACACATTGCCCGTCTTGCGGCCTACCCCGGGAAGAGTCACGAGGTCTTCTAACTCATGTGGAATCACGCCACCGAAATTCTCAGTGACAACACGCCCCATTCCGATGAGGTTCTTCGCTTTGCTTTGATAAAACCCCGTGGATTTCACGATGACTTCAACTTCTTCTTGGTTGGCCTGCGACAAAGCGAGCGGAGTGGGGTACTTCTTGAAAAGTGCAGGCGTCACCATGTTCACCCGAACATCGGTGCACTGAGCCGAAAGAATCGTGGCAGCCAACAACTCATATGGGTTGCTGTGGTTGAGTTCGCATTCTGCGCCCGGATACAAAACCGCAAGCCGTGAAGCCACTTCTTTTGCGCGTCCGGCTGGTGTTCTCGGCTTTCCCATGCCCACGAAGGTACCCTGACGGCGTGCGTTCACTCGAAATAAAGAGACACATGGACGCCGTCGCCATGGAAGAGGTATCGGCACTCATTACCGCGGCATGGCGTGCCGATGGTGCCCGACCCCTCAACGACCATCTCTGGCTTGACCTTCGCGAGGGCGGCCGTCGAGGTTTTGCTGGGGTCATTGCCCGAGACGACGCCACCAAGCAGGTCGTGGGCTACTGCCAGGTCTCTCGCGGCAACGAATCATGGTCCCTCGACCTCATTGTTCACCCAGTGCACCGTTATGACTCTCTCGAGATTGCACCTGACCTTATTCGTTCCGCCCTCAACGTTGTCTCCTCCGAAGGTGGAGGCCACGTGCATTGGTGGGTCTTTGAACCCAACAACATTCACCGCCAGTTGGCAAAAGAAGTTGGACTACATCAGGGACGACGCCTCTTACAGTTACGTCGTCCGCTTCCCCTTGCACAGGATGTTCTCGCAGAGATTTCAGAATTTGAATCATGTGCTTTTCGAACAGGTATCGACGAAGCAGAGTGGCTCACCGTCAACAATGCTGCGTTTGAACACCACCCTGAACAAGGAGCATGGACTGCAGAGATATTGGCGAGCCGAATGAGCGAACCATGGTTTGATGCCAATGGGTTCAGGCTTCATCATGTGGACAATCACCTTGCCGCATTCTGTTGGACAAAAATTGACACAGACACAGAGACTCCGATTGGCGAGATCTATGTCATTGCCGTCGCACCCTCCATGACTGGCAGGGGGCTTGGCCGTTTGATGGCGATCGCGGGATTACACCACATAGAACAACAAGGCATCCCTGAAGCCATGCTTTATGTCGATGCCGACAACATGGCAGCAGTCGCCATGTATTCCGCTCTAGGGTTCAGCGCACATCACGAGGAACATGCATTCGTCGGAGACATCGCACCAGGAGCATCCTCATGACCTCATCTCTCTATCAACCCACACGCGAAGAGATTGCGAGCATCCTTGAAGGCGAGCCGCGCTATCGACTCGACCAACTCTGGTCAGGTCTGTACACCCAGTTTCAACATCCCGCAGACATCACCACCTTGCCAGCTGCGTTGCGAACACGAATCTCGAACGAACTACCTGAATCGCTGATCGAAGTCACACGCTCCACCAGCAAAGACGGCGACACCGTCAAGTTTCTATGGAACCTTCTTGAAGGTAATCACCCCATCGAAACGGTGTTGATGTACTACGAAGACCGCGCCACAGTCTGTGTCAGCACACAAGCAGGATGTGCAATGGCGTGCGGATTCTGTGCCACAGGCCAGGCCGGTTTCAATAGACACCTCACGACGGGCGAAATTGTGGAGCAGGTCGTTCGCGCTGCTCGCGAAGCCGCTACACATTCCCGACGTGTCGACAACATCGTATTCATGGGCATGGGCGAGCCGCTTGCCAACGAAGCATCCATGTGGAGCGCAATTGAGCGCATCCATGGCGATATCGGCATCTCTGCACGTCACATAACAGTTTCCACTGTCGGAATCGTGCCCGGTATCAAAACGCTCACATCGAGACCATTGCCCGTGAATTTGGCAGTGTCCCTGCACGCTGCACGCAATTCGCTTCGTGATGAGCTTGTGCCCATTAACCAGCGATACCCGCTGGAGATGTTGATGCAGACATGCCGTGATTATCTCCACGAGAAGCGTCGACGCGTCAGTTTCGAATGGGCAATGATTTCAACAGTCAATGACACTGATCGAGATGCGCATGAACTGGCAGACCTGTGTTTGCAGCTCTCACCTGCAGCGCACGTGAATCTAATTCCGCTCAACCCCACACCGGGTTGGCCAACGATTGGAAGCTCACCTGCACGTGTAGAGGCATTTCAACGACTACTACGCAGCCTCGGCGTCAATGCAACTATTCGCCAGAATCGCGGCACTGAAATTGATGCTGCTTGTGGTCAATTAGCGGCTGGTCAACCAGTAACCATCCTTCCCAAGCAGTTGCGTTAACTGCTCCTCGACAGATCAGCGCAAGTACTTGGGGTTTGCGACGCGCACCTTGTCTTCGACCACTGGTCGCAGTGCCCCAAGAAGTGCAGGAAAATCTGTATCAAAATCGCCATCGCGGATCTTGAGCGAGAGTTCGGCATCGGATTCGACACCAAGGCTTCGCAGAAGTTCCTCATGTCGCCGTTCCATCGGTGCACCTAGCGAGATTTCGCGATCAACGATGTCCAACATGTTCATCGCAACACGCACATGAAAAGCAAGACGACCATCTACACCGGCTGCGAGGTCTTGCTCCATCCACTCCCGCACTGCTTGCAGTAACTCACTCGCGGTCGGCCGATCGTGTGGAGCTGTCATTTCACGATCTCCGTCAAATATTCGACGAGGTCATATTCGTTCTCGCATACACGGCGACCAATCGCAGCAAGCTCGTGGCTGCGGGCAATGCCGCGAAGATGAGTGGTTGCCTGATTGATACAGATGATCCCCCACTTCAAGGTGCCGAGGATTTCCCACCAGCGCACAGCATCAAAATCAGGTCGAATTCCCGACTCTGCTTCGTACGCATCAAAAAGTTGTTCATACGTGCCAATGCCTGCAACTGGTTGCGGTCCACCAAATCGCCACGCTCGCACACACAACCATCCGAGGTCTTCCATGGGGTCTCCGACATGTGCAAGTTCCCAATCGAGTACTGCAGTCAGACCATCAGGTCCGACTAGAACATTGCCAAGACGCAAATCTCCGTGCACAAGTGTGTGCCGTGCTTGTGCGGGTCGATGCGCATCGAGCCATCGAAAGGCAATCTCGAAAACCGGATGAGGCTCCCCTAATTCATCCATCACATTGCGATACATCGTCAGCTGATCTGACTGATTCAATCCGGGAATTGCATCTGCTGTCACACGATGAGTCCGCGCCGCTGCTGTACCTAGTTGAGATGCCAAGACCTCACGTGCATCTGCATAGAAATCGTCACGTTGAATCTTTCGCGCAATTGATTCACCCTCTACTGCGCGAACAATCATGAAGGGTCGTTCTAACTCAGTCGAATCTGATCCGTCAACGACAAGCTCTGCCACTGGAACACCAGCGTGATGGGCTGCTTTCAAAACCTGTGTCTCGAGACCAAGGCCTTCTGGACGGCCAGCACGCACTCGTTGCATGACATAGTCGTTTCCATCGGCGGACAACATCCAAGTTTCACGAGAGGCACCACCGGAGAGACGGCGAAGATTGCTCACATGCGACGCATTCATCACCCGCGCGATGCCCTCTTCTAGTTCGCCCATGCCCCCACTAGCCATGTCCAACTTTGCCATGTCCAGCACCACTGACCACTACCGTGTTCGTCATGCCACACGATGATGCTTTGCCCGTGATTGAGATAGATGGCGTATCCATCATTCACGGCACGCGCGCCACCGTGGACAATGTGTCAATCATTGTGCAGCCCCAAGATAGGTGGGTCATCCTTGGTCCAAACGGTTGCGGCAAAACGACTCTTCTTCGTGTGATGTCGCTGTATCTCCACCCATCAAAGGGAGATGTCCGCATCAATGGTCAAGCACTCGGCACGTTCGACATCCGACCTGTTCGGCCACGTCTTGCCTACGTATCAGCTTCCTTGGCATCAGAGCTACGGCCTGCTTTGACTGCATTAGAAATTGTGATGAGCGCCAAGAACGGCGCCTTAGAGGTATGGTGGCATGACTACGACGAAACCGACAAGCAAAAGGCTTGTGAATGTCTTGCTCGCATGGGCGTTGCACAACATGCCAATACTCCGCTTGGTGCGTTGTCCTCTGGAGAACAACAACGAGTTCTACTGAGTCGAGCACTGATGACGGATCCCATCGCAATACTGCTTGATGAACCGAGCGCTCGACTCGACTTGGGTGGTCGAGAGCAACTTGTGCGAATACTTGATGAGTTTTCACAGGAGAATCGGACACTTCCTTCAGTTGTTGTGACACACCATGTGGATGAAATACCCGCTTCAACAACTCACTGCGCACTCATGCGCGATGGAGTACTCATTGCTTCCGGCCCACTCAACAAAACGTTGACCTCGGAGAATCTCACCGCAACTTTCGGAATGAACCTCGTAGTTGAGCGTCGCCCGAATGGACGACTCGGCGCTTACGCCCCCTGAACAGCGCGGACGAGTCCGGCTTTCCCTGCATCAACTTGTGATGCGAGGACACGATCCAAGATTCCTGCGGACCAGAGAGAGCCACCGTAAGAAAGATCAATCGTGACGTTGGTACCACTGCCCGATGGACTCAGCGACACTCGCATCACCCATGGTGAATGTTGGCGACCATCGTCTTCATCACGCTCAAAAACAATCACATTGTCTTCATTAATTGTGCGACGCATGCGCAATGCCTTTGAGCGGGCAAAGACTCCCACCTTTGCGCGCAACTCGACAGACCACACATCGTCAGAAATCGCGACGACGTGGTGCACCATTGGCATCCACGATGGATAGGCCGACAGATCTTCAACAAAGGGACGAATCACTTCACTGACAACTGGAACATCAACCGACGATGAATACTTCATTGTTCCTCGTCACGGCGTTGTCCAAATGCTCGACCCATGAGGCGACCCAGTACTGGAGCTTCCTGGTCTTCGTCTTCTGCGTACGAGCCAGACAAACGTGGAGACCAGGGAATTGCACGTGTCTCATCAGGGTCAGGAGCCACTTGCACTTTTTCGATCTCAGCAAGCTCTTCGGCAATTGTCTCAAAGAGTGACAGTTTCTTGTCATTTTGCTCAGCCGACTTTGCTGGCTTCGCTGGTTTCTTTTCCTTCTTCACTGGCTCTGCAGCAGGAATGTCGGACGGCCGAAACAATTGTGGAATCGCTTGACGCCGGTCATCGACACTCCAACCACGTGGCACAGAAATGGCATCGGCATGACGCCGACACAGACGGCCAGCAAGTTCGCGCTCGGGAAGAGGACGATTATCAATCCACACCATCAGGGCGCTGTTATCTATTCCGTATGAAACCTCTGCAGGTGCGGAACACCCTGGACGCTCACATAATCTCCGCACGCCGTAGAAACTAGTTCCGAACGGGGGAAGGAGTACTGACCAGTGAGAGGAAGGTGGCCAAAGAAAGATTGGTAGGCACGACGGGACTCGAACCCATGACCCCCACGATGTGAACGTGGTGCTCTAACCAACTGAGCTACGCGCCCTTACGGGACTGTCACAATACCGACGGAACCCTGTGTCCCCCACCCTTGCGCCCCCGGTGAGTAGTCAACACAAGCCTTTCCCATGCCCTGTCGGTCCAGATGACCCATCGTGTCTGATGGACAATCACGGTCAAAGGCAACCAGTTGGCGCACACTGCCATCGTGTGGGCCATCACACGAGACTTCAGTAGCGAACTGTTCTCGGTCAATGTCGACACAGGATCCAGCCACCAACAAGAGGTCGGGTTGAACAGGTCCAGTCGGTTTTGAAACTGCGTGAAGAGTAAAGACACCAGCCACGCCAAGCAACGAGAAGAAAAGAAATCCGCGCCAAGGAATTCGAACAGGGCCAGTCCGCATGACACGACTGACGTCGTTGAATGTTGCCTTCTCTTCAGGTTCAAACCGAGTGTCTTCAGTTGACACTTGCTGTTGTCGGTCGTAGTTGAAACGTGATACCGGATCTGACAGTACAGACCACGCGCTGTTGATGTCTGCCATCTCTCGCGGCGAACTCTCTAGGTCTGAAACATCGGGATGATGCAGTCGAGCAAGTTTGCGATAAGCCGAACGAATAACTTCTGTTGAGGCTGACGGTGCTACCCCAAGGATCTCATAGTGAGTCTTCTTAGTAGCCATAACGCACATCAACGAGACCAAAGAGTTCATCTCTGCCGATGACTATTCGATCTTCCCTCGACATTGGCTACCTTTTTCTTTTCGAGCCAGTGTTCAATCGTTGGCGTCGTGATTCGATGATGAGGCCCACGACCATGATGGCGATGCTGCCCAACAGCAACATCGTGGCAAGCACGTTGATCTGAGCAGGAATTGCAACGCGCGATGCACCGAAGATCTGAAGTGGGAACGTCATCAAAGAACCGGCGTTGAAGAACGTGATGATGAAATCGTCAATCGAGAGCGCAAACGACAAAAGTGCCGCGGCGAGGACTCCAGGGAGAATCAATGGAAAGGTCACTTTCCAAAATGCGCGACGCGGAGTTGCACCAAGATCCATTGCTGCTTGCTCAAGAGACCAATCAAAACCTCGGATACGAGCACGCAAAGTCACGGCAACAAACGACACTTGGAACATGACGTGAGCAATAATCACTGTCACGATGCCGAAAGAAACTCCACGAGCGATGAAAAGTGTGGCCAGTGAGGAACCGAGTACAACTTCAGGAGAGGTCAACGGGAGAACTAGGAAAAGATTGACAGCACCACTGCCTTTGAACCTGTAGCGACTTAATGCCAACGCGATGCATGTTCCTAAAATCGTCGCAATCAATGTAGAGAAAAATGCAATTTGCAAACTGACAACAAGCGCATCAGTGAGTTCGGGATGAGAGAATGGACTCGCCCAGTTCTTTAGCGTGAAGCCACTCCACACAAGGTTGAACTTTCCCTCTGGGTCATTGAATGAAAAAAGGACAATGACAAAGACGGGAGCAAACAGATAAACCATGGCTGCCCCTGCAACACCATTGATTGCCCAGCGTCCGACCTTTTGTTTTGTATCGAGTGCGCGCCTCATGTCAGGTCCTCAGTACCCATGAACTTGGCATACACCAATACAGACACAGTGATGATCGCCATGAGGACAAAAGACATTGCAGCGGCCAGTGGATAGTTCAATTGCACCAAAAATTGGTCCTGGATCGAGCTACCAATCATCGTCGTCTGCGGGCTACCCAAGAACTTTGCATTCACGAAATCTCCGGCAGCAGGAATGAACACCAGCAGACTGCCCGCAAATATGCCAGGAAGTGACATCGGAAGAACTACTCGACGAAATGCACCCGATGCAGATGTGTATAAATCCATAGATGCATCAATGAGGCGGGTATCAATCTTTTCCAAGCTCACATAAATCGGCAGAATCATGAACGGCAAGAAGTTGTAGGTGAGACCACCGATAACCGCAGCTGGCGTATTGATGAGCCGCCCGTTATCCATGATCTGGAGCCACTCCATCAAATTCTCTAGCTTCATCGTTTCCAATACAGAAACAACGGGACCGGAGTCAGACAGAAGGTTTTGCCATGCAAGCGTTCTGATGAGATACGACGTAAAGAATGGGACTGCGATGAGCCCCAGCAACAACGAACGATACCTTCCGCCACGAAATGCGATGACATACGCCAATGGGTAGCCGATCAGCAGAGTCAAAATTGTGGCGATACCTGCATACAAAAAACTGCGACCAAATTGCGGACTGAAATCCGTCAGCGCCCTTGAGTAGTTTCCCCACTCCCATGAAAACGAGGGAGAAAAGTCAAAACGACTCTTCTTGCTTGAGAGCGACATCTCCATCATCGCCCACAATGGGGCGAGGAAGAACAAACTGAGCCACAAGATTCCTGGCTTGAGCAATCCATATGGCGCAAGTGCGCGACGAGTCTCAATGCCCCCCATGAAGGCCACCCAGATGATGCCTACAACCGATGCAATCATGATGCCGAACAGCAGCACCGCAAGTGCCCCGGTGATCAAGTCCGCCGCAAGCGCAACGACGCCAACGGCGACAAGCACCATGACACCAAGCCCCACCCACTCAGGTCGTGAGGCAATGCGCTTGCGTGGAGTTCTCACTAACGAAGATGTTCCGAATAACGCTATGCGCCGACGATGGACGAGAAACGCTCGTCGAACTTTGTTTCTTCAGCTTCTGAGAGGCCGCCCCATGTCTGCAATCTGCTGAGAGTTGCATCATCAGGGAAGAGCAATGGATCCTCAGCAAGTGCAGCATTCTTGCCCCCCATCTTGACGAGTTCCTCACGCACACCCTTCACAGGCGAAATGAACTTAATAAACGCGGTCAATCGTGCTGCATTCACGGGGTCGTACACGTAGTTCATCCACTGAGAAACAGAGTTCCCGTTCTCGGAACCCTTCATCCACACCATCGTGTCGTACCAGCTTGTGCCGCCCTCTTCAGGAACAAAGAACTTGATATCAGGATTGTCCTTACTGAGTTGAAGTACATCACCAGACCAACCGATGCATGCTGCAAAATTGCCTGAGGAGAGATCTTTGGTGTACTCGTTACCTGTAAAGGATCGAATCTGACCATCGCTCTTTGCTTTTTCCAATCGATCAAATGCATTAGCTGCTTCGTTAAAGGTCGAAATTCTCGAGATGTCCTTACCTTCTGCCATCAAGAGAAGACCGATGGTGTCACGCATTTCAGTCAGCATGCCGATCTTACCTTTGAACGCAGGGTCAAAGAGATCTTCCACCGACCTCAATTCACGACCAGTCACCGCTTGGTTGTACGCGATACCTGCAATACCTGTTTGGTAGGGAAGGCTGTACTCATTGTCCTTATCCCATGACGGGCTTCTGAGGTCATCGCGCAGATTGGCAATGTTCGGAATATTTGTCTTGTCAAGCTTCTGCACCCAGCCAAGTTGAATCAAACGAGCAGCCATCCAGAATGTGGGCGCGATGATGTCAGGCTCAATCCTGTCGCCCTTAGAGAGTGCGGGCTGAATCTTGGCGAAGTACTCGTTGTTGTCGCTAAATGCTTCGGTGTATTTGAAATCGATACCTGTTTCCTTGGAAAAGAGACCGACCGTCACAGTGTCCATGTAGCCAGACCAGTTCTCAAAAAACAATGGATTTGATGATGATCCACCGCCGCACGCAGCAAGAAGTGCCGGCAATGACAACGCACCAGCACCGACAAGCCCTGAACGCACCAGGAAGTCACGTCGTGAATATTTCGGTCCGCTCCAATTAGGCAGGCTGTTTCGTGGTCCCATGATGTGTCTCCTTAGGTGATTAATTGGTGAGAGGTTTGCGAGGTCGATGCAGCGATTGCTACAGCGTTGCCTCAATGGAATCGACATTGGTCGTGGTGGAACCAGCAGTTTCTGGCCACCCTTCCAACAGATACGGAGCAGAGGCGTGCCACTGCATAGAAACTGTCTCGCCCGCAGAAGGAGCCTTCACGCTTGCACCTGCGGGAACGATTGCTGAAATCTCAGTGTTATTCGTTGTGCGACCGACAACACGAACAGAAGAACCTTGGAAGACAGTGTCAGTCACAAAGACCTTCATGTCTCCTACATCGCCAAGGACAACTTGTTCAGGACGAAGCATGACAGTGACTTGATTGCCCTGAGATAACGAAGTTGAAGAAGCACTGTTGCCCGCTGCGACAACAACTTGTGTTCCATCGAGAAGGAGAACTCGTGTGCCAGCACCATCTGAGGAAACAATTGTTCCCGGCAACAAGTTGGCAGAACCAATGAACCCAGCGACGAACAGAGTCTCAGGGCGAGCGTAGATGTCAACCGGCGCGCCCACCTGCTCCACTCGACCTTCACTCATAACGGCGATGCGATCACTCATGGTGAGTGCCTCGCCCTGGTCATGCGTCACAAACACAAAAGTGATGCCCACCTCGCGCTGAATGCGCTTGAGTTCGATCTGCATTGCCTCGCGAAGCTTGAGGTCAAGAGCGGCAAGTGGCTCATCAAGCAATAACGCCGACGGATAGTTCACCAATGCCCTGGCCAATGCCACGCGCTGTTGCTGGCCACCCGACAATTGGGCAGGACGACGTTGAGCGAATTCTCCGAGACGTACCACATCGAGCATCTCGGACACACGAGTCTTTACTTCTGCCTCGGGAAGTTTTTTGCTCCGTGGACCGAAAGCAACATTGTCAAAGACAGACATATGGGGAAAGAGCGCATACTGCTGAAAAACAGTGTTGACATTGCGTTTATGAGGCGGGGTATGAGAAACGTCTTCACCCTCGAGGAAGACTTGACCTGCGGTGGGTTGTTCAAACCCAGCGATCATTTTGAGTGTGGTGGTCTTGCCACATCCGGAAGGTCCCAACATGGCGAAGAACTCACCACGACCTATAGCGAAGTCGGCTTGATGGACGGCTATGAACGATCCGTACTGCTTGCGAACATTTTCGAGCTTTACAACGGGATCCCCGACGTCCATCCCACCTCCTTTTGAAACGGAGGAAAGGCTAACACCGGTGAAGTCAATGAAGCCGCCCTACTCACGGGTTCGCGAGATTTCTTCTGACGTTCACTTGAGCGACAGGTTGCCTCGGTAGCCCGGTGGAGCCTTCTTGGACATAAGTTTGATGTGTGCCAACTCCCGCTGACAGCCTTCAAATCCCCAAACTTGAGTTCTTAATGGGCCATAACAGGGCAGAACGACAAGAACAGTTGCGTTCTGCGGCCAAGGAGAGCTGGATTGCGCGCAACGAGATTGGCTTCTCTGTCCTTACATATGACTCGGTGATGGGTGTCCTGCGTGACAAGCGCTGGCACTCCGCCACTGGTCTTGTGGCACAGATGCAGGGAATTCGAGACGAAGACTTCGGTCGCCGTCGCCGTGTCTCCATCCTCAATGCCGAGGGCGAGGTGCATGTTCGCCTCCGCCGTCTCGTTGCTCCAGCCTTCTCACCACGCAGCGCAGATCGCTTGCGACCATTCATGCGCGAGGTCATCAACACACTCGTCGATCCCATCGCAGCAAAAGGTGAAGCAGAGATTGTCGCCGATATCTGTGAGCCCTACCCCATCCCCATCATCTGCGAGCTTCTCGGTGCACCGAAGGAAGACTGGCAACTCTTTAGCCGTCTCGCAACGGACATTCTTCGCATCTTCAGCGACAACCTCATTGAGATCATGCCGATGATCATCGCGGCACAAGATGAACTGAGCGAATACACGCGCGGCCTCATTCAACAGCGCCGCAATGTTCCTCTTGATGACTTACTCACAGATCTGATTAAGTCAGAAGAAGCTGGAGACAAACTCACCACTGACGAACTTGAGATGATGGTGGAAGCAGTCATTGTTGGCGGTACCGATACCACTCGCAATCAGTTGGGTCTTGCACTCGCGATTTTCGCCGAGCACCCACAGCAATGGGAGATGTTGGCAAATGATCCATCACTCGCACCTCGTGCAGTGGAAGAAGTGATGCGTTTCCACGGAGCCGTCGGCGGCACTATTCGTTTCGCATCAGAAGACATCGAATACAACGGCGTACTGTTTCCGAAGGGAACATTCATGAGCACATCGATGGCGACTGGCAACTTTGATGCGTCCGTCTTCCCCACACCAGAGAAATTCGACATCACGCGTGAACCAGTAGGACAACCACACCTTTCCTTAGGGGCAGGCATTCACTATTGCCTCGGCGCATCGCTTGCACGCGCAGAACTACAAGAAGCCTTTGTGCTTCTCTCCCAACGCATGCCAAACCTCGCACTGAACGGACCCGTCGAGTACAAGCCAACTGGGGTCGGAATTTTCGGTCCCGCTTCGCTCCCCGTTCGCTTTGACCCAGGGCACTAGGTTCACAACGCCCCTTCTATGAACGACGAGCCCTCCTCCCAACCAGTGAAAAAGCTGCCACGCCCAGGCACTGCTCGCGCCGCCTTCTCGTATCCCGATTTCCGCATCATGTGGACATCCAATTTTTTGTCAAGTATCGGCACCTGGATGCAGAACGTTCTGCTCCCTGCTTATGTATACGAACGAACGCGCAGTGCATCGGTTGTAGGCATGTTCATCTTCGCTCAACTCGGGCCGATGCTTTTGCTTTCCATCCCCGCCGGAGTCATGGCAGACAGATTCGATCGACGTAAGTGGCTGATCTTCGCTCAAGTGATTCAAATGACAGGCTCTGTTGGACTAGGAATTTTTGCAATTGCTGACTCACCTATTTGGACACTCTTCATTGCGCAAATGATTGTTGGCGTCGGTAACGCGATCAACGCACCAGCATTCTCGGCTGTGCTTCCCAGCTTGGTTCGCCCCGAAGACCTCGGCGGCTCCATCAGTCTGAGTTCTGCATCTGTCAATGGGTCACGAGTGACAGGCCCGATTCTTGTTGCAGTCCTTGTGAGTTGGGGCGCGACCACTGGCCAAGTCTTCATCTTCAATGCAGCGACCTACTTGTTTGTGACATGGGCAGTGATGCGCATCACCTTGCCACCGAACAACAGCAAGAAGGAAGAAGGAATGAAAGCCCTGACGGGTGGATTCCGCGTAGCCCGCGAAAGAAAATCAATTGGTCGCATTCTGTTGACAATGTCTTCTTTCTCTCTCCTCAGCCTTGCGTACGTTGGCCTATTTCCCGCTGTTGCGGACCTCACATTTGGCATTGAACCAAAATCTGTCGCTTACAAATGGCTCTACGCAACATGGGGTACCGGGGCACTGCTCGGCGCACTCGCTATTGGCACGGTCTTTGCTTCAGTGGATAAGCGGCTGTTGGTGCGACGTGGTTTTCTCTCCTTTGCCATCGCAATGACAGCATTCGCCACAGTTCGCGGAGTGCCTCTCGCCTTCATCACAGCGTTCTTTCTCGGCATTGCATACTTCGGCACCACAACATCGCTCATGACTGTTTTGCAGAGTCGTTTGGAGCTGCAGATTCGTGCCCGCGTGATGTCTCTGTGGTTCATGGCTTTTGGAGGAACCATCCCCATCGGCAACGTCATCTTCGGACCGTTCATGGACGCATTTGGATCACGGCCAGTGCTCTATCTAGGCGCTGTTTGGGCACTCTTCCTGTCGTGGTGGTGCAACATCGAAAAACTCGATCGTCAGCACCCATTGCCGATAGCCGATTGAAGCCGCGTTAGATCAGTTCGTGAACAACTCGTTCTGTTTTTGCAGAGCGAGAACCCTTCACAAGAACCACGTGTGGGTGATGGAATGCAAGTTCCTTGAGAGCTTCCTCAACCGAAAATGCAGGTGTTCCGTACAAGTCAGTCTCAAGACCAATCACGGTGATCTTGTGTGACGCGGCAAAATCAGCAACACGTCGATGTGCTTGTTCAGAATCAGCCACTTCAGCCATGGCGCCCAACACAGCGAAGCGTGTACGAACCTGAAGATCTGCTATGACCTGCAATGCCGCGAGCATTGAGTGTTCATTGGCGTTGTAGGAGTCATCAAGGATCCGAAGACCATTCACGGCTTCTAGCCAGCACATACGTCCTGTCTCAAGCTCTTCCCTGCCAATCCCATTGACGGCATTCGAAAGAGTCATGCCGCATGCCAACCCAGCAGCGATTGCAGCAGCTGCGTTCATCACCATGTGTTCGCCGGGAAGTATCGGTGTTGCAAATCCCTTCTGATCCTTGAAGAAGAAATCAGCAGTGCAGCGGCCATCTTCATCGGTCTCAGTGATTTCATATCGAACATCGGCACTTTCACTGCGACCAAAAGTGAGCACACGGGCCGTAGTGAGTGAAGCCATCGCATTCACGCGGACATCATCAGCATTAAGAACAGCAACCCCATCTGTTGGCAGGGATGCAATCAACTCACCCTTGGCCGCAGCGATTCCGTCTGGCCCTCCGACGCGATCACCATGGGCGTCTCCCACATTGGTGACGATGCCGATGTTGGGCGCAGCAATCCGGCAGAGACGATCAATTTCATGAAAGCCACGCATCCCCATCTCGATAACAAGCGCCTCAACATCGTCTGGTGCGTTGGCGATAGTGACTGGAACACCGATGTCATTGTTGAGCGATGCCTCGGATGCATACACAGATGAGAATCCAACTTGTAGAACAGCACGGACGAAATTCTTTGTTGTGGTTTTCCCAGCAGAACCAGTGATGCCAACAACGTGTTTCAAGGACTGCGCGCGCAGTTGGTCTTGTAAAGCTCGACCCAGAACAGCCAACGCTGTAGTCGTATCGTCCACCTCAATACATGGCAATGCGTCAGAGGAACGCCCACGAGAGACGATGGCAAATGCAGCGCCTTTCGACGCAGCGGCGTCAACAAAATCATTGCCGTCGCGCTCCGCCACGATGGCCACAAAGGCAACACCAGGCTTGATGGCCCGCGAGTCGAACGAGAGCCCTGATGCTTCAACATCGTTGCCCACAAGGGTTCCGCTTGTGATGAGCGCTACGTGAGAGGCCTTGATGCGCATGATTCGACCCTAGTGGCGAGTACCGTCTTATCGATGGACACCGCCACACAGAGAACAACTCTCGTCGTGATTTATGGCGGTCAATCAGCCGAACACGATGTCAGTTGTGTCACCGCGGCCCATGTTCTTCGCGCTGCAGACCCAGGCAAGTACAACACCGTGGCAATAGCAATCAGCAGAGATGGCGCTTGGTCCACTCCGCAGTTGCCACAGTTGCCGACTGGTGGCGCTAACCCAACTGCTATTCCAGAACGCCTCACGGCCTCAGGAGAACCAACGACTGCCAGCGCCATCACACTTCTTGCGTCCGATGGGCCAGTTGTCGTGATGCCTTTGATGCACGGCCCAATGGGCGAAGACGGCACCATTCAAGGTCTCCTCGAACTTCTCGACCTCCCGTATGTCGGAAGTGGCGTCCTTGCCAGTGCCGTAGCGATGGATAAAGGAATGGCTAAGGAAGTGTTCTCACAGGCAGGCATTCCACAGGTTCGCCATCGTGTTCTGCGAGAAGACAAAATTTCTCCCTCCGTTCTTGACGACATTGCCAAGGAACTCCAATTTCCGATTTTCGTGAAGCCCGCAAATATGGGGTCTTCGGTTGGAGTCACCAAGGCTCACGATGCTGCCGAACTGCAATCAGCAGTCGCTCTCGCCACAACGTACGACCAGTGGATCGTCTTCGAAGAGTCCGTGACCGCACGGGAACTTGAAGTTGCCGTCATTGGTAATCGTTCACCACGCGCATCAGTTGTCGGAGAAATAAAACCTGGCAAAGAGTTCTACGACTACGAAGACAAGTACGTCAGCGATTCTGCGACATTGATGATTCCTGCTCCGCTCACCGCCAAAGAGAGCGACGTACTTCGCTCTCTCGCAATCCGCGCTTATGAAGCATTGCGCTGTGAAGGCATGGCCCGTGTGGATTTCTTCTACGAAGAGAATGGTCGTGGTTTCTTGTGCAACGAGATCAATACGATTCCAGGCTTCACACCGATTTCGATGTATCCCAAAATGTGGGAAGCAAGCGGACTTTCATATTCGGCACTCATCGACGAGCTAATCGAACATGCGCGAGAGCGGCATACTCGTCGCAAGCGCAACACCGCGCGATAACGATTACCCGGCAGCGGGAATGTTGATTGCTTGACCCTGCAACAACACCACAGACTGTTGATCTGGCCAGTTGTTGGCATTCAACAAAGCAGTCATTGAGAAGCACGACTTGAACTTGTTCTGAATCAGCCAGAGTGAATCACCCGATTGAATGGTGTACGAACCTGCAGTGTGGTTCTCACACCCAGGCTTGGTCTGAACACCAGGTACTGGTGTTCCCCCCGCAGATGGATTGCTCGGAGATGGATTCACAATTGCGCTGGCAGGGATCTTGATGACTGTTCCTGGATACGGAAACTGACTTGGGTCAACCCATGCGTTGTATGCAAGCAACGTTGTCACTGAGATGTTGTATTTGGAAGCGACGGAAATTGGAGAATCACCGGCCTGAACCGTGTAACTGGATTCTTGCCCCACTGCATTCGCTGGCAAAGTTGTCGTTGTACCCGGTGCAGTGCTCGCAACTGGTGGAATCGTGGCGAAGTTCGTCGGAGTGACATTTACAACCGTGGTTGCAACCCCGAGGGTGTCTCCTCCACACGCTGCGCCGAAAACACTGGCACTGAGAACGCAGGCAGCAACAGCGACCATGCGACCGACTGAAAGCTGTGAGAGGCTTTTGAACACGAAACAACAGTAGAGCCTGAGGCCACCTGAATGGTGGCGCATCGGACTGACCGAGTTACACCAATGGACGGGCTGTCGGCGGAATTGGCGCAGGAAGGGATGTTTCGCCCATTAGTGCAGTATCCACGCCAGCCGCACATGCACGACCTTCTGCGATAGCCCACACAATGAGACTTTGACCACGACCCATGTCACCAGCAACAAAAACGCCAGGCACAGTGGATTCGTAATTGTCATCACGAATCACATTGCCACGCTCATCGAATGCAACGCCGAGTTGTTCCAACCATGAGCCCTTTTCTGGACCAGTGAAACCCATTGCCAAGAAGACAAGATCAGCAGGAATCTCAAGATCGGACCCTTCCTTCTTCTCAAACTTGCCATTCACCATTTCCACTTCATGAAGAAGCAGTGCACGAACATTTCCGTTTCCATCGTCAATGAAGCGCTCGGTGTTCACGCTGTACATGCGCTCGCCGCCTTCTTCATGTGCCGATGTCACCTTGTAGACAAATGCAAATTGCGGCCATGGATTACCGGTTGATCGTGCATCACTGGGGCGAGGCATGATCTCCAACTGGATAACTTGCTTCGCGCCTTGGCGTAATGCAGTGCCAAGACAGTCAGCACCAGTGTCACCACCGCCGATGATTACGACGTTCTTGCCCTTGGCATCGATGTCGTACGTCGTGGAGTCACCCTCTTGCACCTTGTTCGCGATGGGCAAATACTCCATCGCCTGATGAATGCCCTTGAGTTCGCGTCCTGGCACATTGAGATCACGACGTTCGGTGGCTCCGCACGCAAGAACAATCGCGTCGTGTGATGCGCGAAGTACTTCAATGTCGATACTGCCGCCAACATCTGCATTGGTGCGGAACTCTGTTCCCTCACCACGCATCTGCTCAAGACGACGATCGAGGTGCACTTTTTCCATCTTGAATTCAGGAATGCCGTACCGCAAAAGTCCGCCAATGCGGTCTGCGCGCTCGAGCACCACAACATCGTGTCCGGCACGAGTGAGTTGCTGCGCAACAGCGAGACCCGCAGGTCCACTACCAATAACTGCAACACGCTTACCGGTCTTGATGGATGGAACCTGAGGAACAACCCAGCCTTCACGGAAGGCATGATCAATGATCTCAACTTCGACCTGCTTAATCGCTACGGGGTCTTGGTTCACACCGAGAACACAGGCAGATTCGCACGGAGCCGGGCACAAACGGCCCGTGAACTCAGGAAAGTTATTCGTGGCATGCAAGCGCTCGATGGCCTCTTGCCAATGACCGCGATACACGAGGTCGTTCCAGTCAGGAATCAGGTTGCCCAGAGGACAGCCGTTATTGCAGAACGGAATACCACAGTCCATGCAACGTCCTGCTTGATGATTCAACTTGCCAGCATCGAACGGCTCATAGACCTCTTTCCAGTCTTTGAGTCGCAACGCGACAGGGCGTCGTGTTGGACCTGAGCGGCCCCACTGTAGAAATCCGGTTGTCTCACCCACGTGAAGCCTCCATTACTCGATTTGCTGTTTCTGCATCGTTCAAGCCTTCAGCTTTTGCTGTAGCCATCACTGCGAGAACTTTCTTGTAGTCACGAGGCATCACCTTGCGGAACTTTGCCACTTCAACAGTCCATGCATTCAGAACGCGTTCTGCCACTGCAGAACCTGTGAATTCACCATGACGCTCAATGGTTGCACGCAACCATTCATCATCTTCACCAGTGACAGGCTCAAGTTCCACCATGTCGTAGTTGACATTCGATGCAAACACGCCATCAGCGTCGTACACATACGCGATACCACCCGACATACCTGCAGCAAAGTTGCGGCCCGTTGCGCCAAGTACAACAACACGTCCACCGGTCATGTATTCACACCCGTGATCGCCCACTCCTTCAACAACCAAGGTTGCACCAGAGTTACGAACTGCAAAGCGCTCGCCGACGACACCGCGAATGAAAATCTCTCCACCCGTTGCGCCGTAGCCAACAACGTTTCCTGCAATGACATTCTCTTCTGCCGCAAACGTTGCATCACGATGAGGATGCAAGATCAGGCGACCTCCAGAGAGGCCCTTGCCCACGAAGTCATTGCCATCACCTTCAAGGCGCATCTGAATACCTGCAGGCACGAATGCGCCGAAACTCTGTCCGGCTGCACCAGTGAAGTGGATATCGATCGTTCCGTCAGGAAGACCAGCGCCACCCCATGCCTTCGTGACTTCGTACCCGAGCATGGTGCCCGTCGTGCGATTCACGTTGATGATGGGCATCGAGATCTTCACTGGACGTGCATCAGCAATGGCATCTTTTGACAATGCAATCAACTGATTGTCGAGTGCATCCTCTAGTCCGTGCTCTTGGCCAACAGAACTGAACGGCGTCTGGCCGTATGGGTTCTGAGGCGTCTCAAGAATCGGAGCAATGTCAAGACCTTTGGCCTTCCAGTGATCTACTGCTTTCTTCGAGTCGATCATCTCAACTTGACCAATCGCTTCTTGCAGAGTGCGGAAGCCCAAAGCTGCTAGATGTTCGCGCACTTCTTCTGCAATGAATTCAAAGAAGTTCACAACAAACTCTGGTTGACCGGAGAAACGAGCGCGCAATGTTGGGTTCTGAGTCGCAATACCAACGGGGCAAGTGTCGAGGTGACACACGCGCATCATGACGCATCCGCTCACCACCAACGGCGCAGTTGCGAAACCGAACTCTTCTGCACCGAGCAACGCAGCAATCACGACGTCGCGACCAGTTTTCATCTGACCATCTGCCTGCACCACGATGCGGTCGCGAAGACCATTCAACATGAGTGTCTGCTGTGCTTCTGCAAGCCCCAGTTCCCACGGTGCGCCAGCGTGCTTCAACGATGTCAATGGTGAAGCACCAGTACCGCCGTCGTGACCCGAGATGAGAACAACGTCTGCCTTTGCTTTGCTGACACCAGCGGCAACTGTGCCAACTCCGACTTCAGCAACAAGTTTCACGTGTACGCGTGCCAATGGGTTTGCGTTCTTTAAGTCGTGAATCAATTGCTTGAGGTCTTCAATGGAATAGATGTCGTGGTGTGGCGGTGGACTGATAAGTCCAACTCCAGGAGTTGAGTGACGTGTCTTTGCCACCCATGGATACACCTTGTGACCAGGCAGCTGTCCTCCCTCGCCAGGCTTTGCACCCTGTGCCATCTTGATCTGAATATCGTCAGCGTTGACCAGGTATTCACTGGTGACACCAAAGCGACCAGATGCGACTTGCTTAATTGCAGAGCGCTTCGAGTCGCCATTTACCATCGGAATGAAACGCTCAGGGTCTTCGCCACCTTCGCCGGTGTTGCTCTTTGCACCCAAGCGGTTCATAGCAATAGCCAATGTTTCATGCGCCTCTGCAGAAATGGAGCCATAGCTCATCGCACCCGTAGAGAATCGCTTCACGATCTCCGAAACAGGCTCGACTTCATCAATTGAAATTGCAGGGCGTGCATTGGTGCGCAATTCGAAGAGACCACGCAATGTTGCGAGACGCTTTGACTGATCATCGACATCCGCGGTGTACTGCTTGAAAATGTCATACCGACCAGAACGTGTCGAGTGCTGCAAGCGATACACGGTGTCAGGGTTGAAGAGGTGATATTCCCCTTCACGGCGCCACTGGTATTCGCCACCCACTTCCAGCTTGCGGTGTGCACGAAGATCTGGACGCTTCGGATGTGCTGTTGCATGACGAGTAGCAACCTCAGCTGCAATTTCATCAAGTCCGATACCGCCAAGACGTGAAACAGTGCCCGTGAAGAATTCTTCAACGAGATCTGTTGCCAAACCAATTGCTTCGAAGATTTGTGCGCCGGTGTACGACGCAACAGTTGAGACACCCATCTTGGACATGACCTTCAACACGCCCTTGCCTGACGCCTTGATGTAGTTCTTCACAGCCTTGTGCGGATCGACTCCACCAAGGCCATACATGCCGGTGTCGTTGTCGGCCGCAATCATTGCTTCGATCGTTTCGAAGGCGAGGTATGGGTTCACTGCGCCAGCACCAAAGCCGATAAGCAAAGCCATGTGATGCACTTCTCGCGCGTCGCCACATTCAACGACAAGACCAACCTGGGTACGTGTCTTTTCGCGAATGAGGTGATGATGGACTGCACTCGTCATCAACAATGACGGAATTGGTGCATACACCTCATCTGAGTTGCGGTCGGACAACACAATGATGCGTGCCCCATTTGCAATCGCGCTACTGACATCTTCACGAAGTTTGTCGAGTGCAGTGCGAAGACCCGCACCGCCATCGGCAACGCGATACAAACCGCTGACAACAACTGCTGCCAGCTGTGGATGCGTTGCATCATCATTGATGTGGATGATCTTGGCGAGATCGTCGTTGTCAATGATGGGGAATGGCAAAGACAGTTGACGACAACTGTCTGGGCCAGGCAACAACAGGTTGGCCTCGGGTCCGACACTTGTTCCCACTGCGGTCACTACTTCTTCGCGAATCGCGTCAAGTGGCGGGTTGGTGACCTGTGCGAACAACTGTTGGAAGTAATCAAACAACAACCGTGAACGCGCCGACAACACAGCAATCGGAGTGTCGGTGCCCATCGACCCAAGTGGTTCCATTGCGTTCTTCGCGGTGGGCGCAAGGATGATCTTGAGTTCTTCTTCGGTGTACCCGAACATTTGCTGCCGGCGAGCAACGCTGTCACGACTATGAACAATGTGCTCACGTGCAGGCAACTCATCAAGATGCGTCACACCCTGCTCGAGCCACTCTTCATACGGATGCTCAGATGCGAGCTCCATCTTTACTTCGTCGTCGTCGATGAGACGACCCTGCGCTGTGTCAATCAGGAACATGCGGCCGGGCTGCAAACGACCCTTACGAATGATTCGTGATTGATCGATGTTCAACACGCCTGCTTCAGAGGCAAGAACGACTAGGTCATCGTTCGTGATCCAATAGCGACCTGGGCGAAGACCGTTGCGGTCCAACACTGCACCAATGAGAGTTCCGTCAGTGAAACACACGTCGGCTGGGCCATCCCATGGCTCCATCATCGATGAATGGAATTGATAAAAGGCGCGCTTCTTGGGATCCATGCGATCGTTGTTTTCCCACGCTTCAGGAATCATCATGAGCAATGCATGAGGCAATGAACGGCCGGCGAGATGCAACAGCTCGAGCACTTCGTCGAAGCTTGCGGAGTCCGACATGCCTGGCGTGCAGATGGGGAACGCACGCTCAAGACCAGGAATCAAGTTGCTTGCGAGAAGTGCTTCACGTGTACGCATCCAGTTGCGGTTGCCCTGCACTGTGTTGATTTCACCGTTGTGTGCAATAAAGCGGTACGGGTGAGCCAGTGGCCACGATGGGAAAGTGTTCGTCGAGAAACGGCTATGCACCATTGCAATCGCCGATTCCATGCGCTCATCAGAGAGATCAGGGAAGAACTGCTCAAGTTCTGGCGTGGTGAGCATGCCCTTGTACACGATGGTGCGAGCCGACAACGATGAGAAATATGTGCGCATCGTGCCGGTGAGTTCATGCTCAATGCGCTTGCGTGCGACGAAGATCTTGCGATCGAGATCAATATCGGCAGTACCTGCAGGGTCGTCGAGGAAGAACTGACGCACGGTGGGCATCACGGCACGAGCCGATGCGCCAAGGCAATCAGGGTTCACAGGAACATCGCGCCAACCGAGCGGACGGAGCCCTTCTTCGGTAACGATTTTTTCAACTGTTGCGACTGCAGTCGCCACATCAGCAGGAGCTTGTGGAAGAAACGCAATACCCACTGCATAGGAACCGGCAGCAGGAAGACCGAAACCAGCAACAGCGCGCAAGAACGCATCAGGCACCTGAATCAAGATGCCTGCACCGTCACCAGTGTCTGGCTCTGCGCCTGTCGCACCGCGGTGTTCCATGTTTGTGAGAGCAGTGAGACCCAGCGTCACGATGTCGCGACTACGGACACCTTTGATATTGGCAACGAAAGAAACGCCACATGCGTCGTGTTCAAACCGAGGGTCGTAGAGACCGTGGGCGTCGGGGAGATCTGGGTTCATGAGCGTCTAGTCCTTCAGGAACCGTGTGGAACACGGCGGAGAATGAGATTGTTCTCCCGGGGCGACGCTGACCCGAGCAACCCAAGGCTACCTATGCCTGCGCTGGCTTACAAAGGAATAAGAGGTGTGACCTCTGAATCGGTCCCTACTTGGGGTCAATGTAGGCCGGAGCCCGCTTCTCGAAGTCGCTCATTACAGCTTCGCGCTGGTTGTGGCCGCCAACAAGGCTGCCGATGATGCGGCGCTCAGCTGCGAACTGGGCGGCGGCGAAGTCCATTGTGAGGCGGTTGAGGAGTTCCTTGGCTCCACGCACGGCGTCGGGGCTGCGCTTACAGATTTCCTCTGCATAGGCAAAGGCATCCTCGCGAGGGGTTTCCGACAAACGGGTCACGATGCCAATCTCGGCAGCTTCGCGCCCGTCAAAGATGCGCGCAGACAACACAATGTCTTTCATGATGTCAGGGCGAACGAGTCCCTGCATGAGAACGGTGCCGGCCATATCGGGCACAAGACCCCAGTACGTCTCACGCACTGAAAACTTGGTGTCGGGGTGAGCGATACGAATGTCGGCACCCAACGCGATCTGGCAACCGCCACCTAGGGCATGACCATGAACGGCCGCAATGACAGGCACGGGAACTTCTTGCCATACCCAGGCAGATTGCTGACCAAGGTGAGTAATGCGGTCGCCCGACATGTCGGACGCTGACGGCTGGCGCTCTCCGCCCGAGTTGTTTCCACCGCCGGCCATCGCCCCCATGGAAGCAAGGTCAAGACCTGCGCAGAACGAAGCACCTTCACCCGAGACCACGACGGCGCGAATCTTCTTGTTCGTCTTCAACGACTCACCCGCGTCAACGATGGCTTGAAATTGCTCACCGTCAAGGGCGTTGCGCTTATCGGCACGGTTGAAACGCACGTCGGCAATGCCGTCGGATATGGAGATAGTGACTCTGTCGCTCATCTCGTCATCTTGTCACGCCCCCAAGTGACTGTGAGAAGCGGACCCGTGGCAGACTGCCTGCATGCATTTGAACCTTTCAGCAGACGAAGTCCTCAAGACAACCCGCAGCGTGCGCAAGCGCCTCGATTTCGACAAGCCAGTCGAGCGAGAGATTGTCGAGGAGTGCCTCGAGATTGCATTGCAGGCTCCCACAGGCTCAAACAGCCAAGGCTGGCACTGGATCATCATCGAAGATGCCGCAAAGAAGAAAGCACTTGCCGACATCTACCGCAAGAACTGGGCACTGTACGCAAATATGCCTGGCCGCGAATACGGTAGCGGCGACACACGTGGCGAGCGCATGGGCCTCGTTCGTGACTCTGCTGGTTACCTCGCCGACAACTTCGAGAAGGCACCACTTCTCATGATTCCGTGCATCGACGGACGTCTCGACAACTTGCCATCATTCGCTACTGCAGGTGCATGGGGCTCATTGCTTCCCGCAGTGTGGAGCTTCATGCTTGCGTTACGTGAGCGTGCGATGGGTTCCGCATGGACAACTATCCATCTCATGAACGATGGCGAGAAGGAGGCAGCTGAGCTGCTCGGCATTCCATACGAGAAAGTCACACAAGGCGGACTCTTCCCTATCGCCTACACAATCGGCACCGATTTCAAGCCCGCCAAGCGCGAGCCACTTAGCAAGGTTCTTCACTGGGACGAGTGGTAGTCCGATGACTTCCCCCGTCACATTTGCGTTGACCGACGGCATCGCCGTCATCACGATGGACGATGGCAAAGCCAATGCAGTGTCACTCACATTGCAAGCAGGCATTAACGAGGCACTTGATCAAGCAGAAAAAGACGGTGTTCCCGTCATCTTGACCGGACGCCCTGGCATCTTGTCTGCTGGCTTTGATCTCAAGACACTTGCTGCCAGTGGCCAACCAGCAGTCGACATGTTGAACGGTGGACTTGAGCTAGCGATTCGTTTACTCACGTTTCCCACACCCGTGATTGCGGCCTGTTCAGGACACGCAATCGCAATGGGTGTTTTCCTGCTGGAGAGTTGCGACTATCGCATCGGCATCAAGGGCAACTACCGCTATTCAGCTAACGAAGTTGCTATTGGTATGACCATGCCGTTTTCTACGATTGAAATTCTTCGCCATCGCGTCACGCCTGCTGCGCTGAGCCGTTCGGTCTTGCTCGCCGAAGCCTTCACGCCAGAAAATGCAGTGGAAACTGGGTTCCTTGATCTTGTTGTTGATGAAGCCGCATTAATGGAAACAGCAATGACCACCGCAAAATCATTCCTTGCGTTGAACATGGATGCACACAATCACAGCAAAAAGCGTTTGCGGGCTGAACTCATCACCGCAATGCGTGATGGTTTGGCGAAGGACTACGCCGGCTGGTCGAAGCAGTTCCTCGCCTAATCGACCAAACGTAAACCGCTTGGCGCAATCGACTGATCAACAAACGGTAAGTCGACTACAAACTCTGTGCGGTGCGCAGGGAATACATGACGCGAAAACAACACGGTCTTTCCTGCAGTGCTCGTCGTTGTGCGCAAACACCGCAGCACTGGCGAACCCACTGGCACTTTCAACAACTCTGCTTCTTCCGTTGTCGCTGCATCTGCACCAATAGTCTGTGTTGCACCCGCAAGTGGAACATCGAGCAATTCATAGAACGGCGAACGCTCGACATCGGCACGAGACAAGTTCTGACCCAATTCGGCTGAACACCACACGGTGACAATCGCGAACGGTTCACCATCGGCCAAGTTGACGCGACGCACTCGCAACACCTGCGATGTTCCTAAAGAAGTAGCAACATCCTTTGGTGCTTTCTCGAAAGCAAACTCCAACACGCGGCGCTCGGGCGCAGCACCGGAATCACGCATCTGCTCTTCAATGGTGGACAACCGCGCTAATGGTTGACGGACTGTCTCCCCTGCCACAAACCAGCCAAACCCTTGACGGGAATCAACAAGCCCGTCTTCGCGCAACAGTTCAAGGGCCTTGCGCACCGTCACTCGGCTCACATCAAACTCTGTAGAGAGATCGGACTCGCTCGGCATCAAACGCCCGGCGGCATAGGCGCCACTGAGGATGCGGCCCCTCAGCTCTTCGGCGATTTGGTGATAGCGGATAGTTCTCACTTGTATTAGAGTTGTATACACAGAGAGAAAAAGCAAGCCCCATCTCACTTGCACGACGAAAGGTTGCCCCCATGGCTGTTTCCGCCGGAACCCCCATCGAACTTGTTGAAGGTGTCTACTCCAAGCTGTCCGCGAATGCCGCGCTTGGCCGTGAGCGTCTCGGACGCCCGCTGTCCTTGGCCGAGAAGATTCTGATCAACCACCTTGTTGACCCCAAGACACAAGAGATGGAGCGCGGCCGCAGCTATGCCGACTTCAATCCCGACCGTGTCGCAATGCAAGATGCCACCGCACAGATGGCGTTGTTGCAGTTCATGACCGCTGGTCTTCCCACCACTGCTGTTCCCTCAACAGTGCACTGTGACCACCTCATCTTGGCCAAGGTCGGCGCAAAGCTTGACCTCAAAGATGCAAACGATGTCAACCGTGAGGTCTACGACTTCCTTCGCAGCGTGAGCGCAAAATTTGGTGTTGGCTTCTGGGGTCCCGGCAGCGGAATCATTCACCAAGTTG
>JBILBZ010000132.1:0-3928 GCA_044353425.1 Ilumatobacteraceae bacterium | reverse complement strand
TGAACCCCCACGCCCTCACGAGCGCCAGTCCCTTAAACTGGTGCGTCTGCCTATTTCGCCACTTCGACGTGGGAGGTAAAGGTTAGCCAGAGAAGCCGCGGGAACCAACGAATTAGTTGCTGAGCAGGAAGCCCAAGGCGACCACAGTGAAAAGCCACACCGTGCCAAATACCGTCGTAATGCGATTGAGATTGCGCTCTGCAGCCGCTGAGCCAAGACCTGCACCAGCACCGCCTCCGAACATGTCAGAGAGGCCTCCGCCCTGTCCACTGTGCAGTAGAACGCCGACAATTGTCGAGAACATAGCAATCACATTGATGACGAGGGTGAGGTAGAGAACGACTGTACGCACGGTCAAGAATCCTATCTGTCGAATATGGGCTTGCCAGCCCTATCCCCTTCAGTCCTGATGAAGTCGATATTGAACGATTCGAGCGAACTCATCTGGGTCCAGGCTGGCCCCGCCGACAAGAGCGCCATCCACGTCAGGCTGAGCCATCAGTTCGGCGATATTCGAGGCCTTCACAGAGCCTCCGTACTGGATTCGAACATGCTGGGCAGTCTCTGCACCAAACAGGACACCGATCTCGCGCCTAATGGCTCCACAGACTTCCTGAGCGTCTTCTGCCGTAGCTGTCTTTCCTGTGCCAATGGCCCAGATGGGCTCATAGGCGATAACCAACGACGACACCTGCTCGGGCGTGAGCTTTGCGAGAGCAGACCGGATTTGGCCGAGAACTTTCTCGCTCGTTGAACCAGCCTCTCGCTCTTCCAATGTCTCACCACAGCAGACAATCGGAATCATCTTGTTGGCAAGGATCGCACGAACTTTCTTCTGAACAATCTCATCAGTTTCACCAAAGACTTCACGACGCTCACTATGACCACAGATGACATAACGCACGTTTAACTTGGCAAGGAATGCAGGAGAAACTTCACCTGTGAATGCTCCCTTGTCTTCTTCGTGACAATGCTGCGCACCAAGAATGAAACGCAAATGATCTCCCTCAAACAAGGTTTGGACACTGCGAATGTCTGTGAACGGCGGATGAATGGTGACGTCCACCGAGTCAAAGTCATCTTTGCCGACGAGATACGCCATCTTTTGAATTGTCTGAATCGACTCATAGTGATTCAAATTCATCTTCCAGTTACCGCTAATGATCGGTTGTCTCTTGTTACTTGACATTTGGTGCACCTCTTAAAGCAGCAAGACCAGGAAGGTCACCTAGTTCGAGAAGTTCGAGTGATGCGCCACCGCCGGTTGACACGTGATCAACTTCGTCATCCAGTTTGAATTGCGCAAGAGCTGCAGCACTGTCGCCACCACCAACGATTGTGAATGCCTTTGTCGCCGCCATTGCTTCGGCAACGGTGCGCGTCCCTGCAGCGAAACGTTCGTCTTCAAACATTCCCATTGGGCCATTCCAAAAAACGGTCCGTGCATCCATGATCACGTCTGAGAACGCAGCAGCTGATCCGGGTCCAATATCAAGCCCTTTTGCACCATCAGGAAGACGCTGTCCGAACGTCGCAAAGTTTCCGTTGGCATCAAGGCCAACAAGGTCATCAGGAAGATAGATGGGCTTACCTGAGTCGAGAAGACGACGACAGGTAGCAATTTGGTCGAGTTCACAAATGGAATCCCCCACCGGATAACCCTTCGCGGCAAGGAAAGTGAAACACATTCCGCCACCAATCACCAATGAATCAACAACCTGCAACAACGACTCAATGACACCAAGCTTGTCGCTCACCTTTGCCCCACCAAGAACTGCAACAAATGGACGCTTCGGGTGATCACGAAGACCGCCCATTACTTCCACTTCCTTTTCGAGAAGGCGACCAGCAGCTGATGGCAACGTACGCGGAGGACCAACAATGCTGGCGTGAGCACGATGGGCTGCACCGAAAGCATCATTGACATACATGTCAATGCCCTTAATCAACGAGGCAGCAAACTCTGGGTTATTTGCCTCTTCGCCGGCATTGAAACGAAGGTTCTCTAGTAGCTCAACACCAGGGGCTAGTTCAGCGAGACGGCGTCGAACCGGCTCCATTGAATACTTGGCAACTGGAGCACCCTTGGGACGGCCAAGGTGACTCGCACACACGACTGTTGCACCGCGCGATGTCAACCACTCAATGGTTGGCAAAGCAGCACGGATACGAAAATCGTCTGTAATCACACGAGCATCGTCTGGACCCTCCATCGGCACATTGAAGTCCGTACGAACGAGAACTCTTTTTCCTGATACATCACCCAGGTCTTCGAGGACCGGAACACGCGACACGAGTGACGCCTACTTGGAGACGTGAAGGGTGAGATCAACAAGGCGGTTTGAGTAGCCCCACTCGTTGTCATACCAGCCAAGTACCTTCACAAGTGAGCCCATCGCCATTGTGAGATCACTATCGAAAACGCAAGAGTGCGGGTTCGTGACAATGTCGCTAGAAACAATCGGTGCATCGGTGTACTCGAGAATGCCCTTCAACGGACCTTCAGCAGCAGCCTTATACGCAGCATTGATTTCCTCAACAGTGGCAGGCTTCTTCAAGTTGGCTACGAAGTCAGTCACGGAACCTGTTGGAACCGGAACACGCAATGATGTGCCGTCAAGTTTGCCCTTCATGGAGGTCATCACAAGACTGGTCGCACGTGCAGCTCCGGTGCTTGTGGGAATGATGTTGATGGCAGCGCCACGTGCGCGACGCAGGTCGCTATGAGGACCGTCGACAAGTGACTGGTCACCTGTGTACGCATGAATCGTTGTCATTAGTCCGTTCTCAACACCGAATGCATCATCGAGAACTTTCACCATCGGCACGAAGCAGTTGGTGGTGCAGGACGCGTTTGAGATCACTTTGTGCTGAGACTTATCAAAGTCATTGTGATTAACGCCGTACACGATTGTGGCGTCGGCGCCATTTGAAGGAGCAGAGACAATGACCAATGGTGAGCCCGCATCAAGATGCATTGCAGCCTTGTCCCGATCGGTGAAGATTCCTGTCGATTCAATCACCAAGTCAACGCCAAGTTCTCCCCATGGAAGAGCTTTCGGGTCGCGCTCTGCCAAGACTTTGAGGACCTTGCCATCAATGCTGATTCCGCCGTCGACAGCCTTGATGTCATTAGGCAAGACTCCGAGAACCGAGTCGTACTTCAGCAGATGAGCCATTGTCTTCAAAGAACCAAGGTCGTTGACTGCAACGATCTCAATATCTGCTCCGCGGCTTGCCACCGCACGGAAGAAGTTACGACCAATACGGCCAAAACCATTAATGCCTACACGTACTGTCACGACAGTTCCTTTCGCTTGCGAAGGCGCACAGGAACCCCTCCGCACCGCCTTAGACCCTAGTTCCCCCGCCCCCATAGGGCAGGATCAGTCAGGCGTTGATATCGCGATGGGTGACACGGGGGTGGTATCCCGCAGCAGTCAGCCTCTTTGCAACTTCTTCCACCATGGCCACAGAGCGGTGCCTACCTCCGGTGCAGCCGATTCCAATTGTGAAATAACTGCGACCTTCTTGCATGTATGCGGGCAAAATCAGACCAATAAGACCATCAATGCGTTCAAGGAACTCATCACTGAGGTCTTGACCAAGGACAAAATCCTTCACGCTTTGATCGAGCCCGCTAAACGGCCGCAAATTTTCATCCCAATGAGGATTCGGCAAAAATCGAACATCCAGAATCATGTCTGCGTCGATAGGTACGCCGTGTTTGAACCCGAAAGACATTACGGATACCTGCAAAGCATCACCAGGGTTCTCGGGTCCGAATAAGTGGACCAACTGGTTTCGAAGATTGTGAACAGTCAGCCCTGTCGTATCAATCACCAAATCCGCAAATGCCTTGACGCCATTAATAGCGACACGCTCAGACTCAATGACCTCTTCAAGGCCCATAATTCCATCGCTCATC
>JBILBZ010000131.1:0-3933 GCA_044353425.1 Ilumatobacteraceae bacterium | reverse complement strand
TTCCAGTTCTCTGATCTTCTGGCGTGGCGCGATGGGTATCGGTGCCGCATTGGTGTTCCCCGCAACACTCGCGATCATCACCAACTTGTTTGTTGATCCAATTGAGCGTGCAAAGGCCATCGGCATCTGGTCTGCAGTCTCCGGTATGGCAGTGGCATTTGGTCCTGTTGTTGGTGGTTTCATGTTGGAACATTTCTGGTGGGGATCCGTTTTCTTGATCAACTTGCCGATTGTTGCAATTTCTCTCATCGTCGGCGCCCGATTGATTCCGGATTCGCGCAATCCGAACGCACACAAACTCGACAAAGTCGGTTTTGTGTTGTCAGTGGTTGCGATTGGCGCACTTGTGTTCACAGTGATTGAGTCACCGCACTGGGGATGGGGTAGTGCACAGTCGAACTTAGGTTTTGGTATTGCAGTGTTCGCATTGATTGGTTTCGTTCTCTTTGAATCAAAGAAAGACGAACCACTTCTGGAAGTGAAGTTCTTCAAGAACGCACGATTTAGCGCTGCAACCGGAAGCATCGGAATCGCATTCTTCTGCCTGTTCGGTTTCACTTTCCTTGTCACGCAGTACTTCCAATTCGTTCGTGGTTACGACACTCTCAGCGCTGGTGTTCACACCATTCCGTTCGCTGTTGGCGCTGGTGTCACCGCACCTCTTGCTGCTCGTGCTGCGTTGAAGTTCGGTACCAAACGAATTGTTGCACTTGGACTTTTCAATATGTCACTTGGTTTGTTGATTGCTTCGCGAATGGACGCTGACAGTTCGTACTGGGGGCACGTCATCATCGGAATGGTGCTCATGGCGAATGGACTTTCATTCGTCACGTCGCCATCAACTGATGCGGTGATGGGTTCGTTGCCACGGGAGAAGGCCGGTGTTGGTTCTGCAGTGAACGACATCAGTCGTGAAGTCGGCGGCACCCTCGGAGTCGCCGTTGTGGGTTCAGTATTCGTCAGTTTGTATACGCCACAGTTGGTGGAGAACTTCACAAAGATCCCTGGCCTCATTGATGGTTTGAATGAGAAGAGTCCTGGGGCGTATCAGATGGCGCAAGATTCTGTGGGAGCCGCTTTTGGCATTGCCCAAAAAACAGCTCCCTCGATGCGCCCAGAGGTTCTCAATGCTGTAAGCGATTCATTTGTACAGGGCTTCCAGACTGCAAGCCTTGTAGGCGCAGGAATGGCCATTGTTGGTGCACTCTTCGCGTTGAAGTTCTTACCAGCACGCCCAGGCGATGCGAATTCTTAAAGTATTCCTACCCGAATCCGAAATGGGCGTTCCTGCATCGCAAGTACGATGAGGAGATGTCCTCGGAAGTAATCACAACTCGCTTGCTCTCTGGGGCACCTGTGCGCGATGCGATCTTGGACTCGCTGCAGAAGCGCATTGCCTCTGCGGGTTCTCCGCGTATCGCGCTAGCAACAGTGTTGGTGGGCGATGATGCCCCCAGTCAGAAATATGTGGCGAGTAAACACCGCACTGCGCAACAGATTGGTATTCAGTCCGTACAGGTGGAACTGCCTGTCGATTGCACCCAAGAAAAGTTAGAAGCTGAAGTCGCACGTCTGGCAGCAGATACTGCAGTGCATGGAATATTGGTGCAGATGCCGTTGCCGGCACATCTCGATGCAGAGCGTGTCCTTGAACTGATTCCTGCTGCAAAAGATGTAGACGGATTGACGAGCGAGTCAATGGGTCGCCTCATGCGTGGCCTTGATGGTCATGTCGGCTGCACGCCTTTGGGAGTTGTGCGCTTATTGCAGCACTACGGCATTGCAACTGCAGGGAAGCACGCAGTCGTTGTTGGTCGATCCACTCTTGTTGGTTTGCCGTTATCGGTGTTGCTTGCGCGTAAAGGCATCGACTGCACTGTCACCCTCGCTCACTCGCGTACGTCGAATCTTGCAGAGGTGTGTCGTTCTGCTGACATCGTGATTTCAGCGACCGGAGTCGCACGTTCCATCACGGCAGAACATGTTTCTCGTGGTGCCACGGCGATTGATGTTGGTATCAGCCGCACTGAGGCAGGCATTGTCGGTGACATTGATGCTGATGCCGTGATGGGCATCGCGAGCGCACTCACGCCAATGCCTGGTGGTACAGGCATCATGACTGTCGCGTGCCTGATGGAAAACACTGTCAATGCGGCGGTGATGCAGGGGATTGTTTTGTGATTCGTCGTGCGCTGGCACTGTGTGTCGCGACGGCATGCGCCTCCGTCCTGGTGATGCCACAGGCACAGGTGAACGCAGTGGGAGCACCTGCCCCCTTCACAGAAGAGATTGCTCGCACCATGGTCACGTCTGCTCCACAGACAACTGGGCCACAAAATGGCGCGCTGTCGTGGGGACTTGATCGTATTGATCAACGAACAGTTGTCTCGTCGTCAATGTCGTATGACTTTTCCGAAGACGGCGGTGGCGTGACTGCCTATGTTCTCGACTCGGGTGTTAACGCTTCTCATCCAGAATTCGGTGGTCGCGTGAGAGAAGGGTGGAGTTACCGCGCGAGCTCCACGGCCCTCTCCAGCTATCGGGATGCATTGGCAGCCAATGCACAAGACCCCGACGAGGGGATTGAGCCATGTACGAATGATGGAACGTTTGCGGTGAACCCGACCACCTTTGATAACCCCAGTGCGATTGACATTACCGATAAGGGAATGACCGACAACGACGGCCACGGCACGCATGTGGCAGGCATTATCGGCGGCGATACCACTGGTGTTGCGAAGAACGTCTCGATTGTCCCTGTCCGCACCCTTGATTCATGTGGGAGCGGCACGAGAACAATGATTGTTGAGGCACTGACATGGATTCTGAATCACCATGTGGCCGGACAGAAGTCCATCTTGAATCTCAGTATTGGATTCGATAGTCAGGTGACCGTAGTTGATAACGCCATTATCGCGCTCATGAACAAGGGTGTTGTCGTTGTTGCAGCTGCTGGTAATGAAGCAACATCGGCGTGTTCCAATACGCCAGCCTCGACACCGGGAACAATCTCAGTTGGTTCCTCCGAAAATGACACTTCTTCGTCGCCATTTGTTGATCGCGAAAGTTACTTCTCTAACTTCGGACAATGTGTTGATATTTTCGCACCCGGATCTTCCATTCGGTCGACGTATCCATTTCTCACCGGTGTGACAAATACATTTGCAACCCAATCCGGAACTTCAATGGCTGCACCCTTTATTGCTGGTGCGGTGGCGCGGTACTTGCAGGTTCTTGATGTCGCACCTACGAATTTTACGACCGGACCAACTGCGGCATGGACTTGGTTGGGAAACAACGCAACGATGAATGCGATCACGTATTTCAACAATTCGCGTACTCAACAGTCGCCGAATCGATTGCTATATGTCCCCGCTTCCATAGTGCGAGTTCAACAACTCTCGGCATCTCCGGGTCTGAATAGCGCAGTGGTGTCGTGGCAGAATGCCCAACCCAACACGACGTATGTTTCTCGGGCCACGCCAGGCAATGCATCATGCACTGCAGTCGCAACCGCTTCGTGCACGATCACTGGACTTGTGGGCGGTACGTCCTATGTCATTTCAACGGTCGCCTCAAATGCCAATGGCAAAGGTGCGTCGAGTGCAGTGGTCACGCCACTGGCGCCGGTGCCACCTGCCACCCCAACCGCAACGTCATTCGTCGTGGCGAGTAAAGCGCTCACGTTTTCTTGGAAAAGTGTGAGCAGTGCACTTCCTGTGACGTATCTCGTGACGAACTCTGACGGCGTGAGAGTCTGCACAACCGTGCAGACCGGTTGCGTGGTACAGGGTCTCGTGAACGGTAAGGAGTACTTGTTCACGGTCGCTGCCCAGACATCGGATGGAACCAGTTCGGCATCACCTGCCATTGCTGCGCGCCCTGGATTTCGAGTGCTGAAAACAGTTGTCTCTAGAAACTCAAAAACTCTTC
>JBILBZ010000130.1:0-3955 GCA_044353425.1 Ilumatobacteraceae bacterium | reverse complement strand
CTTTGGGTGGTGGCTTGGGTGTTGCGTATACCGCAGATGACACAGCTCCCACAATGCAAGAGTGGGCTGATGTGTTGCAGCGTGCAACGACTGCTCTGCCTGCAGGAACAGTTGTATACGTAGAGCCGGGGAGAAGCATTGTTGCAACTGCCGCGGTCACCGTGTATTCCGTGGGCACTGTGAAGCCCATCGACGGCATTCGCACGTACATATCTGTTGACGGTGGCATGAGTGATAACCCGCGCCCAATGATGTACGGCAGTGTGTACGAAGTCTTTGATCCGCAACGAGTAACCGCACCACGAAATGCGAATGCACGCGTCGTGGGGAAGCATTGCGAGAGCGGTGACATTCTTGTTCTCGACGCACCGGTACCTGCCGATGTGAAAGTGGGAGACCTGATGGTGATGCCAGTCACGGGTGCCTATGGCTACACGATGGCCAGTAACTACAACAAGGTGCCGCGTCCGGCCATTGTGTTTGTGTCAGATGGTGTCGCTCGACTTGTGACGCGTCGCGAGACCCTCGACGATCTCGTCCGCCTTGACGTTTAGCCATTGCTAAGTGCCGGCTTTGCTGGTTGCTAGATGGCGTAAGGGAAATAAACCCTTTCGTTATCCACAGGGGTAGCCCTAGGCTTGTCCCCCTATGGCACAAGCCCCTCAGTCTTCTTCCGTCGTGCGTATTGGCCTTCTTGGCTGTGGCAATGTCGGCGCTGCTCTCGTCCAATTAGTGGAGCGACAAGCCGACGTCATAGAAGCACGGACAGGGGTTCGTCTACAGATCTCACGTGTGGCCGTGCGCAACATCAGCCGTGATCGTGAAGTGAATCTGCCCGATGGAGTGCTTACTCGTGACGCTCATTCAGTAGTGAACGACCCAACTGTCGATGTGATCGTGGAAGTCATGGGTGGTATTGAGCCCGCACGTGAGTTGATTGCGGAAGCAATCTCACATGGCAAGCCGGTCATCACCGCCAATAAAGAACTCCTCGCCAATGTGGGTCATGAACTCTGGGCGCAATCAGATGCTGCCGGCGTTGACCTCTTGTTTGAAGCAGCCGTTGCTGGCGGCATACCTCTTATTCGTGCGTTGCGTGAATCGTTGCGCGGTGAACCTGTCACGCGGGTGATGGGAATTGTGAACGGCACGACCAATTTCATTCTCACGAAGATGACAGACGAGGGTGCTGACTATTCCGCAGCGCTGAGCGAAGCACAGCGTCTCGGTTTTGCTGAACGTGATCCGACCGCAGACGTTGAAGGTTTCGACGCAGGTGCAAAGGCCGCCATCATCGCGAGCATCGCTTTTGGTGCACGCGTGGTTGCTGGCGATGTGTACCACGAAGGAATTAGCGGTGTGACTGCAGCAGATATTGCCATCGCTCGTCGACTTGGATACGTTGTCAAACTTCTTGCAATTGCAGAGAAGATTGACAACACCGAAACAATTGCTGTGCGTGTGCACCCTGCAATGGTTCCCATGAACCATCCGCTGGCCAGCGTTCGTGATTCCTACAACGCTGTGTTCGTCGAAGGCGATGCCGTCGGGCAACTCATGTTCTACGGCCGTGGTGCAGGTGGATTCCCCACGGCATCAGCAGTGTTGGGCGATGTCATCGACGCAGCAGTGAACTTGCAGAAGAAAACCTTTGGAAGCATCGGATCATTCAAGCGTGTGCCTGTGATGCCGATTGACGAAACTTCGTCTCAGTACCTCATTGGTCTTGATGTCGAAGACAAACCAGGTGTGTTGCATGCCATCACGGGCGTGTTTGCCAATCATGGTGTGAGCATTCGTGCCGCTGAGCAAGAGGGAATGGGCGAGGACGCTCGTCTTGTCTTCATTACGCACCGTGCTCGTGAAGCCGATGTACAGGCATGTGTTAGCGAATTCCGTAAGTCTCCCGCAGTGCGTCGCGCATCTGGTCTGATTCGCGTTATCGGCGAGTAGATACATGCAGTACGTCTCCACGCGTGGATCTGCGCCAGTTCTTGGTTTTGCAGATGTTGTTCTTGCAGGTTTGGCAACCGATGGTGGCCTCTACGTGCCGCAATCGTGGCCATCGCTTCCTGTAGACACAACGGGCACGTACGCAGAGCTTGCTGCCGCAGTCTTTGCGCCGTATCTCGGCGGAGACATCAGCAACGAAACCATGTTGCGCCTCACTCGCGATGCGTACGCAACGTTCCGCCACCCCGATGTGGTGCCCATTGTTGATCTGCAGCCTGGCCACAAACTCATGGAACTGTTCCATGGCCCCACGCTCGCATTCAAAGATGTTGCTCTGCAGTTGCTGGGTCGCGTCTTTGACCACATCCTGACTGAACGAAATGAGAAAGTCACGATTGTTGGCGCAACAAGCGGCGACACCGGAAGTGCGGCAATTGATGGCGTAAAGGATTGCGCCAACGTTGAGATCGTCATCTTGTATCCCAAGGGTCGAGTCAGCGATGTGCAGCGCCGTCAAATGACAACGATTGATTCACCCAATGTTCGCACTGTTGCGATCGACGGAACATTTGATGATTGCCAAGACTTGGTGAAGGCCATGTTTAACGATGCACCGTTCCGTGAAAAGCACAACTTGTCTGCGGTTAACAGCATTAACTGGGCGCGCGTCATGGCGCAGGTTGTGTACTACGTCGAAGCGACACGCCGTCTGAGTGGGCCGATTGACATCACCGTGCCAACAGGAAACTTCGGCAATGTTCTGAGTGGTTGGATCGCAAAGCAGATGGGCGCACCTATTCGCCACCTCATTGTTGCGTCGAACGAGAACGATATTCTCACGCGCTTCTTTGAATCACAGAATATGAATGTCACTGGCGTACACCCCACCTTGAGTCCGAGCATGGACATTCAGGTGTCGTCGAACTTTGAGCGACTTCTGTTTGAGATGAATGGCCGTGATGGGGGAATGACGTCTGCGCAGTTGCAGCGCTTCCGTGACCGTGGACTGTTGAACATTGAGCAAGATCAATACGAACAGTGGATTGCACCAACGTTCCGTGCAGCACGCGCGAATGACCACGACACTCTTTCGACTATTCGCTCGGTGTATGAAGAGACCGGCATGTTGATTGACCCACACACTGCAGTGGGCGTGAAGGCCGCACGTGATCTTGCCGAAGACGGTGTCACGATGTTGACTCTTGCAACTGCGCATCCTGCAAAGTTCCCTGATGCAGTGGAACGTGCAACGGGCATCCGCCCAGAATTGCCGGAGCATTTAGCTGATTTGTTTAGCAAGCCTGAGCGCACCAACGATCTGCCAAATGATTTGGCAGCCGTTGAAGCTTTTGTCGCTAACCGCTAATTGGTGTCGAAGTCGCAATTCTTCAAGACAAACGCTTGAGTGCGAGCATGTGCAGCGAGTGCAGATTTATCATTTGCAACAAGTGAAAATTCTTCTCGTATCGCAGGGTCTTTCGCCATTGCAACTAGGTCAAAGTTGTATTTTTCAAAGATTTTGTTTTTTGCGATTTCAACTTGAAGAATAATTCTTAGTTCATCTTTGATTTCTGCAGGGGCCTTTGCAATCAGAGTCCGATGATTGTCTATTTCCTTCAACCGTTCGGTCTTATGGACCTTTGGATCAGTGAACGCGGCAGGATTCTCTTCGTGAGGACTTGTTGCAGGCTCGGTAGTCGGTTTCAGAAACGCACAGAATTTGGCGTATTCCTTCCGGGCAGCGCCATTGTTTGATGAACCACATGCGGTGAGCACGAGAGCTCCCGTGATTGTTACAGCGATGATTTTTTTCATTTAGCACCCAAGAACTTCACCGATTTCATGACTTCGACCGTATCAGTGCCATTTCTCTGAGGCCTTGGTCGTTGTCGTGGCGGGGGAATGGGGCTAAGGTGAGGGTCGCTCGGTTCTCCGAGTTCTCCCCGCCCTCTCAGAGGGGGGTCGAGATTCCCCAGTGCGTGGAACGCCTCGGCGTATGCAC
>JBILBZ010000129.1:0-3962 GCA_044353425.1 Ilumatobacteraceae bacterium | reverse complement strand
TTGCGTGCGAATCCGGGTGCAACAGTGCTCTACAACCTGATCTGTTCTCGCAGTGTTCCTGAAGTCATTCTCGAAAACGGGGGCATACCAGTTCGCACAAAAGTCGGTCATAGCAACATCAAGCAAGTGATGGCGGAGACAGGTGCTGTCTTTGGTGGCGAACACAGCGCTCACTATTACTTCCTTGACAATTATCGTGCTGACTCTGGCATCATCGCCACAATGTTCATGTTGCAAGAATTGTCCCGAGCCGACACTGTGTTGTCGACTCTTCGCCAGCCATTCGAGCGATACGAAGCAAGTGGCGAGATCAACACCAGTGTCCATGACGCCGAAGTAGTGATGAAGGCTGTTGCAGAACAGTACAAATTAATGCCGCAAGACTGGATCGATGGTCTCACTGTTGATTGTGGCGATTGGTGGTTTAACCTTCGACCATCAAATACTGAGCCGCTTCTGCGACTTAACCTTGAAGCATCCACCCGTGATGAATGCGACAATCATGTCGCTGAAGTCCTCTCTCTAGTGACATCGATCTGACATGACAAACAACGACAAGGACTCTCTCTTGAACATTGACCCATCTCTTCTTGCCATTCTCGCCTGCCCAGAAGACAAGGGCCCGTTGTGGTTTGTTGAATCAGAGAGTCTCTTGTTCAACCCACGATTGCAGCGGTCGTACCCAGTGATTGATGGCATCCCCGTGATGTTGATTCAAGAATCAAGCGCAGTATCTGATGTTGAAGCTCAGCGCTTGCAGGGAATCATCTCTTCTCAAGGGCTCAATCCCACCTTCTAACGCCTGAAATTGGCTAGGGTGAGAACCCGATCGGGCTGTACAGAGCGGTGCCAGTTGGCCCCAGTCCCGATCGTTTCCATACTCAACACTGTCGTTGGGTTGACTCTAAGGAGCACCTATGTCCAATCTCGCTGCCCGTCGTGACTATCGCGTCGCAGACCTCAGCCTTGCCCCATTCGGCCGCAAGGAAATTCACCTCGCTGAACATGAAATGCCCGGTCTTCGTTGGTTGCGCAAAGAATTCGGTCCATCAAAGCCGTTGAAGGGTGCTCGCATCTCGGGTTCCTTGCACATGACAATTCAGACAGCTGTTCTCATTGAGACACTCGTTGAGTTGGGTGCCGAAGTGCGTTGGGCAAGTTGCAACATCTTCTCAACACAAGATCACGCTGCAGCCGCAGTTGTCATCGGGCCCAATGGCACACCAGAAGACCCACAGGGTGTTCCCGTGTTCGCTTGGAAGGGCGAAACGCTGGAGGAGTACTGGTGGTGCACCGAGCAGATGATGACCTGGCCAAATGGTGATCTGCCGAACATGATTCTCGACGATGGTGGCGACGCAACATTGCTCGTACATAAGGGTGTTGAGTTTGAAAAGGCTGGAGCAGTTCCGGACCCAACAAGTGCATCAAACCCAGAGCTTGCGCTCATTCTTGGTCTTTTGCAGCGTTCGTTGAAAGAGACGCCAACAAAGTGGACAGAGATGGCTGCTTCAATCAAGGGTGTTACAGAAGAAACCACCACTGGTGTGAAGCGTCTGTACAAGATGGCAGAGAAGAATGAACTTCTGTTCCCTGCAATCAACGTGAACGACTCAGTGACGAAGAGCAAGTTCGACAATCTCTACGGATGTCGTCACTCTTTGATTGACGCAATCAATCGTGCAACCGACGTCATGATCGCCGGCAAGCTCGCAGTTGTGTGTGGCTATGGCGACGTTGGCAAGGGTTGTGCCCAGAGCCTTCGCGGCCAGGGTGCTCGCGTGATTGTCACGGAGATTGACCCGATCAACGCATTGCAGGCTGCAATGGAAGGCTACGAAGTCAACACGACCGAGTCCGCATTGGCTGAAGCTGACATTTTCGTGACAGCAACAGGTAACGAGGCAATCATTACCGCCGAGCACATGGCCGGAATGAAGCACAACGCGATTGTGTGCAACATTGGTCACTTCGACAATGAAATCGACATGGCGGGACTTGCACGTAGTGGTGCAACTCGTGATGAGCTCAAGCCAGGAACAGACTTGTGGTCTTTCCCTGATGGTCACTCCGTCATCGTTCTTGCAGAAGGACGTTTGGTCAACCTGGGTTGTGCAACGGGCCACCCATCATTCGTGATGAGCTGCTCATTCAGCAACCAAGTCATTGCCCAGATCGAATTGTTCAACAACCTCGAGAAGTACCCATTGGGCGTGTATGTGTTGCCAAAGCATCTTGACGAAAAGGTTGCGCGTGCCCACCTTGACGCTCTTGGTGTGAAGCTCACACAACTTACTGATGGTCAGGCCGAGTACATGGACATGGATCCTGCTGGTCCATTCAAGCCAGAGCATTACCGCTACTAAGAACTAGCTGTTTACATCAAAAGGCCTGGATGACTGTGTCATCCAGGCCTTTTGTATTTCTGCGTTACTGCTCGATTGCTTCGCCTTCTGCAGCTTCTACTTGGGCATTGGACATGCGGAAAAGTTTCAGTGTGATCTGGACAAGTGGGCCAATTCCGAAAGCAAAGACGAATGTGCCAAGCCCGATCTTTCCACCAAGGAAGATTCCGATGATCATCACGCTGACTTCAACGAAGGTGCGAGCGAGTCGCACGCTGATGCCAAAACGCATGTTAAGTCCGAGCATGAGGCCATCACGCGGGCCCGAGCCCAATTCCGCACCGATGTAAAAGCCAGAACCAGCTGCAATACAAATCATGCCTGTTGCCATGAAAGCGATACGAACAACCATGTTTGAAGTATCTGGCAAGAAACCTTCAGCGATGTTCTCGACAAGGCCAATCTGCACTGCGTTCAATACTGTTCCGATGCCTGGTCGTAGCCGCAAAGGAATCCACAAGAGCAGCACGGCAAACGCAACGATGATTAGCACCGTGCCAAGGCCAAGCCCTGTGTGATTGGAAATACCTGAGTGAAAAACATCCCATGGAGGAACGCCCAGTCCTGATTTCACAAAAAACGCAATTCCGATGCCGAAACATGCGAGGCCGGTTACACATCGCAGAAGGCGTTCTACGGTCCGCTCACGAAGTGGTCGTGGCGTAACAGTGTGAGACGAAGGCATGGAAATACACCGTACAGAAATGTTGCAAGCACATGATGGTGAATTGTCAGTTGTTCATTATGTGGGACTGTTTGAGCATGCGGGCGACATCCGACAAGCGATTCTGCAACTCAAGTATCAGGAGAAGAAACATCTTTCTCGCTCTCTGGCGATGTTGATTGCCACGCAAGTCAATGGACAAGAAAAGTGCGATGTTGTGACATGGGCTCCAACGACGACGCACCGACGGCAAAAGCGTGGATTCGATCAATCGGAATTGATCGCCCGTCACTGTGCGGCACAGATTGGTGTTCGTCATGCACGACTTTTGCGTCGTGACAATGATGGACGTCAGACAGGGAGTGGCCGCGAAGAACGGCTCGCTCGGCCTTCGTTCGTATCGCGACCTGGGCTGAATGGAAAGTACGTCTGGGTCATTGACGATGTGATGACAACAGGAGCAACACTTCGTGCATGCGCTGAAGCGTTGGTAATTGGTGGTGCGGCCCGGGTGATGTGTATTGCAGTGAGTTGGGTGAAATAACTACAGGAGACCAGACAGCGTGCGCGCGATAGTGATTGCATTACTGGCGTCTTCTTCCACCCATACCCCGTGCATCCCAACGGCATTAGCGGCGTCAACATTTGCGCGAAGGTCATCAAGGAAAGCGGTTCGATTAGGTGTGGCGCCGATGCGATCCATGGTCAAGTGATAGATATCAGGATTCGGCTTACGCATCTTGACTTCGTGGCTGTCAACAATGGCGTCGAAGACGGCTTCAAAGTCCATGAGAGGCCACCACATCTCGCGGAACTCTTTCACGTTGTTTGTCAGAATCGCAATGGGGAGCCCATCTGATTTCAGGTCATGGATGAATGCAACCATCTCCTCA
>JBILBZ010000032.1:0-12854 GCA_044353425.1 Ilumatobacteraceae bacterium | reverse complement strand
GAAAGGGAGAAGGTTGGGGGATTCGGATTCCGACTCCGACTTCGGTTCGCATAGTGAACAGCGATGCAGAACTTTCACAATGCAGTCGCTCTGATTTTGTCTCCCTCTGTTCCGGAGACATTCATCAAACACTGGGTTCTCCTCGCATGGTTGAGAGTGGAGGTGAGTGCACGCTTCTACCAATCGATGCACTTCATGTTGTAGTACTACTTCTCGATGGTTCTTCACAGAACTTCACAGCCGCATCTCGAATAGAGATCAATTCTTTCTTGTCTTTATTCTCCCGAAAGCGGTACGTCTGTGTCACAAATGGCGGAATTGTTAAGGGAAGAAATCTGACACCTCGTGCACACCCGAACGATGGTCGATTCGACGTCCTTGTAATCGATTCATCGATGAGTTTTCGGAATCGTCTGCTTGCACATAAGAAGGCTGCGACCGGAACTCATCTGCCACATCCTCAGATTTCTGTTCGTCAGGTCGATACATTCAATTCGCAGAACGTTGGCAGGGGAGAGAGTCTCGCCATTGATGGAATTACCATTGCTGACTGGACGGAAATTTCGGTCACGATCCTTCCGGATTATTGGCAAGTAGTCGTCTAGTCACCTACGGTTACACCATGGAAGCATGGATCCTTAACGAATCGCCCGGTCACTATGTCTGGGGTTCATTGCCAAACCCCACTCCGGCACCCGATGAAGTTCGCATCAAAGTTGTAACAAGTGCGCTGAACCACATGGACCTTTGGGTCACACGGGGTATGCCAAAACCTCCCTTGCCACACATTCCCGGCTGCGACACGGCAGGAATAGTCGATGCAATAGGTTCTTCAGTTACCAATGTTTCTGTTGGCGACGAAGTCGTTGTGAATCCAGGCGTGTCTCCTGTTGATGAAATCATTCGCTACGGGAACAATTCTCCGATGGGTCCAGGCTTCATGATTTGGGGAGAGCACTGCAAAGGCGGTCATGGCACTTTTGCGATTGCACCTGCGCGGAATGTACGACCACGTCCGACAAATCGATCATGGGAAGAGTGCGCCGCGTTTCCTCTTGCGTATCTCACAGCGCTTCGTATGTTGAACAGAGCTCGTCTGCGAGCAGGGGAGACTGCACTCATCGTTGGGGTTGGTTCCGGCGTATCAAGTGCTGCTCTTTCAATTGCTAAATGGATGGGCGCCACAGTTGTTGCAACGAGCCGTGATGAAGCAAAACGAGTACAGGCGAAGGTCATGGGCGCCGATGAAGTTGTCGATACATCCGCTGATCGTTGGAATGTTGAAGCAGACGTGGTCATTGAGAGTGTTGGACCAGCTACCTGGGATAAGTCGATGCGATCACTCGCGCCTGGTGGCCGCATGGTTGTGTGTGGTGGAACCTCTGGTCCAATAGTGGAGATCAATCTTCCTCGACTTTTCTTCAAGCAATACGAAATCATCGGTTCAACAATGGGTAGTTATGAAGAGTTCGATCAACTACTCGATTTAGTCCAACAAGGACTGCCTATTGCCATTGACTCCGTTCATCCGCTGGCTGATTATGAGACTGCGCTTGCAAAGCTTGAAAGAGGGGAACAGCTCGGAAAGATTGTTCTTCGGCATGAAAGGGCATAGTGATGCTCGACATTCAGTCTTTGAAGATTCGTGCTTGCTCCGCGATTGATGACATCGCTCAAGACCTTGTTGAAGCAAGCCACACAATCCATGAGAATCCCGAACTCAATTATGAAGAATTCATCGCATCGGAATTATTGGTTCGTCTCGCAAATAAGCATGGCCTGACGACAGACAAGAATGCCTTCGGCTGCGAAACAGGCTTCGTGGGGGAGGCTGGCACGGGGCCGACGGTGTGCATCATGAGTGAGTACGACGCGTTGCCTGTCATTGGACATGGATGTGGACACAACATCATTGGCTCAGCTGGTTTAGGAGCCGCAATCGCGTTGTCACTAGTTGCAAATGATGCAGGTGGTCGTCTTCGCTATCTGGGAACTCCAGCCGAAGAAGGTGGTGGAGGAAAGCTTGTTATGGCACGCAACGGCGCTCTAGACGGTGTGGACATTGCAATGATGGTGCACTCCGCTGACGCGGATCTGACGACTATCGATGCGATTGCGTTGCAGCAATTGCTCGTCGAATACGGGGGAGAAGCAGCTCATGCCGCTGCGGCACCGGAAAAAGGTAAGAACGCCCTCGATGCCGCGGTCCTCGGATACATGGCTGTTTCAGCTCTCCGGCAGCACATTTTGCCTTCTGAACGAGTTCATGGCATCTTCATTCGAGGAGGCAGTAAGCCAAATATCGTTCCTCACGATGCTGCAACAGAGTGGTACGTGCGTTCCGACACGATGTCGTCGTTGCAAGAGTTGAAGCCGCGCGTCCTTTCCGCACTGGAGGCAGGTGCGCATGCGTGCGGTTGTTCAGTCCGACATGAGTGGGATCCGAATCCGTATGCGGACATGGTGACAAACAACAACATGTCCGCGATGTATATCAACAACGCTGCATCACTTGGTCGCTCTGTAGTCCTCCCTGGAAGCAATGGTCATCGTGTGGTTGGAAGCACCGACATGGGCAACATCAGTCATCTTGTTCCATCGATTCACCCGATGATTGCATCAGCTCCATCGGGGACTGCTATCCATACGACCGCGTTTGAGAAAGCTTCGCGATCACTACAGGCGGACCAAGCGGTTATCGACGGAGCCAAAATTATGGCCATGACGGCGATTGATTACTGGACATCCCCACAACAACAGGCCGCTATCTCTGCAGAGTTTGCCCTCACAAATCCCAGTAGAGATGTGCTTTAGTCGGTATCCCCAAGGTGACCCTGCCTTCCTCCTAGGCTGAAAAACTGTGACGGTCTACGTTCCTGAGGAATTTACTGATACTGAATCCGACATCCTTCGTCGGTATTTTACGAACCTTGATCAGCCTGTTTTTGCGCTTGTCAATCTTCCCGAGGTAGTGAAGGGTGCGCTTTTTGCGCGGTACAGCCGTAGTCCTCGAAGTCTGCGTCGGCTTTTCCTCGATGAGTTTGTCAATGATCTCGAAATCAAGGGCGATCAAGCAGTCGATGCGACTGTTGGCGTCGATCGTGCCGAATCCCTCTACGAGAAGGTCTTTGTCGAGTACGGCGATGACTCGGTTGCCCAATTGGGCGGCGTACACCTTGCTTGCGAACAAGCATCAAATATCTTGACCAAGATTCTCGAGTGGGGACGCTTGATGAGTTATCTCGAGCAGTCAACTCGTTATATCGCCTATGACGACCGTCTTGGTGGCCGGTATCGCTATTACCGTGATCCAGATCTCCTGGAGGGCAAGTTCGGCACTCGGTATGTCGGCGATATGGACCGCATGTTTGATTCGTACAGTTCCCTTGCCGAAACAGTGACGCAACACATCCGCTCAACTGTTCCCAAGGCGGATGGCGATAGTGATTTTGTATATCGACAAGCCACGCGAGCAAAGGCGCTCGATGCAGTACGTGGACTTCTCCCAGCATCAGCACTTTCTAACGTGGGCATTTACGGGAGTGGTCAGGCATTTGAGTCATTACTTCTTCGTATGCGTGCCCATCCACTTCCTGAAGCCAGGGTCTATGCGGACATGATGCTGACTGAGCTTCGCAAAGTCATTCCATCGTTCCTTCGTCGCGTTGATGTCGTTGAACGTGGTGGCAAATGGTCTGAGTATTTGTCAACGAATACCGCGAATATGAATTCGCTTGTTGACAACATGTTCGGTGACTCCATTGCAACCGATGTTGACGAAGTGACACTCGTTGATTTCGATCCCGATGGAGAGAACAAGATTGTTGCCGCAGCGTGTTACGCGTTTTCGCATCTTCCTGAATCTCAGATTCTGTCCAAAGTGGAAAAGATGTCGACATCCGAGAAGTCAGAGATCCTTCGCAACTATGTAGGCAATCGTGAAAATAGGCGTCATCGACCTGGCCGAGCTTTTGAGCGGACCGACTATCGATTCGACGTCCTTTCTGACTACGGCGCATTTCGAGATATGCAGCGTCACCGTCTCCTCACCATTGAGTGGCAACCATTGACCCCGTATCACGGGTTCGCACGGCCTGATCTAGTTGATGCTGCCGGAGTGGCAGATGAGTTCAATGAGGTTATGGACCGCTCTGCCGCCCTCTATGACGCTTTGGTCGGGGAACACCCAACTCAAGCCTCATACGCCGTCTCAATGGCCTATCGCATCAGATATTCGATGCAGTTCAATGCGCGCGAAGCGATGCACATGCTTGAACTGCGCTCCAGTCCGCAGGGCCATCCGTCATATAGGCGAGTTGCCCTCGAGATGCACCGTCTTATCGCTGAAAAAGCTGGCCATCATGCCATTGCTGATGCAATGACTCACATGACGACAGAGGCCCCAGAACTCGAGAGACTCGATTCCGAACGGCGTGCAGAAGCCCGTCGTTCGACACAGTCATAGAGTCTCCTGCAGGAGTGACGGTCGTCACTTATTACGAATCTTTTTCGAGGATTCGTGCGTTGACTGCTTTTTATGTCTAATATCCCGCCCCGAGCCTTATGGCAAAACGGAGGAATCCACAGTGGCAAAAGATGAGATTGATCCAGAAGAATTGGATGAACTCGAGATTGAAGGCGAGGACGAACTCGACATTCTCGACGATGACCTCGATGGAGATGAACCACTACTGAGTGACGACGACGACGCCATTGACGACGACGATGACGATGATTCGATGAGTGCTCCAGTCATTCGAAAGAAGACTGACGAAGAAGAAGACGATGACGACATGGTCGCTCCCGACGATGTCGAGGAAGATCTTGCTGAAATCCTTAAGGACCGACTTGCCTCGGAGGATCTTCCTGCCGAAGAGGACGAAGTTGTCGAAACAGATGAACGCACCGGAGCAGATGATGCATTGCAGCCAAAGCGTGCAGACGAAATGCTGTGCAACTTGTGTTTTATGTTGGTGCGTAAGAACACGACTATGTGCCCCATGGGCGACGATGACTGCCCCGTGATCGTGAAGAAAAAGAAGAAGTGACAAATCCTCTTCTTCAGGTACACCGCGCTGTCTGGCGCAGGATTAATCAAGTTGTTCGAGAGACACGTTCACAGGCTCCTGCGGCACGCATGGTGGGAGAGTTCGCGATTAAACAAGTCGCGAAGGAAGCAAATAAGAACATTCGTAAAGTTGCGGATAAAAAAGATTCCGTCAGCGAGTAACAACGTGCCCGGCTCAATGTTTGTTCGAGTTGCTACTGAGAGAGATTCAGATCTACTTGACGAACATCAAAAGGCATCATCACTCGAGGCTTCCCTGTATCGAGGAAGAACTCGCTCGTTGACACAATCGGGTTTTGAGCTCTCTTATGTTGCCGGTTTTGGATCAACCATCATGGCCAGTCTTACCGTTCACATTGATTCCACTGTTGCGTCAATTGAGCATGTGTACGTAGTTCCAGATTCGCGAGAAGTTGGTCTTGGTGACGCACTGATTCAGACACTTTTGTCGGAACTGCGCACAAGGGGAGTGCAGTCCGTTGAAGCCCAAGCGTTGCCTGGTGATCGCGGAATGAAGAATCTGTTTGAACGTCATGGTCTGATCGCTCAAACAATCCTTGTCGGTAAGTCGCTTTAGCGGCCTTTCCATTGAGGAGCACGCTTCTCAATGAAAGCAGTCAGACCTTCTTTTGTGTCCTCTGATTTAAGTATTGGTGCGAACTCAGCGTTGGTCATTGCGATGAGGTTCTCATCGCTCTCGTATGCAGCAGCAAGAACCACTCGTCGACTTGCTGCAACGGCCATTGGTGCCGATGTAGCGATTTTGTTTGCGAGTTCCAATGCAGCGTTCAGCGCTTCACCAGGCTCAACTAGGTGATTTACAAGGCCAAGCTGATGTGCGCGCTCTGCAGAAAGAGGGTCGCCCGTCAAAATGACTTCCATCGCCACTGATTTTCCAATCGCGCGTGGAAGACGGAAGAGCCCACCTGCACCAGCGATGAGATTTCGTTTTACTTCGGCTAGTCCGAATGAAGAACGTGTGGTTGCAATGACCATGTCGGAGGCAAGAACAATCTCGCATCCACCGGCAGTGGCCAGGCCATCAACTGCGGCGATAATTGGCTTGTTGCGCTCACGATAAACGAATCCGGCGAATCCACCGCGCTTTGTTCCCAAAGTCTGACCACCGGCGCTCAGAGCCTTGAGGTCAGCACCTGCACAGAACACAGGGGACTTGTGACCCTCTGTATTCGCAGTGAGAACACCAGCCCAGACGCCCTCTTCGCTTTCAAAACGATCGATCGCAGATTCCATTGCCTGAGCAAGGTCATCATTGACAGCATTGCGCGCATCGGGACGGTTCAGTGTGATGACCGCGACCTGGCCGCGGACTTCATAAGTAACTAGTTCAGCCATACATGTCACCGTAGTAGTGACAATGGCGTCCTGGCCTATTCGGCTGAGTCAGTTCCTGGGGTCTCTTCAACCGCAGGAACTGCTGCTGGTGCATCCGCTACGGCTGTATCAGCGACAATGGTCTCAACAACTGGAGTCTCTACTGCAGGGGTTTCAACAACAACATTGTCTTCAACTGGGACGGTTGCAGGTGCGGCAGCGTCAGTCTTTGGAGCAGGGGTCGCCTTTGGCCCACGTGAAGGCTTTGCATCGGCGGTCTTGTTGACATCAGCAGCACGCTTCTTCGGGTTCTTGTCGCCACGTGGTTGTTGCAACGGACGTGGAGGACGAGCCTTTGGATCCACCATCACGCCAAACAATGCTGCGAGCTGGGGCATAAGTGGTCCGAGACGTGTCACTGTCTTCAACAGGTCTTCTGAAATCACAGTTGGCACCGCGGGTGGGAGAACTTTGGAATGGACAGGGGAGAACGCTGCCGCTTCGAGCAATGTGATCCAACGTTCAGAGGGAGCATCAACAGTCATTCCGGCGACAGTTGCATCTATCAGTTCGGTAGCGAGACCTGGAGGAAAGGGCACACCAGCCTTGGGTGGCTGTGAGGACAGACGCAAAGCACGAACAACTCGACCGACCTTTGTTGCTGTTGCAATGTCTTCTAACCAGTTGCGAATTTCAGTCTCTTGACGAACGACAAGTGCTTGTTTCATCTTTGCAACGAGTCCACGCGTTGCTTCATCGATGGCAACAAGTTGATCAGCGGACACAACGATGGAACGTAAGTCACGAAGATCAATCTCTTCGATGATGGTCTCTGCGGACAATGCACGGTCGCGCCATTCAGCGACTCTCAAACGAGGGAGCAGCTGTTCTGCGATCTGGACTAGACCTTCAGCAGGCACCTTCTCGCGACCCTCAGCGACGGCCTTCTTATTCTGCTCTTCAACAGCTGCACGAACTGCGGGCACTCCGCCCATCAGAACCTTCTCAGCGATAGCACGTTGTGCCTCTGGAAGTTCTGCAAGAACCGCATCGACATTCACACGGCGTGGCTTAATGCGCTTTGGCTTAGGGCGTTGTGGGAGCTCTGGTGGTGTCTCAAAGAACGGACGACGAGGGCGGTCTCCACGACCTTCAGCGCCTTCACGACGCTCGCCACGTGGCTTGTCACCATCTCGACGCTCACCGCGCGGCTTGTCACCGTCACGACGAGGTCCTCGGCGCTTATCACCATCGCGGCCACCCTTCTTGCGAAGCTGCTGTGTTACTGCTTCGAAAGGCTTATCCGAAGGAAGAATTTCAAGGAGTCCGGTACGGGCTGCCTTCTGCTTCGGTGCAGTGATGGAGAGCACACGTGTGCCGTCCAAGTCGGATTCCACTTCAGCGCGAACAACGTCCTTCACTGCGGCGCCTGATGGCACCACTGAATCTGCAACGACACCTTTGGGCTGAAGCGCGCCTGCGGCGCGCCAAGTCCAAGTGCCATCTTCGCGCTTGCTGGTGAGTTCGATCTCGATACGACGTGACATAGGGGTCATACGGTATCCCCGTTTTACCCTTGACCATCAAGAACAGAGCCTTCATCACTAGTCTTCGCCTATGCCTATCTATGCACTTGGTGAGCAAGTTCCCGTAATCGACCCAACGGCCTTCGTTTCACCCGATGCTGTCATCATTGGTTCCGTCACCATCGGCGCAAACAGTTCCATTTGGTCCGGCGCAGTGTTGCGTGGAGATGATGGCGCCATCGTGATCGGCCAGCGCACAAGCATCCAAGACGGCACCGTGATTCACACCACGCCAGCAAACCACACAACGGTGGGGGATGACTGCGTGATTGGCCATATTGTCCACCTCGAGGGCTGCATCATCGAGAACGGCGCTCAAGTCTCATCAGGGTCGGTCGTGCTACACCGCGCCGTCATCAGCACCGGAGCAATTGTTGCGGCGAACGCTGTCGTCCTTAATGACACATTCGTTCCACCAGGGGCCCTTGCTGTCGGGGCACCTGCGAGTATCAAAGAAGGTCGAGCACGACCAGAAGACATCGCCTTCGCAGCAATGGCTTACGTTCACAAAGGTTCGCGCTTTCGTGAGCAACTTCGACGAATCGACTAGCACGTGGCCGATGGTCGACTTTTCCGTTGTCGACAGCGACAGCGAACTGGTCTCTGATCTACTATGGTCTCTCGGGGTCGTCGCAATTGAAGAACGTGATGGTCCGTCGCCGCGAATCATTTTGCGCACGAGCATGGGTGATGACCCAGATAATGCGGTCGCAAGAGTGCTATCAGCCTTTCCTGACACCACAGCAGAAAGAATTTCGATAGCTCGATCTGTTGCAGATACCTGGCGAGAGCACGCAAGCACTACGTGGGTAAACAATGAAGTGGCACTCGTTCCCGCATGGACTACTGCTCCGGAGAATTGCATTCCGATTTTCGTCGAGCCACTTGACACATTCGGGCTCGGAAATCACCCGACCACAGTTTTGACCTTGCGACTTGCGCTTCTACACGTGAAGGTCAAATCTTCGGTTTTTGATCTCGGGTGTGGTTCTGGTGTTCTTGCTGTTGGTCTTGCAGTACTTCGTGATTGCGAGTGCACGACGTACGACATTGCCGATAGCGCCAAGAAGGCAGTCGAGGACAATGCGCGCCTCAACAACACCGACCAAGTGTCGTGGATTGATGGTTACCCTTTTCATCCAACCGATGCAGTTCTTGCAAACATCCTTGCGCCCGTTCTTATTGAAGAATCCCAGAAAATTTCGAGCACACTCAAAAGCGGGGGATTGCTTTTCCTCAGCGGAATGCGAACTGAACAAGTCAGTCGCGTGCTGGAGAATTTTGCAGAGTTTGCTGAAGTTGATCGAGACGAGATGGACGGCTGGACAGCTGTCGCACTTCGGAAGATCTAACTACGAGATATTGCGAGCACGCACTCCGATAGGCGCAATGAGTCGGTAGCCAGCTGCATGGCGTTCTTCTTCAGATTCGCCACCCCAGAATCCGTACTCACGATTACGACGAGCAAAGTCGCGACAGTCGACCATCACTTCGCACGACTGGCAGACTTCGCGAGCCTGTGCTTCGCGACGCTCGCGGGCCTGTGGGCGCTCCGCGGCGGGTGGGAAAAAGATGGCAGCAAGGCCCTTACATTCGGCAGAGACAGACCACGTGGTGTCATCCCATTCCCTGAATGCGAACAGATCCCCAATGGCCATTGTTGTCCCCCAACTTCCGTGCCTCGGGACAAATTATGCCGAATTGACCGTTGAGTCAATTCTAGATTTTTGCCATGGAGACCTTCTAGGAGAAGGCGGTAATAATCCCAGCGGCAAAGGCGTCTACATCGGATTCGGTCGTGTCCCAAGAGGTCATCCAACGCACCTGAGACCGGCTCTCATCCCAGTCCCAGAAGAAGCTCCACTCTTGGAGTCTCTTTTTTACCTCCAGAGGAAGAATTGGGTACATGCTGTTGACAGCAGGGGAGTCAATGTCGAGACCCGGCACACCAGAGACTGCGTTGAACAACCGTTGAGCCATCATGTTTGCATGAGAGGCCGTCTCTAGCCACAGACCATCAGACAGAGCTTCAACAAACTGTGCGGCCGCATATCGTTGTTTCGAAGGCAACTGAGTTGCCTGTTTGCGAATGTATGAACTGCGATCTGAAGCAACGTCACGACGAAGAAGAACAGCTTCTGCACCCAACATCGCATTCTTCGTTCCGCCAAATGAAACAGCGTCAACGCCTGCTTCGAATGTCATCGCGCGGAAAGTGGTGGCGTCACCACCACTAGCTACAACGGCATTAGATATTCGCGCACCATCGAGATGAACACGCATTCCAAACGAATGTGCCGTTTCACAAATGGAACGAATTTCATTGATGGAATACAGCCCACCAAGTTCAGTGGCCTGCGTGATTGACACAACGCCAGGCTGGACATGGTGAACATTGCCAATAGCACCAGCGAGCGCTGTGATGTGTTCTGGAGTCAACTTGCCATTCGGCGCATCAACATCTTGCAGCTTTGCGCCAAGGAACTTCTCGGGGGCGCCTGTTTCATCAACATTGATGTGCGACCAACTTGTACAAATCACAGAGTCAGCAGGCTTCAAAAGACTTGCAAGCGCAACAATATTTGAACCAGTGCCATTGAACGTAAAGAGAACATCGACATCTTCGTCGCACAATTCAGAAAAGAGGGAAGTGGCCTGTTTTGTCAATGCATCGCCGCCGTACGCCATGACATGGCCTTCGTTAGCCCGAGTTATTGCCTCGATGTAGCGCGGGTGAGCTCCACTGAAGTTGTCACTTGCAAAGTAACTGCGGGGCGCAGGGGGAAGTTCCACACAATCAATCTACTCCGCACTACCATTTCGTCATGACGAAATCAGACGTTGGGGTAGAAGTGCAGGGGAAAGACATCCGATGTCGATGGTGTCGACATGCTCTGCCGCCTAAAGACGGCCCCGGTCGTCGCAAAGAGTTCTGCAGTCAGAAATGTCGACAATGGGATTGGGTCTCAAGACAACGAGCAAACGAACTGGAGCTGTCAGAGAACGAACTAGTGATGACGCGCGAAGAACTCGATGCGCTCAAGGACCAGATCTACGTTTTGCATTGCGCATTAACTGATGCACGCAATGACCTTGCTAAACCGCGACACACAAAGGATTCGATACGGGAGATTCTGGAATGGGTCATGGACGCTGCAGAGCCAGTTGCCAACGCATCGTTGCACCCCTCTTCAAGTTCTTAATTACGCCCATAATGTCCGTTATGTAATTTATGTAGAGACCAATATCCACAAAGGTTTCAGGCGGTTCTCCCCGCCCACTTGGCACCTAAGGTGCTGTCATGGCAATCAGAAAACTTCAGAACGGCATCGACGCACAAGATGTGCTCAGAGAGATGGAAACGTTCCGCTCACACGATGTGAACTGGCGTGATGGCAGATGCTTCACACTCGCCTATTCGGCTGGTCCTGAGGCCCTAGCGATCGCTGAAGAGGCGTATCGGCGGTTCTCCGGCGAGAACGCTCTGAACACTGCCGCCTTCCCATCCCTCAAGCACATGGCACAGGAAGTTGTCGACACCGTGGCTGGCTGGTGCAACGGTGATGACGATGTCGCCGGGTTCATGACCTCTGGTGGCACAGAGAGCCTCGTGTTGGTCGTGCGCTCTGCTGTGATGCGTGCAAAGCGTGACGGCCGCCTCACGGCAACCCCCAACATGGTTTTGCCCACCTCCGCCCACGCAGCTCTTGAAAAGGGTGCGAACTATTTCTCGGTTGAAGCTCGCCGTGTCGATGTGGGCCCTGATTGGCGAGCCAATGTCAGTGCGATGCGCGCGGCCGTAGACGAGAACACAATTCTCATTGTCGGATCAGCGCCGCAGTACCCGCAAGGTGTTGTTGACCCAATTGTGCATCTGGCGGCAATCGCGTTGGAGCATGACATCAACTGCCATGTCGACGCCTGTATGGGTGGCGTCACTCTTCCCTATCTTGAAGACCTCGGAGAAGAGATTGCTCCGTGGGATTTTCGAGTTGACGGCGTGACATCGATTTCTGTTGATCTTCACAAGTACGGCTACACATCGAAGGGTGCGGGCGTTCTGCTTCACAAGAACAAGAAGTTGCGCAGTGATCAAACATTCCTGACTGACAATTGGCTCGGCGGCATGTACGGCTCGTCAGGCATTCTGGGCACAAAATCAGGTGGCCCGATTGCATCGGCTTGGGCTGTGATGCGGTTCCTTGGTCATAACGGTTATCAGAATGTGACACGCAGTGCGCGAAACAGTGCATTGCGCATTGCGGCGCATGTCGATGCTCACCCACTGCTTACTCTGCGTGCGCAGCCCGACTCCACCCTCCTCTGCTTCGGCACCGCCGACCCAAAGCGTCATGACGTTTTTGCCTTGGCAGAGCTACTCATCGAGCGCGGCTGGTTCATGGATCGCCAGACTCCCCCCGCCAGCATTCACCTCACAGTCCATGCGGGGCACGAAGCCCGTATCGATGAGTTCCTACAAGATCTCGACGAGTGCATTCAGGAGATCGAAGGTCGCACGGGTTCTATTGGGTCGTACGCCACAACAGACTGACGACTCCTTAAAGCGAGTCGCCTCTTCCCCACCGACTACGGTGTAAGAAAATATCTACTTGGGAGAGAACGCAGAAATGCGTCGCCGAAGGAGCAACCGCCCCGGAATCTCTCAGGCAAAAGGACCATGTAGATACAGAACGCTGGAAAGAGAGGGTTCGCCCTCCGCCGACGGGGAAAGCCACTGTGTGGTGAAGCTCTCAGGCACCAAAGACAGCGGGGGTCAAAACTCCATCGGAGAACATATGAGCACGAGTCCCCGCTCTTTGACCACCCCAGGTTTCACACCAGACGATTTTGCATTCCGTCATCTT
>JBILBZ010000031.1:0-12948 GCA_044353425.1 Ilumatobacteraceae bacterium | reverse complement strand
TCTTCTTCAGAACGCTCATCACGCCAAGCATTCGATATCCGATGCTGTACTTCTTTCGAATCAGTGCATCAACCCGCTGCGTGTCGGCTTCGTTCAATACGAGAGCAGCTCCGCTGTACACGATGGCGCCCGCTGCAATCTTTCCGCGCATGTCGCAGACAGTGAGAGTTGCGCGTGCGTCATTGCGCAGTCGCTTCACCTTGTATGCATCGGGATCGGTGGTGAAGGCATATCCACCTTCAAAAGGAACAACCCAGACAGGAGTGGCTACGGGGGTGCCGTCTTTCTTGTAGGTCACGAATGAGACGTACTTAGCGGTGTCAAGGTCTGCCGGCATAGAGCTCTCCTTTAATCAAATGGTCGGGGTGGGGAGACTCGAACTCCCGGCCTCCTGGTCCCAAACCAGGCACGCTACCAACTGCGCCACACCCCGTGGTGTGAGTATCCGAGGATATCAGACAGAACGAAAAGCCCTATCGTGCTCGCTTTGCTTGACGCGCAAGTCGCTTCGCCGAGCGACCAATTGGCTCGATTGTGCGGTGGTCGAGATCGCCGATTTCACTGCCATTCACAAACAACACGCGATAGCGCAGCCAGTTGAAGCCGTTAGACAAGATGACTTTGCCTTCGGTGCCTGCGGGGGCGCCGTCCACATCAACAGTGGTGCGCACCTTGTCCCCATTGCGCAGGTTGATCTGGCCTTCATGGGGGGCGGCGAGTGCGTGGGGCTTCCAAAGCGTCATGTCTCCATTATTGCTGGAAAGGGAGCATTGAATGCGAACCGATACACTCCGAAGCCTGTGAAAAGCACTCTTGAAGCCCTCGAAGGCAACCAGGTCAAGCTCTCCATTGAGGTGGAAGAGTCAGAATTCGACAAGAACATCGACGCCGCGTTCCGCAAGATCGCACATGAAGTGCGTCTTCCTGGATTCCGTCCAGGCAAGGCACCGCGTCGAGTACTTGAGGCACGCATCGGAATGGATGCTGCTCGTGGACAGGCATTGCAAGATGCCATCCCTGAGTACCTCAGTAAAGCTGTCATCGAACACAAGGTCGACATCGTCGCTCAACCTGATGTGAATCTGCTTGAGGGTCAAGAGTCCGGTGTAGTGAAGTTCGAAGCAACATGCGAAGTCCGTCCTGTCGTGCAGGTGCCTGGCTATGCAGGTCTGCGTGTTGAGTTGGTAAACCCTGCGCTCACCGACGAAGAGTTGGAAGAAGCAATCACAACAGAGCGTCGTCGCTTCGGAACACTTGCTGACGTTGATCGTGCCGCTGCAGTTGGCGACAACGTGGTGATTGACCTTGAAGGACTTCGCGGTGGCGAGCCAGTCCCAGGACTCAATGTTGATGAATGGACATATGAAGTGGGTCGCGGTTGGGTTGCGCCCGGCTTTGACGATCAGCTCACCGGCGCCAAGAAGGGTGACACGCTGAAGTTCTCTGCTGTTCCGAATGGCACAGAAGAAGAAGCCGATTTTGTTGTCGCCGTGAACCGCGTGCAAACACTCGAGATCCCAGAACTGTCCGATGCATGGGTCGCCGAGAACATCGCAGATGCCGACACCATTGATGAATGGAAGGCAGCACTTCGTGCTCGTTACGAAGAGATGCGTGCGAATCAGATGCGCCGCACTGTTGTTGACCGTGTCACTGACGAACTTGAAAAGCTTGTTGAGATTGAGGCTCCAGAGTCAATGGTCAACAACGACCTTCAGGCGCGAGTACAAAACACCTTGCAGCAGTTCCAGTCACAAGGCATTGCTCTTGACCAGTGGCTCTCGGCTACCGGTCAAGACGCTGACTCGTTCATCGCCAGCATGAAGACCCAGTCTGAAAAGGCCGTCAAGATTGACCTCGCATTGCGTGCTGTCGCTTTGGCGCAGGGAATCACTGTCACAGACGAAGATCTTGAAGCAGAGTATGAATCAATCGGCGTGCGCGTTGGTGAGAAGACTGCCAAGGTGCGCAAGGCTTATGAGCAAAATGACGCTGTGACCGATCTCATTGCACAGATGACAAAGTCACAGGCACTCGAATGGCTCCTGCACAACATCAGTTATGTAGACCAGAATGGTGCAGTGCTCGACACGAACACTGTTCTTGGCGATCATGATCACGACCACGATCATGACCATGATGACCACGATCACGACTAACCAGACCACGACTCACTTCATCACGACGAATTAAGGGACACAGCAATGAATTTCCAGAACTACTACGTTCCGAATGTCACCGAGACAACAAGCCGTGGCGAGCGTGTGTACGACTTGTACTCGCGTTTGTTGAAGGAAAACATCATTTTCCTCGGCACACCTATCGATGACACCATTGCGAACCTCATCTGTGCGCAGTTGATTCACCTTGAGAGTGAAAATCCTGATCGTGACATCAACATCTACATCAACAGCCCTGGTGGAGACATCAACTCTTTGTTCGCCATCTACGACACGATGCAATTTATTAAGAACGACATCGCAACTATTTGTCTGGGCCAAGCAGCGTCGGCAGCAGCAGTTTTGCTCGCAGCTGGTACCAAGGGCAAGCGCCTTGCGCTTCCACACAGCCGCGTTCTTCTTCATCAGCCATATGGCCAGGTGGGCTATGGCCAAGTCACCGACTTGGAGATCGCAGCGAAGGAAATCTTGCGGATGCGTGACCTTCTCGAGGAAATTTTGGCCAACCACACCGGCCAGAGCATGGAAAGAATCCATGCAGATACCGATCGTGACTTCGTATTAGAAGCTCAAGAGGCCCTCGAGTATGGCATTATCGATGATGTGATTTCATCACGTCAGCTAACGGACCGCACCGGTCCAATTCGCTGATTCACATCATCGAGGGAGGGCCTTCGTGGCCAAATTTGGAGACACTGGCGAGCTATTGAAGTGCTCGTTCTGCGGCAAGTCCCAGAAACAGGTCAAGAAGCTGATCGCCGGCCCCGGTGTGTACATCTGTGATGAGTGCATAGAGCTATGCAACGAGATCATCGAAGAAGAAGTGGGCGAACGCTCTGGCATTGAGTTTGAGTCTCTCCCAACTCCTGTCGAGACCCGTGCGTTTCTTGATGAATATGTTGTGGGACAAGAGCGGGCAAAGAAGGTTCTATCTGTTGCCGTGTTCCATCACTATCGCCGCTTGCAGTACATGGCGCAGAACGTCGGTATTCGTCGTGACGAAGTAGAGCTGCAGAAGTCGAACATTCTTCTTCTTGGCCCAACTGGTTGCGGCAAGACGCACCTGGCTCAAACATTGGCTCGTATGTTGAATGTGCCGTTTGCAGTTGCAGATGCCACCGCATTGACCGAAGCCGGATATGTCGGTGAAGACGTTGAGAACATTCTCCTCAAGCTTTTGCAGGCAGCTGATTTTGATGTGAAGCGTGCAGAGCAGGGCATTGTGTACATCGACGAGATCGACAAGGTTGCTCGCAAGGCTGAAAACCCCAGTATCACCCGTGATGTATCTGGTGAAGGCGTTCAGCAAGCGTTGCTGAAGATTCTTGAAGGCACTGTTGCATCCGTGCCGCCACAAGGTGGGCGCAAGCACCCTCATCAAGAATTCATCCAGATCGATACGACGAATGTGTTGTTCATTTGTGGCGGAGCTTTCGCCGGCTTAGAACAAATCATTGAACAACGCGTTGGACACAAGGGCATGGGATTTCATGCGACTGTCACCTCGAAGTCGGACAAGAATCCTGGCGAACTGTTCGCTCAGGTTTTGCCTGAAGACTTGTTGAAGTTCGGCATGATTCCCGAGTTCATCGGCCGCTTGCCGATGGTGGGAGCAGTTCATGCTCTCGATAAGCCTGCATTGATGCAAATTCTCACGGAGCCAAAGAATGCTTTGGTGAAGCAGTACGGAAAGATTTTTGAGTTTGACGATGTGGAACTCGACATCACTCCTGAGGCACTTGAGGCCATCGCTGATCTTGCTCTTACACGCGGAACAGGCGCACGTGGTCTTCGCGCACTTCTGGAAGAGACTTTGCTTGACGTGATGTATGAGGTGCCCGGTCGCACCGATGTAGCGAAAGTTGTTGTCACAGCTGACAGTGTGAACAACAAGGTGTCGCCAGAAATCGTGACAAAGACAGCAGCACGGACTCCGCGTCAGCGCCGCGCAGCCTCCTAATTCCCGTGAATTTTTCTGACGCCCTTGTTTATCTAGACGACCACGCCTCGTACGAGAAAACTGGTCGTGTTGATTCGCCCTCAACGGCAAACATCGAATCATTGTTGACAGTTCTCGGTGATCCGCAGAATGACTATCGCGTCATTCATGTCACTGGTACGAACGGTAAGGGATCATCATCACAAATAGTGACGAAACTGTTGATGGCTCACGGGTTGAAGGTCGGAACATATTCCAGTCCGCATCTTGAAAGCATTCGTGAGCGCATACAAGTGAACGGCGAAGCAATTGCTGAACATGATTTTGCTGATGCAGTCGCAGCAATCGCGAACGCTGAAGGAATGTCTGGTGTTCGGCCGACTTATTTCGAGATCGTAACGGCGGCAGCATTTCGATGGTTCTCCGATGATGCAATTGATGTTGCAGTGATTGAAGTGGGAATGTTGGGCCGTTGGGATGCAACAAATGTTGTACAGCCCGATGTTTCCGTCATTACAAACATTGCGCTTGATCACATGGAATTCGCTGGTCCCACGCTTGCGCATATCGCAAAAGAAAAAGCGGGAATTATTAAGCAGGGAAGTATTGCTGTCATTGGTGAACTCAATGAGGATCTTCATTCCATCTTTTCTGCTGAACCTCATGAAGAAATTCTTTTTCGTGGTGAACAATTTGATGTTGTTGATAATCACCTCGCGTTGGGTGGCCGGTCGTTGCACGTTCGCACTCCAAGAGCTGATTACATCGACTTGTTCTTACCCCTACACGGTTGGCACCAAGGCGACAACACAGCGGTCGCCATTATGGCGGTGGAGTCTTTCTTCGGAAATGCTCTTGACCAAGAAACTGTGCAAGAGGGTTTAGCTTCCGTCGTAATGCCTGGACGATTCGAAGTTGTCGGACATCAGCCTTTGGTGATTCTCGACGGCGCACACAACCCAGCAGGAGCAGAAGTGTGTGCCAGTGTTTTCTTTGATGACTTTGACCCACATGGTCGCCGCATCCTCGTAGTAGGTGCCCTCGGAGGTCGTGACATCTCGGACACCTTGTCTGCGCTCAAGGTGGATGAGTTTGAACGAGTGATCTGTTGCACTGCACCGTCGCCTCGGGCACGTCCCGCGGGGGAGATTGCAGCGGTAGCCGAAGAGATGGGTTGTTCTGATGTGCTGACCGTGGACACGGTGGAACGAGCGTGTGATCTGGCTCTCGCTGATGCCACCAGCGACGATGCGGTATTGATCGCAGGATCCCTTTACGTGGTGGGTTCAGCACGAACTCACTTACGAAAGGTGCTTCCCTAAAGGGTTTGCTTGGGTTTGCAGGGGTAAGGCACGGGCCAGCCCCTAGCCTGAAGGGATGTCAAATCGCACCCTTGTCCTTCTCAAGCCCGATGCCGTTGAACGTGGCCTCGTGGGCGCCATCACCTCTCGTTTCGAAAACAAGGGCCTTCGACTGGTGGGCATGGAGCTTCGTACCCTCGATAAGGCAATTCTCGAGCGCCACTATGAAGAGCACGTCGGCAAAGGCTTCTACGGAGAACTTGTTGAGTTCATGTCTCGCGGACCAGTCGTCGCAATGGCTCTCGAAGGCCCTGAGGACACATGGGAAATCGTTCGCACGATGATGGGGGCGACCAATCCAGCAAAGTCGGCGCCAGGAACCATTCGTGGCGATTTCGGCACACTTTTCACTGAAAATCTTGTCCATGGCAGTGACTCGGCAGAATCAGCTGCTCGCGAATTAGGAATCTTCTTCCCCGCCCTCTGAGGCGCGGATAGTTATTATCCCGTAGGCGACCATCGCGGTCTGCCGGGGGAGAGCATGTATGGCCCGAAATAATCCTTTGGCAATTGGTCGAGATATCGCAATTGACCTTGGTACCGCGAACACCCTTGTGTACGTGCGCGGCCAAGGCATTGTTCTGAATGAACCTTCTGTTGTTGCGATTGATATGCGCGATGGTCGTCCTGTTGCCGTTGGTTGGGAAGCCAAGCGAATGCTTGGTCGCACTCCAAAGCACATTGAAGCAATTCGTCCGTTGAAAGATGGTGTCATTGCTGACTTTGATGTTTGCGAAAAGATGCTGCGCTATTTCATTCAACGCATTACAACCAGTCGTTGGAGTAAGCCGCGCATGGTGATTTGTGTTCCATCTGGAATTACTGGAGTTGAACAGCGAGCAGTGCAGGACGCGGCAGAGTATGCAGGAGCACGTCGTCCTGTACACATCATCGAAGAACCAATGGCGGCTGCGATTGGCGCCGATCTGCCTGTACATGAGCCAAGTGGAAACATGATTGTTGACATCGGCGGTGGCACCACTGAAGTCGCTGTGATTTCTTTGGGAGGCATTGTTGTTGCTCAAAGCGTTCGCGTTGCTGGTGACGAACTTGATGAGGCCATTGTTTCTTTCGTCCGCACTCAGTACGGCCTCGACATCGGCATAAATACCGCAGAGGAAATCAAGATTCAGATGGCATCGGCGTGGCCGTTGGCTCAGGAATTGACTGGTGATGTCGGAGGTCGCGACACAGTGACTGGCTTGCCGCGCACGGTAGAGCTCACCACTGAAAATGTTCGTGAAGCCATCTCGGAGCCTGTTGCTGCAATTATTGATGCTGTGAAGTCCACTCTTGATCGAACGCCTCCTGAATTGGCCGCCGACATCATGGATCGCGGTATCTATCTGTCGGGTGGTGGTGCATTGCTTGCAGGAATTACCGCGCGCATCAATCATGAAACTGGAATGCCGTGTTATGTCGCTCCTGACCCTTTGTACGCGGTCGCTATCGGCTCGGGTCGTGCACTCGAGAACATCGAGGCGATGCGCGGAATGATGTCCTCACCAGGACTCGATCAGCAGTAGATCAACTTCCGTGGCGGGCTATTCCTTCACACGGCGTCGGGCAATTCTTTTGCTCTCGTTGACGTCAGTACTTCTCATCACGCTTGATCTGCGTGGTAGCTCTGCTATCAACTTTACGCGTTCTGCTTTTGGCTCGATTTTCCGACCAATTGAAAGTGCCACTCGTGTTGTGACGCGACCTATTCAGAACACGTGGAATGGCATCACGAACTACAACGACGTTGTTGCAGAGAATCGACGACTTCGTGATCTCGTTGCATTTGACGAAGGTGCAACTATTGCAGCCATCGCTTCGGTGAGGGAGGCACAAGAACTATTGGCACTGAATGGCTTGCCAACCCTTGCAGGTATCTCCTCGTGTACTGCTCAGGTAGTGGGGCAGTCGCCTTCGAATTTTTCCCAGACAGTCGAACTCAATCGTGGAACAGAATGCGGTATCAAAGTTGGTATGCCTGTTCTGAATGCTGCTGGAATGATTGGCAAAGTCACTGATGTGTACAGCAAACGTTCCGTAGTCATGTTGATCACAGACCCTGGGTACTCGTTATCCGTCAAGATTGTGAACACACCGCCAACAACTACGACGACAACTGTTCCTGGTCAAGTGTCTGAACCAACAACGACAACGACAACGACTACGACGACCACAACAACGATTCCGCGAACAACCACATCGACAATCAAGGGGTTCACCCCCGGAGGTACGTCGGCACCAACAACCACTCGACCTTCTTCTCCTGGTGAAACAACTCCAACGGGGACGGTCGGGCCAAATCAACCAGGCCAGAACACGAACTCTCCCATCACTGTTCCGCCCGGAGCGAATCTCCCTCTGCGCGAGACCGGTGCGTTAGAAGGTCGTGGACTGACGAAGAAGCCCATCATCCGTTTCATTGAGAATCAGCCTCGATTTGGGTCCGTTGCAGTTGGTTCACCAGTGATTTCGTCTGGCGGCGCAACTTCGCTTGCCCCTCCTGACATTGTCATCGGAACTGTTAGTCGAGTCGTGAAGCGCACTGGCACCCTTGGCCCTCTTCTTGAAGTCACATTGTCGGCAAACTTTGACAATCTCAACTTTGTTCGAGTGCTGTTGTATCAGCCAATTACAGAACGTCCGGCGGCCCCATGATTGAGCGTCTCATCGTTCTTGCAGAAGCTCGCTACACGCGCTTAATTCTGGTGGGGCTACTTGTTCTCTCTTTGCAGACAACAATCTTCAATGAGTTACGACCCTTTGGAGTTTGCCTGCAAGTGATGCTTCTTCTCGCTGCATCGTGTGGTTTGGCGAAAGGCTCACAGACGGGAGCGGTCGCAGGTTTCATTATTGGTCTTTTGTATGACATGGTCTTGACAACGCCTATGGGGCTATGCGCAGCTGTCTTTGCGGTTGTCGGATACCTGGCTGGCTTTGTTCACTCATTCGTTCATGAATCCACTTGGTGGTCGCGCATGCTGGCATCTTTGGGCGTGAGCATCATCGGAATGATTATTTTGCCCATTGCATTCACGATTACAGGCGCCGAAGGAGTTCTCACGACCCAGGTGTTCCTTATTGCAATTGTTGTTGCGGTTTTTAATTCCGCTCTCAGCCTTCCTGCTGAGTGGTTATGCAACTGGGCAATCCGCGATGAAACGTCGGTGCGGTAATGGCAGGTGATCGTTCCATCTCTCGAATTGGTGTTCTGGTCACTGTGGCTAGTTTGTTGTTGGGGCTACTCACGGTTCGCTTGTGGTTCCTGCAAGCGATTGATGCTCCTGGGCTTGAGGAGAAGGTGCGAGAAGTTCGCACGCGCACAATCAAGCTCACGCCAGAGCGCGGTCGAATTTTTGATCTCAAAGGTCGCATTGTGGCGAGCAACGAGAGAATTCTGACCATCACGATTGAGCGAGCTGTAATCGCTAAACCATTAGCTCGTTCTCAGATGTGGGCACGTCTTTCGGGGGCTCTCAACATGACTGTGGCGGAACTGGAAGATCGCTATCAGTCGAAGCGCTACGACCAGTTGCAACCATTGCCACTGAAAGAAGATGTTTCAGAAGATCTCGGCATCTACTTACGTGAACGCAGTGAGGATTATCCAGGTCTTGATGTGCGAGAAGACTGGCGGCGAGAGTACCCCTACGCACCGATGGCCAGTCATGTCATTGGGTTCCTTGGAGCAATTAAGAAGGGTGACGAGCAGGAGTACTACAAGAATCTTGGATACGACCCAGATGCTCGTGTAGGACAGTTCGGAATCGAGCAAACATACGAAGCCGTCTTGCGGGGAATACCCGGATTCATCAAGTACGAAGTTGACTCTCGTGGCCGATTCCTTCGACAGCTAGAACGTCGCGAACCAATTCCAGGCAACGATCTGCAATTGTCGATCGACCTTGATATCCAGCAGTTTGCCGAACAGGCATTGCAAAGTGAACTACTTCTTCGTCGACGCACTGAGGCGCCTCAAGTGATGCAGTTTGGTGAACCAGATCCGGCATATCCAGAAATCAACTATTACAAAGCACCTGCTGGTTCCACTGTTGTGATGAATCATCAGACTGGTGAGATCGTTGCAATGGCGAGTTATCCGAACTTTGACAATCGTTGGTTCAACGCGGGAATCTCCTCTGAGAAGTTCGGCCAACTTTTCCCAGTATCAGATGATCCTGACCAATCCATTTTGGTGAATCGTGCGATTTCTGGTCGCTACAACCTTGGCTCTACTTTCAAACCATTTGTTGCGTTCGCAGCCCTTAACTCTGGTCAGTTGGCTGGTGGTACTGACTTCACATTGGTGGACCGAGGAACATACAAGTTGGTGAGTATCCCTGAAGAACGTTGCCAGCTAAATGTCAAGTGTGTATTCAAAAATGCGCTGTGCGGAAACGGTGCACCTTGCAAATACGGTCGCATCAATGTGGTGACTGCTCTCGCTGTTTCTTCCGATGTTTTCTTCTACAAGATCGGTGAGCAAATCTTCACCGAGCGTGGCAATCGCCCGATTCTCGAAGAACAAGTTCGACTCTTCGGATTCGGTGCACCGACTGAAATCGATCTTCCGTATGAATTCATCGGAACTCTTCCGAACAGAGCTTTGAAGCAACGACTTGCGGCTAGTGGTGCAATTGCCAGAGAAGAAGGAAGGGGCTATTACGTCGGCGACAACATTCAGTTCTCAATTGGACAGGGCCTTCTTTCTGCCACCCCATTGCAGCTTGCTGTTGGTTACGGAGCGCTCGGCAATGGTGGGCGAGTGATGAAGCCACGAGTGATTCGTGCCATCTGGGCACCGGGAACCCCTAATGGAAAATCTGGAAGGGTTGATCTCAAAGCTGGAGTCGTTTTGAAAGATTTCAGTGCTCCGATCATCTTGCGTGACATCGGGCTTCGTCCAGAAGTTCGTGACCCAATTGTGCGGGGCCTCACTCGCGTCATTACCGGGCCTGGGGTCACGTCTGACTTTTATCACGCGACAACTGGTGAAAAACTCTTCCGCTCGTATCCAAAGCGTTCATTGCCTATTGCTGGCAAGACTGGCACTGCTCAGGGTGCAATGAACTTGCCATGGAATGACTCCTCAGCATTTGCTGCATTCAGTCTCACCGACAAACATCCGTATACCGCTGTTGCATACCTTGAGAAGAGTGGTTACGGATCTCGAGCCGCCGCACCTGTTGTGAAATGTATTTTCACTGCGTTAGCTGGAAAGATTCAAGTTGCGCCTGCACTTCCCGCTGATCCCCTCGACACCAGCAGTTTTGACGTTGCGGCTCCGCAATCGCTGCCTAATCCTCTGTGCCTTGTTGGTACCGGCTCATCGGTGCGTGATTGATGAAACTGTCCGTTTTCGATCGGCGACCAAATTTCAGTCGTCGCCCAAACTCGGGCCTCGGCAATATCCGGCGAGGCTTCGCAGATCCGACACGCAACATTGACTGGATTCTGATGTCTGCGGTGGGGGCACTCACCATCATCAGCAGTTTCATCATTTATTCGGCTACGCGTCCACGACTTCTCAACAGAGGAGCTGACCCATTTCAGTTTGTGCAACGACAGATCATCTTTGTCATTTTTGCAATCATTGTGATGGCAGTGGTCATGTGGGTCGATTACGTCCAACTGCGTGGAAGCTCTGAACTTTTCTACGCGATCACAATTGTGTTGTTGATTTTGGTGATGGTGACCGGCGCGGTGAAGGGTGGAGCAAGACTGTCCTTCGATATTGGTCCGATTGCAGTACAACCCTCAGAGTTATCAAAGGTGGCGACACTTCTTTTGCTCGCGGGTTTCCTGGCCGACGATGATTCACAATCGGTGTCGTACGAGCGATTTATTCAGTCACTCTTTATTGTCGGTCTCCCAGTCATCCTCGTTGCCATTGAGCCTGACCTTGGATCTGCCTCTGTCCTCGTCGCCTGTGCAATGGGTGTGCTTCTGGTTGCGGGGGCCCAGCTCAAATACATCTCATTGATTACCTCGCTGGCCATCCTCTCTGCATTCGCTGGAGTGGTGTCCGGAGTTGTGAAGGATTATCAGCTTCGCCGCATCACGGGGTTCCTGAATCAGAACTCTGACTCGGCAACTCTTCAGAACCTGACGACGCAGGTGCGCTTTGCAAAGCGAGCTGTTGCCACGGGGGGCTTCTTTGGCAAGGGGTACTTGCAGGGGCCACTGACAAACGGGACCTTCATTCCTGTTCAATCGACAGATTTTGTGTTCTCTGCTATCGGAGAACAGTTCGGCATGGTGGGAGGAATGACTGTCTTGGGCCTCTTTGGGGTGGTGCTGTGGCGTATCTATCGCATCGCACGTATTGCTCAGGACAGACTGGGAGTTCTCATCTGTGCAGGTGTTTTCACCATGATTCTGTGGCAGACGTTCCAAAACATCGGTATGACGATGGGAATCACCCCGGTTTCTGGAGTTCCGCTGCCCTTTGTGTCATATGGGGGCTCACACACGGTGGCCTTCGCCATGATGATTGGCTTGGTCCAGAGCGTCCATATGCGCCGTTTCCGGTAGCCCCTACGGGTATCCTGTCGGTCTAGGCCGAAAGGGTCGGTTGCGCCAGTCAGTGGCTGCAGCAAGGCCCACATGGCGCGCCTCGTGCGCGACGTGAGAGAGGAAATTCATGGATACCAACGGTTCCAGCGGTTCATCCGCAGCCGATAACAATCGTCCCGCAAGCGCTGAGCGCCAGAATCGTCCCGAAGGACAAGACGGCCCGAAGAAGCGTCGGCGCGGGTCTCGTGGTGGAAAAAACCGCAAGAAGCCTGTCGAAGGTGAAGGGTCTACCGAGTCCGCATCACCCGTTCGCTCCTCAACTGCTGCTCCGGCTCGCAAGCCACAGATTGGTGACACCCGTCCTGCAGCCCCGGCTCCTTCGGCAAAATCTGGCGAGCAAAAGCAAAGCCAGGGTCAAAGTCAAGGCGACGGCAACAAGAAGAAGCGCCGCCGTGGCGGTCGTGGTCGCTCGCGATCAGGTAACGGCCCCGTTCGTGATTCTGCAGAGATTGATGCCGAGATCATCGAGCGGCGCAAGGGTCGCGAGCGCAATGGCCGCCCTGTCGGCCGATACCTCATGTGTGTACAGGTCCGTGATGGCGTTACTCAGGTAGCAGTGATGGAAGGACGCAGCCTGATCGAGCATTACGTCAGCCGTCCTGCTGACGATGTCGGACAAATCCACGGAAACATTTATCTGGGTCGTGTCCAAAACGTTCTGCCCGGAATGGAAGCAGCTTTCGTTGACATCTCAACGCCAAAGAACGCTGTGTTGTATCGCAGTGACGTCGAATTTGAATCTGACGATGTTGAGACCAAGGACAATGCGCGTATTGAGCAGATTCTTCGTTCGCGGCAAATGATTCTGTGCCAAGTCACAAAGAACCCCATCGGCGCAAAGGGTGCTCGTCTGACACAGGAAGTGTCGATACCCGGTCGTTTTGTTGTCCTCATT
>JBILBZ010000030.1:0-13051 GCA_044353425.1 Ilumatobacteraceae bacterium | reverse complement strand
CCCGTTACGTTCACGCTCTCAAGCACTCTTGGCATGAGTCAACTCTCTTCAGGAGCATCACTTCAAGCTGCTGCAATCACAAGCGTTGTGAATTCAACTGGCGAAGTTATTGTTCGCGTTCCCAATGCTCCTGAAGTATTTGCACGAACAGTACGTGTGGCACTTCCCGACGGAACACCAGTTCCCAATGCAAAAGTTCTCCTGCGGAATATCTTCCTCTCATACGCCTATCAATCAACGGGAAATAGCACATCAACATGGGCTCCCCAGGCCCGTGACCAGCGGGGACTCTTTGGACAAGTTGGCTGCGTGTACTGCTACGTGGCAGCTCCGTCGTACATCACTGGAAGTAATGGAAGCGTGACGTTCAAATCATTTGCTCCACGCATTCGGTCCTCAGTCTTTGATGCATCCATTGTTTACGACGATGGCGACATCAACCAGACATTGAGCCACAACTTCAGCTCGATTGATGACATTGCAACTATGCCCTTCATGGCAACGGTGGAGGTTCCAGCAACCGATGCTGATCCCGCTACACAAGCAATCGACATTATGAGCACATCAACCTCAGGAGTCTCCCTCGAGGTATCCGTTCAGGACTCTGGCAGTGTCCCCGTTGCAGGTTTTGTTGGCACTGTTGAAACGGTGTGCTCCGACATGGAGACCGGCGGATTGATTAGTTCGACTGCCAATCTCACATCACTCTGCGGCAACGTCTCCGCAACTTCACTTCGCACCAGGGAAGTCACTGCGCAAGGTGTTCGGAAATCTGGTTGCGCAACGACCCCTACTGTCTCCACCGGTGCAAATGGTCGAGCCACAGTGCGTCTCTGCCCGTCTGTTTCAATGAAGTACCGCGTACGAGGCCAAGGTGCACTTGCATCAAAAGTGATCTGCGTTCGCGTCAACGGCCTCAATTGTGGAGTTGCGCAAGCATCTACACCGACCACCTCGAGGGTGATAACAAAGTCGTACTCACGCCAACGCCTTGTGCCGCTGACCTCAATTATCAAGCCATCAAAGAACGCAACGGTGAGGTGGTCCATTAAGGGTGGATGCGCCATCCGCGGTACGAAACTGGCAACACTCAGCAAGGTGCGTACCTGCACTCTCACCATGACACAGTCTGTAAAGACAAAAGTCAATGGCAAATACAAAGTCACGAAGACAACAAAGACAGTCAAAATCAGAGTGAAATAACAAGGCAACTGATGGCACACTTATGGTGTGTCCCCTGCTGCTGAAGCCGCTCATGCAACTGCTGTTGCTGCCGGTCGTGATTTCTACACCGACCCTGACACGGGTCTCATGGTGATGACAGCTTTGTATCTCAAGAACCGTGGCTACTGCTGTGGCAACATCTGCCGTCACTGCCCATACGACCGCGGCGAGCAACCGACTAAGAGTTAGTTCAGAGCTAAGCGTTCGAACTGCTCGCTTGGTGCATCAACTTCTGTCAACGCAACTCGCAGCAACTCTTCTGCTTCTTTCGCAATCGAGTCGCCAATTCGATTCACCGTTTCGTCCGGATCTTCGGCGCGATCAAACATGATTGTCTCGTACCGTTTCGCATACGACCAGAACGGCAATAAGTCACCTTCTCGGAACGGCTGGCGAATCACAGGGATTGTGCTGCCAGGCATGTAATCCAAAACAGCACGATCATCGGGCATTGGCATCTTGTAATCCGGCATCGACGCAATAGGCATCGTGCTCCAACGGTTCGACCACATGGAGTGTGGTGTATTCGCACCATTGGGACCACGCGTGTATCGCCATTCGTTGGTGACAATCTGTACTTCTCTGCCCCACACGCCAGTAAGCAACCAGTCACGTACTTGCGTCTGTTCCCTCTTCAACACGGGCACAAGTGATTTGCCGTGCGCCGTGTGTTTCACTGGCGCACCAAACACCTCAGCAATTGTTGCGTGGATATCAGTTGATGTTGTGAGTGCATCATTCGTCGTGGGTACTACACCAGGCCATGACACCAACATCGGAATATGTCCCAGTGGTTTGTACACCGGCAAGCCAGGCTTACCCCACACATCGCGACCATGCACATCTGTGTCGCCCAAGTAATGGCCGTGATCGGTACACAGAATCACTGCTGTGTCTTCCCACGCGTTCGTTGCATCCAATGCATCAAGCACTCGACCCAGCCAATGATCAATCATCGACAACTTCCCGCCGTATTGCGCACGAATCTGCCGTGCATCACGTTCGTTCAGAATGCCCTGTTTATAGGCATCAATTGCATAAGGAGGCCAGGTGAGATGCGGACCTTCCCACGAATCGTCGTAACGCGTTGCCCATTCTTCAGGCGTGTCAAATGGCTCGTGCGGATCAAACTCGTCTACAAACAAAAAGAAACGTTCACCTTTTGCTCGATGTACTGGCGCGTCTTCTGCCAACCACTTCGCCGTTGCTTGCATTGTGCGTGGACCAGGGAAATCTTCTTCTCCTCGGAAGTATCCGCGTGAATTGTCGTAATGAGTATGACCACGACCATAGGTAGGAGTTCCCAACCATGATGGATCTGGTCGCGACTTCCATGCGTCGCTTTCATGACCACGTTCGTAATCCCATGCAGTGAAATCGGTGTGGTAGTTCTCTCCGCCGGTTTCAAACAAGTGAGGATGATCTGTAATCAACTGTGTAATCACACCTTCACGGCGAAGCGAAGCGGTAATTGGTTCTTCCCACAATTCAATCGAGCCCCATGGCCTCCACAAAAAGTCCCATGCTCCAACAAGAATGTCGTGACGCGCAGGAATGCACGGCAGTGAACCAGTGTGATGATTCGTAAAACGCACTGAGCGTGCAGCAAGTCGATCGAGATTTGGTGTGTCAAAGTTTGTGCCGCCATATGCACCCATCTCATGGCGATTCAAACTGTCGAGGAGAAGAACGACGACGTTCTTTGGTGTCGTTGTCATGATGGCGCTCCTTCGAAGATGATCTTTAACCACTTCAACACTTCTTCGAACATATGGTCATGACTGTTCGCCAAGAGATGATCATCACCTTCCATAATGCGAAGGTCACCCGTGCCGGCGATGGTGCGCACCATCTCACTGGATTCAGCCGGAAGGATGCTGTCGTTGTCGCCGTGGAACATCAGTAGCGGTTTCCCCTGTAGCCCACCAGCAATTTCACAGCCGGCTGACTGTGTCGCAAAGGTCACAACACCTGCAACCATCTCCGACAATCCGACCGCAACACGTATGGCGACTGCACCGCCAAAACTATGGCCCATGAGAACGACGCGATCGACTCCGCTACCTATCAGTAACTGCACAGCCGCAGCTGCATCGACACAACATGAATCCATATCGTTTGGCTTGCGGTAGCTCAATCGAATTGATGAAACCCCATAGTCCGCAAGGGAATGGCCAAAGTCGTTGTACAAACCGTTACCCGGGCCCAGCGTTCCACCCATTGCGCCACCCATCATCACAATTCCGACATTGTGGGTTAGTTCATTTGGCTCATGCCACAACAAGGACAACAATCCTCGGCGCGTGTACATCTCTACCTGGCGAACTGTCGGTGACAGCAAACCCTGGGAACTCGCCATAACCCCCAGCACATCCAAGGGTGTTTGTAGTGCGTCCTGACCTGCGTCATTCTCTGCCATGGGGTTACCCTAGTTACTAGATGAAGAACACAGAGACGCCGAACCCACTCTTCAACGATCTCGACCTGGAAACAGCGGGTCGAGTTGGTTTTGCATGGCGCGATATCCGTCGTGGCACTACGGCCGGCGCTGCACGTGATGTTGTGTACGGAGTTGGTGGCAGTGCAATCGAGCCAGGCCAGATGGACGCACTTGACCTTCTTGTCACTGTCGAGTCATGCCGCATGGGCGACCTTGCAGAACATCTTCGCATTGATCCCAGCACCGCAACTCGTGCTGTACAACGTCTCATTAAAGATGGTCTCGCAGAGCGCGTCATTCACGATGGCGATGGACGCGTTGTTGCAATTGCAGCAACTGAACGTGGTCGTCGTATTCATGGCGAGGTGCACATTCGTCGTCGTGATCTCACTCTCGCAATCCTCAGTGAATACACACCAGAAGAGCGTTTTGTTCTCGCAGATTTTCTCGAGAGATTCACCGTTGCAATGGATAACGCAGTGAAAGCAAGAAAGCGCCGCAGTCGCTAATACTTTCACGATGGGGGCCCGCGAAGATTTCACAAATGATGCGATGCAATACGCACCACAATTATTTGCCACTGCATTGCGTATGACTCGTAACAAAGCAGATGCTGAAGATCTCGTCCAGGAAACCTTCCTCAAGGGATGGCGTGCATTTGATTCCTACCAACAAGGAACCAACTTACGTGCGTGGTTGTTTCGCATCATGACGAACACTTTCATCAACAAGTACAACTCACAGCAACGCCGGCCACAAGAAACTGAACTTGACGAAGTCGAGGAACTCTTCCTCTTCCGTCGTATGGGTGCCTTTGACCAGTCAAAGATGAGCCAGTCCGCCGAAGACCAAATGCTTGAACTATTCACCGATGACGAGGTGAAGAACGCCATCGAGGAATTGCCCGAAACCTTCCGCATCCCCGTCCTTCTCTCCGACGTAGAAGGCTTTTCGTACAAAGAAATCGCCGAAATGCTTGAAGTTCCCATCGGAACGGTGATGTCGCGCCTCCATCGGGGAAGAAAAGCGATGCAAAAGATGTTGTACGAATACGCAAAAGAACGCGGACTCGTTGACGAGTCCCTGCTGGACCCACAGGATTAAAACCATGGCCGACTGCCAAGAAACACTGAACGAGCTAGAGAGTTACCTCGACTCTGAGCTGTCAGAGGGTCGCGCCACCGAGATCATCACCCACCTCAAGGGCTGCACCGATTGCCAAGGCGCCTACGAATTCCATGCGGATTTGCGCACGGCCATCAAGACCAAAGCCAGTAACGAGGAATTGCCTGAGGGCTTCCTCGATCGTCTCCGCGATTGCCTCGGTGACGACGTTCTCGGCGCCCAATAACGCCGTTCCCCCTGCGCAGTGCCCCTCTCGGGGGTTGTACTGGCTACGCTTAGAAACATGTTCGCAGCGTATGTATGGCACTACTGGGTGGGTCTCGTTCTTCTGATTGCCGCCGTCGGCGCAGTTCTTCAAGCCGTGGTCGGGTACGTCATCAAGGTGAGCGCAATGCGTCATCCCAACCGTCGCCAGCGCCAAGCTCAGAAAAACAAGTAGCACCCGCTGTCGGAGCCTCCTATGACGGACGGCGCCACCTCATCTCCCTTATTCGCGCCTCTTTTGGCACGCTGCACTTTCCCTGAACAGGGTTCTTCTGTCTCGCTCGCTGTTTCTGGTGGTCCAGATTCAATGGCTCTTCTCTTGCTGGCCCATGCAGCGGGTCTCGACATCTCGGCAATTCATGTTGATCACCAACTGCGTCCCGAATCGGCCGGTGATGCAAACATCATTCGTGCAGTCACTGAACCACTCGGCATCCCACTCGTTGTTCACACGGTCAACGTGGGTGACGGACCCAATTTGGAAGCACGCGCGCGTACTGCCAGATACTCAATGTTTCCTGCCGAAATCATGACGGGGCACACCGAAGACGACCAAGCAGAAACAGTTCTCATCAATCTTCTGCGTGGCGCCGGAGCACACGGCCTCTCCGCCATGCGACCAGGCATCACCCGCCCCCTCTTGCGTATTCGCCGTGAAGAGACTCGCTCTCTATGTACATCGCTCAACATCGCCACTGTTGACGACCTCACGAATGCAGACCCTCGATTCCTTCGCAATCGAGTACGCCATGAACTTCTCCCCCTCATGAGCGATCTCTCACAACGTGACCCAGTTCCCCTTCTGGCCCGAACCGCAGATGTTCTGCGCGCAGACAATGACTTCCTTGATGAGTTAGCCCGGGAACTCGATCCCACAGATGCCAAAGCCCTGGCTGCGGCGCCGACCCCCCTCGCGTACCGAGCACTTCGCCAGTGGCTCTCCGATCCGTATCCCCCCGACCTCGCCACCCTGGAACGCATCCTCGCGGTCGCCCGAGGGGACGTTTTGGCTTGCGATATAGGAGAAAATCGGCAAATTCGTCGCAGTAAACAGAGGCTGACCCTCCACATCCTGGGGTAACTTGCAGAGCGGCGTTTTTTCGCTGTTATTGATTTCAGGACTGATTAGGAGATTCGGATGCCCCCAAAGCTGCGCGGAAAATGGGCACTCGGTATTACCCCCCGCAACTTCACCTGGGTCATCAAGGACCGTCTCGCCATCTGTGAGCGCCCTGGCGGCTACGGCGAGAATCACCGTCGTGTGCGCCGTCAAGAAGAAATCATCTGGCTTCGTGAGAACCATTTTGACCTCGTGATCTCCAACATTGCTGCGCCTCACAACCTGCACGCATACGAAGAACTCAACATGCCGTATCGCCATCGCCCACTTAGTGGTGCAGATGACACAGACGCATTCCTTCGTTTGTTCTACAGAGAATTGCAAGATCTTCTAGGTCGCAACATGAAACTCGTGATGCATTGCGAGGAAGTCGGCGATCGCCTTCTCGGCATCATCGGTGGTTACATCCGCTGGAGCGGCATGGTCGAAGACCCATCACAGGCCATCATTATCACCGAGCGCATCGGTGGACGTCAGCTTGATACGTGGGCTCGAGAACTCATTCTCAACGTTCATACCCTTCGTTAAACACCTGACACAATTGATTCCATGAAGGGTCGTCGCGTTCTCGTCACTGGCATGGGCGGTGAACTCGGTTCGCTCGTCGCGTCGATGGCCGAGCGCACCGAATGGGCCGGCGACATTCTCGGTTTCGATGTTGACCCACCGCGCCGTCATCTCTCACGTTCGCGTTTTGTGCGTGTTGAAGCAACAGAACATGATCGCATTGCAGAACTTGTTCGTGAATTCAATCCTCACGTGTTGTTGCACGTTGGTGTGTGGGAACCACATGCGCGATTAGCAACTGCTCAAGCAGAACTGTGTACGCAACTTGTTGCAAAAGCAGTGTTCGATGCTGCGCATCAATCTGAAGCGCTCGAAACAGCTGTCGTCCGCAGCGGGATTGAAATTTATGGTGCAGGGTCGTACTCGCCTGAGATTGCAGTTGAAACAACAACAATTGCGCCGAACACCACATACGGCCACATGTGTTTGAACATCGAAGAACAAGCAACAGAACTACGCACTGCTCGCGGCATCAACGTGTGCACACTTCGTCTTGCACCAGTTCTTGGTGCTCACGTACCAAGTCCGCTTGGTCGATTGTTGCGTCTGCCGGCGATTCCGTATTACGGGCTCGGTAACCCGATCTTCTCGGTTGTTGAAGATCATGATGCCGCAGAAGCATTCATTCTCGCTGCGCAGCGTGATGCCGACGGCGTCGTCAACATTGTTGCGAATGGTGCAATCAGCATGTTGCGAGCAACCGCCATTGGTCGACGTCTTCCACTTCCATCGTTTGGACCTGGTTGGTGGCTTGCGCAAAACGCTTCATCATTTGCCGGCGCACCAATGCCCGACCATGTTGCAGACCTGATTCAACATGGTCGCCTTGCTGCATCGAATGAGGCGGCACACCTCTTGCGTTTCGCACCGCGTCATTCAACGAACGAAGTTGTTCATCGTTTGTATGAATGGCCAAGCGTAGAACGCATTCCTGCACGTCAGCAGGTGGCGTAATGCCGTTCGCCATTTCCACCGATGGTGCCCGTATTCATTACGAAATCACAGGTCTCACAAAGCGTGCTCCTGTGTTGTTGGTGCAGGGTCTCGGCGCAGAGAAGAACTCGTGGAACCTGCAACGTGCCGCATTGGCATTGCGCCATCGCACTATTGCATTTGATAACCGCGGTGCAGGTCGCAGTGACAAGCCAGATGGCACCTACAACCTTGAACAAATGGCTGATGATGCAATTGCCGTTCTTGATGCGGCAGGAATTGAATCAGCCCATGTCGTTGGGCTTTCGATGGGTGGCGCAATTAGCCAGATCATTACGTTGAAGTACCCACAACGCGTTCGCTCGCTCACTCTCGTTGCAACGGCATGTCGTAATCATGAATGGCGAGAAGAACTGTTGTCTTCATGGGCCACGCTTGCGCAAACTGATGGCATGGGTGCTGTTGGTCGTGAAGCTGCACGCTGGATGATTGGTCCTCGTTCTTTCCGACGATTGCTACCTGCACTCGGATGGATGGGCGCACAGCAGTTGTTTAACCCAGCAGGTGCATTTGTGTCACAGATCAATGCAATTCTTTCCACTGAAGATGAAGACCTCACCGCAGACCTGTCGAACATCACATGTCCGGCAATGGTCGTTGTGGGGAATCAAGATGTCCTCACACCTCGCGGCGACGCAGAAGAAATTGCATCACGCATTCCCACTGCAGAACTTGTGATTATCAGCGGCGGTGCACATGGATTGCATATCGAACATGCATCCACCTTTAATCGTGTTTTGTTGGAGTTCTTGAATCGAGCTGAAAAAGCATTTGTTCCACATGGCCACGCTGCAGCGGTAGCCATCTGATGCGCGTCATTGTTGTTGGCGCTGGCCTCTCTGGGCTCATGGCAGCACAGTCGCTCACACGCAACGGACACGACGTCACCGTGTTCGACAAAGGTCGCGGTGTAGGCGGTCGACTCGCAACACGGCGCATTGGTGACGCCACACTCGATCACGGTGCACAGTTCTTCACCGTTCGCAGTGAAGAGTTTGCTTCACATGTGAATGATTGGCTCGCAGCAGGTGTTGTGCACGAATGGTGTCGCGGTTTTGATTCCGAAGATGGCCACCCGCGTTATGCAGGTTCCAAGGGAATGTCGGGCATAGCGAAACACCTTGCACAAGGACTTGATGTTCGCACCAGTTCTTTGGTGTTCTCTCTCGAACGCACTGCAACTGGTTACAACGTGATCACTGATGATGGCGTCGCTCATACATGCGACAAAGTGTTGCTCACTGCACCAATTCCACAATCGTTCTCGCTGATGTTTGGCGGGGCGATTGAAATGCCAGACGACATGCGCACCATTGACTACGACCGCACACTGGGCCTTCTCACAGTTCTTGATTCCAACAATCACAATGTGAAGTCACCTGGTGGCATGCAGTTTCCTGATGATGTGTTCTCTTTCATCGGAGACAATTCCGCCAAAGGCATCAGTGCAACCCACGCTCTGACGTTCCATGCGAATCCAGACTGGAGCCGAGAGCATTTCGACCGTGAATTGGATGAAATCCACTCCTTATTACTAACGGCAGCGCGCCCTTGGCTTGGCGAGGCCACAATTCTTGACAGCCAGCCCAAGAAGTGGAGATTCGCAACTCCTCGCACTACATGGCCTGAGCCCTTCTGGATTGACCCTTCGGGCACGTTGGCCCTTGCCGGCGATGCCTTTGCTGGACCGAAGATGGAAGGCGCAGCCCTCAGCGGCCTCGCAGCTGCACAGGGCTTGGTGACGCCTTTCTCCTAGAGAAACAGACCTTTTGTCCATAAATACTGGACTTTTCGTTTACAGTACTGACGTCCCGTTTTAGACGGGTTGTCCATATCTGACCAGCCACAGGAGTTCTGCGTGCGTCGTCTTTCATCCATTTTGGTCTCGCTTGCCGTTACGGCAACGGGCCTCACTATTACCTCATCGGCTGCCAGTGCAGCCGGCGGTACAGCGAACGTTGTTCGCTCTACCACAACAGCACCTTCTTCAATTACAGGTGCAAATGCAAACCGAATCCTTCGTCTCGAGAAGTCCAACAACTTCTTGGTGCTGGGTCGCAACACTTCTGTTGCAGGTTCCAATTTGCACATCTGGAAAATGAAGGAAGACCTCACCTTTGACACCACCTTTGGTGCGAAGGACCTTGGTGCAGACTTCTCTGCACCAACGTCCAGCAATTCCAACTGTGTAAGCACAAACGGAACAAGTTGCACATCTGTCCAAACATTTCTCGTGAATGAAACTGCCGACACTTTTGCGGTTGTCTATTCACGCTTGTTAAAGGGATCGGGTAATGGCGCAAGTTCCGACCTAAGCATCTACAGCGTTCTCACAGGAAAAATCTCCACTGGTGCTGTGATTGCTCAGACTAAGTATGTCGAGATTGGTGGTATGGCGTCTCTGAACGTCTCTGACTGGTCTTCTTATGGAGCAAACCAATTAGCAAGGCCAGCATGTGAGGCCTCTTACGGAGCCAGCATTAACTCCTCGCCTATCAGTTTCGCATGGGTCAACTTTTGGCAGTCATCACTTCGTTTCGACGGTTCAATCACCATCAGCTTTACGTGTAACTACGCCAATACGAACATGATGACAAACGGTATGGCTGTGAAGGAATACCAAGGCGCCATGATCACCGCAATCAAGCCAACCAATGGCTCATTCGCAATTGACACATCATTCGGCACCAACGGTTACACCAAGTTGTCGAATCCGCTTACCGAGTGCTCAAACACAATGCCAGCAATGACAAGTGACACTTCAATTACTTCAATGTCATCAACAAAGATTTCATTCCTCTCACAAGTTGAGTCATACGCTCGCATCACCACAATTCCGAGCTGGTTGAACAACATGAACATAACTGTTGGTTCATACGAGGGTTGCTACAACACCGGAAACGTTTCGTTGACAAGCCTTACAATTAACTCATTCACGGTCGACGGAAAATTGAAGAAGGCTGCTTCGTTCCCAGTTGCTAATCGCTTTTACACGATTCGTTGGGTGATTGACCCTCAGGGACGTTGGAACTCAACAGTCACCCTCATGCCATCCGGTGGCAATGTGATGCCATCCAGTACCCCCACCATGATTCGTCTCCTTGCCGACGGTTCACCAGACACAAGTCTTGGCACAAACGGTATGAAGACTCTCACCGGATTGCCAGCAACCGTCACCGTCAATGGCACCAGTGTGCGAATGAACTATTCCTTGTCAGGACTTGCAACCACCGCAACGGGCAGTTACTTCGTTGGCTTCGCTTCTAGTGGTGGCACTCCCAGCTGTAGCAACAACTCTGGTTCATATTCAACAACCACATATCCGTACTACTTCAGTCTGGAATCTGGCCTTTTGACTTCATACGGAACAAATGGCCTTGGTGCTGCATACACCTATGAGACCAACAACACAGGTAACTGCAGTAACAGTGACGCTTCCTTAGGGTCGACCACCTACATCAACAGCGAAGGTCGTCCTGCACGCGTTGGACAACTCGCTGCGATCAACTCACAGACTGCAGGCTTGGCCTACGTAGCGTGGGATGCTGCAGATGGTGTCACCGGTGGTGGTGACGGAACAATTTCCGCCGCTTCCGCTGCCGGTCGCGTTGACAAGAAGGTGTACTCCACCAAGTTGCCAGCAGTGACTCAGCCTGACAGCGCCTTAACGGTTCTGACGGCCCGGCAGTCACAAGATCTTGACATTCGCACTTCAACTCCAAAGATTTGTATTGCGTTAACCACCAGCGTTTTGTTGGTGAACCCAGGTCGATGTGTTGTTCGTATCATTGACGAAGACACCAGAAATGTTCTTCGCACAATGACAACAACTGTGAAGAAGGCAGATGTGGAGCAGGGCACCACCCTCACCACTGATGAACCCATCATGTTCAAGCAGGCAAACATTCGTTTGTCAAAGCAAGCGCGAGCACAGGTTGCCGAACTTGCTGAGGCTGCAAAGTCCGCTAGCCGCGTTGTTGTCATCGGACACTCCGCTGCACTCGGCGAAGTATCTCAGTACAGCTTTGCCATCTCACGTGATCGTGCCAAAGCAGTCAAGGCTGCTCTTATCAAGGCTGGCGTGAAGGCACCAATTGAAATTGTTGCTCTTTCATACAGCCAGCCAGAAACAACAAAGAAGACTGAAGCAGCGCAAGCGAAGAACCGCCGCGCAGAAGTATTCATCTTCCCGTGATCGGTGCTCGCTCTGAATTGAGCGAATAACTTAAACGTTGGGTCAGGCCACAGTTGCTAAAAGAGCAGCTGTGGCCTTTCTCATTGCATCGGTCGTGATGCCTTGCGGCAATGCATCGCACGCACGTTCTGCATCGGCAACAAAGGAACGTGCCGCATCAATTGCTGACGCAACACCGGTCCCATTACGAACAATGTCGAGAACATGAAGTCGTTCTGTCTCGCTTAATGGCTTGCCCAAAATTGACGCCAACTCATCAGCTGCCGCACCACCAGTCGCCAACGTGTGAAGAACGGGCAATGTGTACACGCCTTCTTCCATGTCGTGGCCGGCTGGCTTACCTAACTGTGCATCAGTTGCAGTGAGATCAAGAACATCATCCACAATTTGGAACACCATGCCGTATGCAGTGCCATAGGCAGTCAATGCATCAATCACGTCGCGGCTATGGCCAGCAACAAGACCGCCAATGCGTGCAGCTGTGGAATACAACGAAGCAGTTTTGCCATCAATTGAAGACAAGTACGCATCAACGGGGCGCGACACGTTGTAAGTGTGACGCAGTTCAAGAATTTGGCCTTGGCACAATTCGCCAATAGTGCGCGCCAGTAACTCGGCAACTTCCACGCCTAACCCGGCGGCAATTTCTGATGCCTTGGCGAGAAGAAAGTCACCCGCAAGAATCGCCTGCAAGTTGCCCCACTTAGCATTCACGGTGTCAACTCCGCGGCGCTGCGTGGACTCATCCATTACGTCGTCGTGGTACAAAGATCCCAAGTGCACTAATTCACAGGAGATTCCTCCGAGGATTGCTTCGTGCGACGCAGGGGCATCATTGCCCACTTGTGAAGCCACAATCGTGAAAACGGGGCGCAAACGCTTTCCACCCGCAGAAATCAGGTGAGAGGCGATTTCTGTGAGGTACGCATCGGGCGTGGTCACAGACCCCAAGAGGGCGTCCTCCACCCGCTGGCGGTCTTTGTCCATCGTTGGCAAACCAAGCAGCGGGGATGCGGTCACGATGCAAGGCTACGGGCACCGCAGGGGTACTCACTCCCTGCACCGATACACTTCTGAGCAATATCCACCGATTTTCCAAACGGGGTGGTCCCATTGTTCGAAC
>JBILBZ010000127.1:0-4044 GCA_044353425.1 Ilumatobacteraceae bacterium | reverse complement strand
ACATCGTTGTATGTCAGGTCGTGCGCGGGAGTCTGCTGTAGGAAGCGCATAGGGCGTCACGAGACTACCGTGTCAGCATGAGTTCATCAGAGAACAACCCTGTGGTCCTTGTACATGGCTGGGGAGGAAGCTTTCGAGACACCTGGCAAAAGCCCGGAATTGATGCCCTCTTGGAGGACATTGGTCGATCAGTTCTCCCCTTCAATCTTCTCGGACACGCAGACCAAGACAAGCCATCTGACCCTGAGACTTACTCGCAGCTACCCCAGTGGTTTCTGGAGCGACTTCCTGCAGAGGCTCCAGTCATTGATGCAGTCGGATTCTCCCTTGGAGCCCTCACGATTCTCCGCGCCCTCATCGAGAACCCTGGCCGCTTTGGAAAGGTCATCTTGGCCGGCATCGGTGATGGTGTTTTCGTCCAGTCGGCACCCAATGCCAACCAGAAGATTGTCAGCGCTCTCGAAGGCAATCTCTCTGAAGACGATGAACTAGGTCGGATGTTCTCGCATTATGGGAATCAGCCCGGAAATGACCTCCCAGCATTAATCGCCATCATGAAGCGTCCTCCGTCTGAACCAATTGATCCGAAGGTTCTTTCGGAGATCACGAATGAAGTCCTTGTTGTTATTGGCGACAAAGATTTCACGTTCCCTGCAGAAAAACTGGCCGCTGCATTTCCTAATGGGCGACTTGTTGTCTTGAAGAACACCGATCATTTCGCAACGCCGGATTCGTTCGCTTTTATTGACCAGATTCTTGACTTCTTCGCATGACGCATTACGGCGTTTCACAAGATGTCGAATTGGCAGCTGAGATTCTCCAGAATGGAGGTGTCATTGGTTTGCCAACAGAAACTGTCTATGGACTTGCAGCCCTCGCTCTCGATGAGAATGCTGTTGGTCGTATTTTCGACATCAAAGGACGACCCCGCAATCATCCCTTGATAGTGCACCTAGGACCATCCGTCGATTACCGCGAGTGGGGAAATTTCAACGAGCAAGCATTGTCGCTAGCAAAGTGTTTTTGGCCCGGACCACTCACTCTTCTCGTGCCTCGTACAAAATTGGTTCCAGATTGGGTAACCGGCGGACGTGATTCTGTAGCCATACGAGTACCTAGTCATCCAGTGGCTCAAGATCTTCTGACGCAAGTGAACTCAGGTGTGGTTGCCCCATCGGCCAACAAGTTTGGGAAAGTAAGCCCTACGTCCCCACAACATGTTCTTGACGATCTTGGCACGGATGTTGATGTCATCCTCGATGGCGGTGTGTGTGCCGTGGGTCTTGAATCCACCATCATCGAATGCACTGACGTTTTCCAGATTCTTCGGCCCGGGTACATCACCACTGACGTCGTCAGCAGTTGCGTAGGCACTGTGCCAGAGGGTTCTTCGGGTGCATCTCGCGCACCAGGAATGTTGACATCACATTACGCACCGTCAGCACGTGTTGTGATCGTCGACTCACTACAGCAGGCAGATGAATCGGTGCGTGAATGGTCTCTGACGAAGAAGGTTCGTAAATTGCATTTCGCCGATGTCAGTACTTATGCAGAAAACCTTTACGACGAACTCCGTAAGGCAGACCAAGAGAATTACGACATCGTGATTGCTGTCCGTGCTCCGGAATCTGGGTTAGGAATAGCAATCAATGATCGGTTATCAAAAGCTTCTGCAGAACGCTAAATCTGCCAGTCAATCTGATTGAGGTGCTCAACGAGATAGTCGCGAACTTCATCTACGTCCGGCATTTCATTCACTTGGGCTGAACCCACTGCAAGGTGAATGGTTGTTCCGCCTGCTTCCGGAACGCATTCGCATCGACACCATCCGTGTCGCGAATTGGGCAGAGAAGTGTCGTGGAGCAGAAATTCCAGTAGATACGGAGGGTCTTCTTGAATGATGGGACCGCACAGCGAAGCGACAACTTCCAAACCGTGCCAGCAGTCAACCGGCAGAACGTTCACTGTGAATGAAGAAACATCGCGGCGAAGCAGGTGGAGTGCGAACGAGACATTCTTTGTCTCCTCTGGCAGGGAGGATTCTGTCTCATGATCCGGTCTCCACTCCAGAGCGATCTCAAGTGCATTGTTCAAGGCAATCATGGCCTCGTTTGATCCACCGGTATCAGGATGAGAAAGAACACTCTTTTGTCGCCAAGCTTTGCGTATTTCCTCAACGCTGCTTCCCGGTGGAATGTTCAGAAGCAAGAAAGCCTCAGAGGCGATCATTGACTTTAACGACCAATGAAGTTCGGTGGCCGCTTCTCGATGAAAGCAGCGACGCCTTCCTTGAAATCCTTCGTACGGAACAACGGCAAAAGTTGAAGGAACACATGATGAACGTTCTGCTCAAAAGTTTCGGTTTCAGCGGCCCGCATCATTCTCTTAATTGCCCGTACAGCTAGTGGAGCATTGGAAGCTATTTCACTTGCCATCTCGCGGGCTGCATCCATCAACTGCTCTGCTGGCACCACTGCGTTCACGAGGCCAAGTTCCAGACACTCATCTGCGAGAAGTGTGCGACCAGTGAATGCGATCTCAGCAGCACGTGCATAGCCAACGATGCGAGGCAACAGCCACGTGCCTCCACTCTCAGGAAGAATTCCACGTTTCGCAAACCCAGGCGCCATCTTCGCGTTATCAGCCGCGATGCGAATGTCGCAGCCGAGGGCAATATCTAATCCATAACCCGCTGCGCCTCCATTCAAAGCGCACACCACCGGGGTATCAATGCCATGTAGGACAATTGGTGGTGCACCACGCAAGTCGAACTCGACCATGTTTGCCTCCGTGTTATCGAGAACGCCAAGAGACTCTGTCTTGCCAGACTGTGAACCGAGATCCAACCCTGCGCAAAAAGCTTTGCCTGCACCAGTGAGGATGATGCAACGAACCTCAGGGTTCGAGTCAGCCTCCAAGAGCTTCTCTGAAAGAAGTTCAAGCATTCTCCCTGAGATGGTGTTCATGCGCCCAGGCGCATTCAGTGTGATGGTTCCGATGTGATCGGAAATTTCGAGAAGCACTTCATCCGTATTCATGAATGAAAACTATCAATTCGTTGGGTGCTAGTACGCAGGCCCGTCAATCAATGACCGAACTTCATCTCTCGGTGCGACCGCGAGGTTGCAAAGAGCAAGAAACATCGAAATAGCGCCGATGATGTGCGCTGCGACCAGAACGACAGGAACACCGGTGAAGTACTGGGTATAGCCGATGGCTCCTTGGGAGACAGCCACTACGAGCAATGCAGAGATTGCCTCTGTGAGGTCTCGCGTCGAGCGAATGCGTCGATCTTGAACGGCAAGAATAACAATCAGCGCAACAAAAGCGATCACAGTGGCGCCATGAACACGAGCGACAGAGGTCAGAGCGAAGCCAAATCTCACAGCATCTTCTCCACCCGCATGTGGTCCCGTTGCGGTGACCACAGTGCCTGTGACGATTGCGGCGATGCCCATGAGAGACGTTGCGATAACGAGACTTTGTAGACGGTTCGGAACAATCCTGAAGAAGGATTTGGGTAGCTCTGTCCCGCTACGTCGATACAACATGAACGCACAAGCGATGAGAACCATTGACACCAGGAAGTGAGTCATGTTTGCGTATGGGTTGAGTCCTGTGAGCACAACCACTCCACCAATCACGATCTGTGCCAACACGCCAGCAACGAGACTCCATGACAACCACACGAGATCGGCTCGGCGAGGTGTACGACGATGCGAGAGCAAGACTGCCGCCATCACACTGAAAGAGACAACACCAGTGAACAATCTGTTGGCCTGCTCGATTGCTGTATGCCCAGAAGAGACATCGATGAACTTCGTGCTGTTGCAGTTCGGCCAGTCGACGCACCCAAGTCCCGATCCTGTCAGCCGAACCAAAGCGCCAGTGAACACGATGACGCACAATGAGCCCAGAGCCGTCCCACACACAATGCTGTACGACTTTCCTGTGAGACGGGCCATACCTGAACAGTAGGTGTCAGGACTAGACCATGCCACTTGGTACTGGGGCCTTGAGAATGACTACGGTCACAGTCATGAT
>JBILBZ010000126.1:0-4045 GCA_044353425.1 Ilumatobacteraceae bacterium | reverse complement strand
GAAGGCGTCTGCCAAGCGACGAGAGACGGAGATAATTGGATCGGCCATGGGTTCTCTATTCTGCCCCGTTTCCGAGCGCTGAACAGGTTCCAATTACAGGTGCCATAGACTGTGCCCAGCGCGTGTCCATCACGTCACGCTCACGTAGCTCAGCGGATAGAGCACTTGCCTCCGGAGCAAGGGGTCGCAGGTTCAATTCCTGCCGTGGGCGCCACTGTCACTCGGCGGCGCCAGCGTTTTAGCTGGTCATGCCTTGCAAGCCCACGAAGGACCGAGCCAACTCGATCTCACCCATGTGGCGCATGCCGTGTTGATACAGCCAGCATTCGATGCCGTCGAGAACGGTGATGCCTTCTGGACCCGCCACCCGAGCAGAGAAGGTATTAGCAACCTGAGGTCCGAATGGACGCGGGATCACTAAGCGAGTCAATTCTTCTGGTTGCAGTTCGGCGAGGTACTTCTCAATTCGTGCGAAGACTTTGTTCATGTAGTCGATAAATGCTTCGTAGTTGCCAATTTGCTGCACATGCATTTCTTCAACAGTGCGGTGCTTGCCATGGTCGGGCACTTCCAAGTTGATCGCTTCAAGAATCTCGTCGGTGCAGATGTAGGGCTCGCCCGTCAAGATCATCATTGATGCGTCGATCATGTTCACCCAATGGAAAAGGGAGAATGCAATTGGCATCACGAGATCTTTTTCGCGATGGTTGACCTGCTCGAGTGTCATCGTCGCGGTTGCGTCCTCGTACAACGAAAACAATGCGCGAAAGCGACGACGCAGTGAATCAAGAATTAGTTCATCCGACATAATGTTCCCCTTTTGCCCACGAAGGACTTTCTGACAGTGTTCTACGACCGCGACGCATCTCGTGCACCAGAAACGAGTGCATTGAATTTTTCATCGGCCAGGAAGACAAAAACAGCCTCAGCCGATGCTGTGACTTGTCCATCGTGGTAAATCTCCCCAGTCACAATGAACTTACGCTCATGTATTGACTCGATTCGGGCTTCTACCGCGAGGTCTGCATTGATGGGCGTGGGGCGTTTGTAGGTGATGTTCAATCCACCCGTCACGCAATTGCGTCCAGTGAGATGACGGGTACGACCCAACGCATCATCCAGCAACGCAGCCACCATGCCACCGTGCACACAAGCTGGCGGGCCTTGATAACTCTCGTTGAAAAGCACCTTCGCAGTAATCGAGTTCTCCCCGTACTCGTACGTCACCGGCGGAGCAATCGGATTAAACGGACCCGACAACGGGCTACGCGTATAGCGAACATCTGATGCCTGACCAAGACCCAAGGTTCCTGCTGTAGAAATCAACTCGCCTAACTTCTCTGCCGTCACAGCCATCTGTTCATCTTCATGTTCAGGATGTACGTGATAGATCGCTTTGAGCGAACGGCGCAACGACGCAGCCACACGTTTCATAGTTGGTGAGAGCCCAACAAGTTGTGGTGCTGGGTCAGACATCAGACCAACGCAGCCTTCACGAGATCTGCAATCTTTGAACCATCAGCAGATGAGCCAGCACGTTCGCGCACTGCCTTCACTACTGCACCCATTGCTTTCATTCCCGTGTTGCCATTCGCAGCCGCAGCAGCAACTTCAGCAGACACGATTGCGCCAAGTTCGTCATCAGACATTGCTGCGGGCAAATAGGTCATCAACACTTCCGCTTCTGCCTTCTCTTTTGCCGCTGCATCAGCACGGCCGTTCTGTTCGTACACCTCAGCCGATTCCATGCGCTTCTTTGCTTCGGCCTGCAACACCTTGATGACCTGGTCATCGTTCAGTTCGACGGCTTCGGCACCAGCAACTTCTGCGTTCGTAATTGCAGACAATGCCATCCGCAAGGTCGACTTCTTCAAGTCCTCGCCTGCCTTCAGTGCAGCAGTCATGTCGTTCTTGAGGGTCTCTTTAAGGGAAGTCACGGGTCAATTCTGCCATGAGTCCCTCACGGTTCGCCTCATGAGACGTATCTCTGTCACAGTGTTTGGCGTGTCTACGAACGATTATTTCCCCGCACCACCACAGGGCGGAAAGCTGATTCACACTCGCCGGTATGAAATCCGTACATACAAAATGAGTGAGGACATGTTCTTGATGCGCGGCGTGATCTTCGACGAGAAGCCAGCTGGCCTTTACGTCAAGGACGACCCTGAAACTCTCTGGGTCCATCACATGATCGTTGACCTCGAGGTCGCATTCCCCTCCCTGGAGATTGTGGGAGCACATGTGGAATTCCATGAACGCCCGCACACCCACTGCACCGACATTGTTCCTGCATACGACAAATTGGTCGGTCTTTCCATCGCACGTGGCTTTAACGCCAAGGTGAAAGAGCTCTTTGGTGGACCACGTGGTTGCACTCACATTGGTGCGATGCTGACCGCGATGGCTCCTGTTGCGATTCAAAGCATCTGGTCGATGCGCATTGGTTCAACAAATGTTTCGTCAGAACAACGCGCTGCACTGAGTAAAGAAGACCGTCGTCGCGGATACGCAATGAACCTCAATACCTGCCACATGTGGGACGAGAACGGACAAATGGTCTCAGAGATTGAGCAAGGCCTGCCGATGGAAGTTCCGCTTTGGATTTCAAAGCGCTTCAAAAAGCTGGGCCTCGGCGATGAAGAGTGGGAGAAGATGCGCGGCTAATCGCGCATCTGATGTCTCTGCGAATCAGCTTGCAAACGTGGTGAGTACGAAGAGCACGGACACCACTAACAAAATAAAAGCTGGGGCAGTATTACGAATGCTGTCTTTGATGCGCGTGTGAGTAGTTGTTGCAATTGCAAAGTACGCACACAAACACACACCAGTCACTTCGGCCAAGCGAATGTTGCCGAATCCGACGATAAGACCAATCGCTGCTGCAATCTTGATCGCGCCTAACACTGGCAATGCGTTGACCGGGATTCGGGCCTTGCTCATTCCTTCCACCAGCTTCTCTGGTTTCAGGAAGTCCATGATTCCGGAACCAATACAAACAACTATCAGCAGAACAGCAAGAACACGCGAAACAAGAGTCATGGTGCAACCTTAGGCAACAATCTGCGGAGCCAATGGCACTACAGGCATTACAGATGTGTGGACTTTTGCTTCTCTAAGTCGAGAAGCCATGACTTCACGTGTAATCCCCCACCAAATCCGGTGAGCGAACCATTTGCGCCGATGACGCGATGACACGGCAACACAATCACAACTGGGTTGCGGCCATTGGCAGACCCAATTGCACGAGTGGCCTTTGGTCGACCAATCGATGCAGCTTGTTGTGCATACGACATTGTTGAACCAAATGGAATCTTGGCCAATGCATTCCACGCATCAACTTGAAAAACAGTGCCCTGCAGGTCAAGTGGCAGATCAAAAGATGTTCGCTCAGCAGCGAGGTATTCGCGCAACTGAGCCAATGCAGATGCGACGACAGGATGCTCAGAATCATCGCGAACATCCATGCCGACATACGACTTTGGGTGTGCATCTTCTTCAAACGTGATGTATCGAACACCACGATCTGACGCCACAACTGTCAGCATCCCGAACGGCGCCTGAAGCGTTCCGCGCGAGAAGATGACAGTTTGGGCAGTCATCAAGAACTACTTGTTCTGTGGTTCCTTTGGAAGACCAAGAACACGCTCGCCAACAATGTTGCGCTGAATCTGGCTTGTTCCACCCCAAATGGTTTCGGAGCGAGAGAAGAAGAACGCTGACATCATGCCGCTGACTGGGTAACCCTCGCGACGCTTTTCGCGTGCGGTACCTGGCCAGTTGCCGTCACCCATTGCGTAGTCAACAAGCATTGCGTCGGCACCAGAGATGTCGAGAGCAAGCTCCATTGCTTCCTTGTGCATTTCGGTCCAGAACATCTTGTTGGTTGCACCAAGTGCAGCCATGCTCGGGTCCTTCTTACCCATCAGGGTTGTGGAGAGTGAACGAAGACCGTTGATCTTGAGGATCTGAATCTTTGTGTAGTAGGTCATGAGGCGCTGACGAATCTTCGGATCGTTGATCGCTCCGTTGTCCTTCGCACCGCGAA
>JBILBZ010000125.1:0-4051 GCA_044353425.1 Ilumatobacteraceae bacterium | reverse complement strand
ATCAAAGATGCCACCTGCAGCGACAACAGGTACTTTTCCGTTCACGGCGTCAACAACTTGAGGAACAAGCGCCATGGTTGCAACGGTGCCTGTGTGGCCACCTGCTTCGGTTCCTTGTGCGACGACAAAGTCGCATCCGCTGGCAACGGCTGCAACTGCGTGACGCACTTTGCCGCACATGGAGCCAACAAGAATGTTGTGCTTGTGCAATTCGTCAATGATTTCACGAGGAACACCAAGACCTGCCACGTAGATGCTTGCACCACCTTCAATGATCGCCTTGAGATTGCGTTCGATGGAATCCGGAGACGCTGTGAGAAGGTCAACACCAAATGGCTTCTTTGTCATCTCGCGCACGCGGGCCATCTCAGAGATGAGAAGTTCGGTGCTCATCGGTGCTGCACCAAACGTGCCGATGCCGCCTGCCTCAGACACTGCAGCAACGAGGTCGCTGTATGAGACTCCGCCCATGCCCGCGAGCATGACGGGAAGTTCAATGTCAAACATTTCGGTGATGCGTGTCTTCATGCCTCAACCGTACAACGAGGACTACTTGAGGTAGGCACCTGGACGATTGAGGAACTTGCGGTGCCAGCGTCTTGGAGTGAAAATCACTGCTCGGGGCTCATCTTCGAACATCCAGCGCGCAAAATTTGTTCGGGTCCAGTCATTGGTGTTGACCAGTGCGAGGACCAAGCGAGCAATCATCGGTGATGACATCAGGACGCTAAGAGTGCGGGACATGCGATGGTCCGCCAAGAGCGTCTTGTCGACGCTGTGTGAATACAGGGCCCGAACATCAGCTGGTGTCGATCCTTCGTGGATGGCATGAGCAGCAGCAATGCCTGTCTCGAGTGCTTGTCCGATTCCTTCACCAGTGAGAACGTCCGTTGCACACACTGCATCACCGACGAAGAGCACTCGCCCTGAGGAGCGAACAGCTGAATCAATACGCGCAGGAATGGGCCACGCAGTGTGACGACCTTCGGGTGCGAAGTCAGCGCCAAGGGCTTCAACGATGTGAGAGCGAGTCAGAAGATCTCGCCATGTGTCGTTCATGAACTGAACACTGTGATCCTTGGTTCGCAAAATGCAGAAACCAAAATTGGCTCGATTGTTTGGCAGCGGGAAACTCCACGCGTAACCAGGAAGCAGATCTTTGTCGAACCAGATGTGCAACGTTTTTGTTGCACTGCCTGTGACGTTGCCGATGTACTGGCGAAATGAATGCATCTCGCCGAGATAACCGGGAGTTGATAGTCCGAGTGCTTTTCGCACGGGGGACCACATGCCATCTGCGGCAACAACATAGTCAACACTGAGAGTGTTCATGCCTTCGATCTCAACCGATATACCTGATGCATTGTTCTGCGGTATCGAGACAAAAGCGGTGCCTTCATGGATAGTGATGCCGAGGTCACGACAATGTTGGACAAGCGCATAGTCCAATTGCTCGCGTGGTGCGATGGCGCCAAAGACGCCGTCACCTTCAGGCAAGTGCGTATCGATGACCTGACCTCGAGGTGCTCGCAATTGAATGGCGGAGCATTCATGCCAATCGGGCACACGACTACGGTCGAAATTCAATTCGTCCAGAATCCTCAGCGCGTTGGTCGTTAGTCCATCGCCACAGCATTTGTCGCGGGGGAAAGTGGCTTTGTCGACCACGGAGACCTCATGGCCGAGGCGATGAAGAGTGGCAGCACAAGCGGTTCCCGATGGGCCTGCCCCAACGATGAGGACCCTATGTGGCGCGGATGTGAGCACGGAATCGAGGCTATGGGGCGGTCGGGCTATGTGGGCTGTGACACCAGTTCGTAGTATCGGGACAGACACCAAGGGGTGTCGTTACCTATTGAAGGAGCCATCATGGCGAAGTTGTGTGAAGGCCGTGTAGCCGTCGTAACCGGAGCTGGTCGCGGAATTGGACGTGAGCATGCATTGAGCCTGGCAAGCCAGGGCGCAAAAGTTGTTGTGAACGACTTGGGCGCAGGCGTTGACGGCAGTGGCGGCGACGTCAGCCCAGCGCAGTCGGTTGTCGATGAGATCAAGGGCATGGGCGGAGAAGCCGTTGCAAATGGCGACGACATCTCTTCATGGGAAGGTGCACAGCGCCTGATCAACACCGCAGTGGAGACATTCGGTGACATCAACATCGTTGTGAACAACGCAGGAATTTTGCGCGACCGCATGCTCACCAACATGACCGAAGAAGAATGGGATGCAGTTATCAAGGTACACCTCAAGGGAACATTTGGTCCTGCACGTTGGGCCGCTGCCTACTGGCGCGAGCAAGCAAAGGCTGGCAAAGAGGTCTATGGCCGCATCATTAACACCACATCGGTGTCCGGTATTTACGGCAACATCGGTCAGACGAACTACGGCGCAGCAAAAGCTGGCATCGCATCGTTCACCGTGATCGCTGCACTCGAGCTTGCACGTTTCGGTGTCACCGTCAACGCAGTCGCACCTGTAGCTCTCACGCGTATGACCGAAGGACTCGGAAATGCACCAGAGACCGACGAAGAGCGCGAGATGCGTTCACCGCGTTGGATCGCACCAATCGTTACCTGGCTTGCAGGTAGCGAGGCAGGCGACGTCACCGGCCGCATCTTCGAAGCAAGTGGTCAGACATTGGCAATCGCCGAAGGCTGGCACCGCGGACCAAGCGTGAAGCCAATCGACGACCCAACAAAGATCGGTGCAGCTGTCACAGAAATGTTGAAGACAGCACGTCCAAACGCCGGCATGGATGGCAAAGACGGCTCGTACCCACAAAACACCATCGGTAAGAAGTAGGTCTCGACATGGCATTGAATCCCGCAGCAGTTGGTTCGGTTGGCGAGCCATATGAAATCTCTTGGACCTCAAAAGATTCATTGCTCTATGCAGTGACCCTCAATGTGAGTTCTGATCAGTTGCAGTATGTGACTGAGAACTCGACTGGTGTTACGCAGAAGGCATTGCCAACAATGCCAGTGGTACTTGGCTACGGACAAGGCACCGCTGAATCAAACCCAATGCGCAATGTTGGTGAATTCAACTTTGCAAACTTGGTGCACGCATCTCAAGCAATCACATTGCATCAGCCGCTTCCTGTTGAAGGAAGCGCAACAGTGCAGAGCAAGCTTGTTGCAATGTACGACAAGGTGAAAGCTGCAGTCATCGTGACCGAAGCTGAAGCCACTGATGCTGCTGGCAAGCCGTTGTACTCAACCCGCTCATCTGTCTTCATTCGTGAAGCAGGCGGATTCGGTGGCGAGCGCGGTCCAAGCGGAGCAGTGAATGAGCCACCAGCAAAGGCTCCTGATCATGAAGAGACATTCCAGACTTCTCCAGACCAGGCATTGCTGTATCGCTTGAACGGTGACCGCAACCCGTTGCACTCAGACCCGAACCACCCGGCTGTTGCAGCAGGCGTGTTCCCACGTCCCATCTTGCACGGACTCTGCACATACGGTTTTACTGGTCGCGGCTTGTTGAACTCGTTGTGTGACGGCGACGCTGATCGCTTCAAGCACATCGAAGGTCGATTCGCATCGCCAGTGTTCCCAGGTGAAGCACTGACGGTGAAGATCTGGAAGACCGCTCCGGGCGAAGCAGTGTTCGAAACCTATGTGGGTGACCGCAAGGTCATTGACCAAGGACTCGTTCGTTACTCATAAGCCTTTTCAGTCCATAGACTAAGAATTGTGAAATCCCGTGGGTGCTTCTAGCCCGCGGGATTTCCATTTTTGAGGGACTCCCTGCAGCGGTAGCAATCAGGGATTCGACACGGTGCGAACACTTTCTTTTCCAGTGCTTCGATGATCTCGAACGCATAGTCCTCTTCCACTTCGTCGAAAGAAGAATCCCATGCAACGTGTGGGTAACGCTCGGGGACGTATTCCCATCCGTCAATTGTCAAACGGTAGAAATTCGCCTTCGGAAGTTCCATTCGAAAGAGTCGACAAATTTCGCCTTGGTGGCAGTCTGTCCAGTAACGGTCTTTGTCTCTTGGAATCACTCTCAACACGGTACTGACGAGGTGTGTTGAAGAAAGAGAGTCAGG
>JBILBZ010000124.1:0-4079 GCA_044353425.1 Ilumatobacteraceae bacterium | reverse complement strand
CACTGGAACACGACACTGTGGCGCACTTCGACTGTGGAGCTGCAACATATGGTCTCGTGCTTGCAGCGTGGTCGAAAGGTCTTGGCTCAGTGATCAATGGCCAGGGCATCATGCAGTCATCGGTTGTGCGTGAGTACGCGAACATCCCTGAAGATCAAGTAATCATGACGTGCGTTGCGATGGGCTTCCCCGATGAAGAGTTTGTTGCGAACCATGTGCAATCACATCGCGCGGGCAACGACACCACTGCGGCTTTCATTGGTTTTGACTAAACAGTGACCTTTACAGCAAGTCGCAATGCGAAGGCTGGCAGGGGATTGTCCGTCACCTATCAGGTGACGGACTCAGCCGGACAAGCTGTCCAGGCAAAGTTGGCCCCGATCATTCCGACAAGGCCTCAATTGCCTTCGACGGGTGCAAGGACGACTGAACCACTTCTGCTTGCGGCACTCATGATGATCTCCATCGGCGTTGCAACAAACCGCAGCAAGCGTCTCGTTTCATTTCGCAACCTCTAGTACTCAGAACAGCCACAGAGCATGTGGTTAGAGTGGCCACATGAAACGTGTTCTTCTATTGATGTCTGCGGTCATCTCATCGTTTGCAGTTGTTCCGGCGGCAGTTGGTGTTACTTCGGCCTCCGCCGCCCCATTAGGGGTATTCATCAGCAATACCCCATTGAGTTCGAACATCGGGCTGACCTTCTGTACGCCAACCACTGTGAAGGGATGCATTGAATCGATCAGCGTTGATGGAAACGAATTGACTCCTGTGTCGTCGTTTGCAGGTGCAAGTTATGGGATCGGCGGTGGGCTGTACTCAGGGCCATGTCGTTTCATTGGCACCACGGTGTCTCAGTGTGAATACCCATACATGGTGTTGTATCCAATGCCGGGGGCGCAAAACATGCAGCGTCCACTCAACAATGTTCAGATCAACTTTCGCCGTCAACTCAATTCGCATCCCACGTCATCAATCGGTGCTGCGATTGTGAATGGCTCCTTGCAATCATTTACGCCGGCTGCTCCAGGAGTTAGAGATGTTGCCAGCATCAACGCGAACACAGTGGAGGTACATTCAGCTTCAACTGGTTACTGCCTTGGTTGGGTCATGGAGATAGACACCTGCTCAATCGGTGATGTCGCAACGTCGAAAGTCTCAAACAGAGTTGCAATGCTTCTCTTGCCTGCAATGCGTAGTTCTGTAGTGCCACCCGATGCTGCAGATGAGACATGTCGCGCTCTATATCCCATGAATACATGCCTGATTAATATTTTTGATGAAGCAAGTCGAGGGGGATGGGTCGACACGGATGCATCAGTTTTTGGCTTGACATCAATGGATCGAAACACCGGTGCTGCTCAATTGAAGATTGCTGGCCCACATCTCAAGGCTGCGGTCAATGGAACTAGTGAACTCAATCTTTCAAACTTCCGAATGTTTCTGACTTCTGGGTATCTGAACAATTCATTTGGTCTCACCCCAGCACAAGCCAATGGAACCACCTTGGCTGTCAAACGCACAACTACAGAAAGCTCAACGAGACCAGTCACGCAGTACATCCCTAGTGCTGAAGGTCTCTTGGTGTCATCGACGGGTATTGGATTCTCAGTTCCAACGATCTCTGTGCAAAGAACACTTGTTGTGAAGCGAAATAAGAAACTAACAACCGATGCGCTTCTCAAGGCCGCAGGAGTTTTTCAAACCAAGCAATTTGGTGCTGCAAAAATCACAATCAATAAAAAGCACGGCATGAAATATGCAGGGAAGCGCTACAGCTTCTCAAAGAAACGAACTGTGTTGGTCAACATTCGATACAAGTCATCGAAGACAACGTTCTCAGTTCGGCAACTCACCATTAAAGTTTTGTAGCCACGTCACAAATTCAACCGTTCGTCCGTCAAACTTTTCTAAATCACTTTTTGTGAGAGCAATGGAGAGGGCGTTATCTGTGCGAACGAGGACAGCCGGGAACGAGCCATTGATGGCAGCGAGAACATCGGAGGGCGCGTCGTTCCTGTGAAAAGTAAGAAATGGTACGGCGAGAGATGCAGCACATTCTTTCCATTCACTCTTTTGGGTGAATAGACCATGGGTAAGTTCGCACAGCGAGCAATGGGTACGACCGAGTCGAGCGCCTATCCAATATGACAGCTCGCCAATAAGGGTTGAATCGGCGTCATAGACCCCAATGAATTCGGTGACGTTAGAAGTCATAGGCATACGGTACCCATGATTTTCCTACCCCCTGTACCGTGCGGGTATGGCTTTGCCGAAGATTCTTGATGACGCGCTTGACACCTTGGTGGTACCTGGTTTTTCTCGTATCGGATACCTCTTGCGAGCGGGGCAGTTTGCACCACTTGACCACAATGCGCTTCGTGGAAAGACCGTAGTGATTACTGGTCCGACGTCTGGGCTGGGCAAGGCAGCAGCTCATCAGCTAGCGGCGATGGGTGCGGACCTCATTCTTGTTGGTCGATCAGCTGAAAAACTTGAACTGGTGAAGAGTGAACTTGTTCGAGACTCGGAATCCCAGAAGTTCCACACAGTGATCGCTGACATGGGCAATCTGGATGCTGTGCGCAGAGGATCACAACAGATTCTTGGTCTTACTTCGTCACTTCATGCAGTCATTCATAATGCAGGTGCACTTCTCAAGGAACGAAGCATTACCTCGCAGGGATTTGAAACAACGATTGCCACTCATGTTCTGGGCCCGCATCAGATGACAACAGATCTTCTCCCGTTGTTGAGGTCTTCTGCGGGCCGTGTCATCACAGTGTCGTCGGGCGGGATGTATGCAGCATCATTACCGAATGTTTCCCTTGACGAATCTCCAGAGATGACGCCTGCGTATTACGACGGAACTCGTCAATATGCAATTGCAAAGCGTATTCAAGTGACGTTGAATGAGATGTGGGCGATTCGTGAGCCGCAGGTGTCATTCGCGGCAATGCACCCAGGTTGGGCTGATACCCCAGGCGTGCAAGAGTCTCTTCCTGCGTTTCGTCGTCTCACGAAGCCGTTGCTGCGTAGCGCAGAACAAGGTGCAGACACCATTTGCTGGTTGGCATCTCGAAGCGCCACTACTGACTCAGGGAAATTCTGGTGCGACCGTGCTGTTCGAACGATTCATCGTTTGCCTCGTACGAAAAAGTCAGACACTCCTGAAGTTCGAGAAGCGCTTTGGCAATGGTGCAATCAGCGCATCACACAATAAGAATGCAGACAATAAAAAAGGACCGGCAAGGGATTCCCTCACCGGTCCTTTTTGTTTAATGCTTAGAGCGCAGAAATGTCAACTGTTGGTGGAACAAGCACTGCGTCAATGACATGAATGACGCCATTGGATGCTGCAACGTCGGGTGATGTCACAGTTGCGCTTCCTACCTTCACGCCATTCTCGGTGGAGATTGTGACTGTTGATGTTTCAACAGTTGTGACATCGCCGGCCATGATGTTTGCGGCCATGATTTTCGATGGAACGACGTGGTAGGTCAAGATCTTGACGAGGGTTGCCTTGTTTTCTGGAAGGAGAAGCTTCTCAAGAAGTCCAGCTGGCAATGCTTCAAATGCTGCATTGGTTGGTGCAAACACGGTGAATGGGCCTTCACCAGAAAGTGTCTCAGCAAGATCTGCTGCAACTACTGCTGCGACGAGTGTCGAGAAGTCTGGGTTGTTCTGGGCAACTTCAACGATGTTCTTGGTTTCTGTGGCCATTTCGGTTGTGTCGACGGCTGCGACTGTGGTGTCAGATGATGATCCATCGGATCCACATGCTGACAAGAGCAGAACTGAGGCTGCTGCGATTGCGGTCATTGTTTTTTTCATGGTTTCACTCCTGTGAATTGGGGGGTACCAACACAGTTGGCATTGCGAAGTAGAACCGTGGGGAATTGAATGTCATTCCCGATACTGATGAACTACTGATGAACTTTGGCATATCAGTACCTTCGTACTTAGGTCTGGGTACTGCCTTTGCGGCAACGGTCACTGCAGTACTTCACGTTGCCCCAGTCGCGAGCCCACTTGCGTCGCCATTCAAAAGGTTTTCCGCACGCCACGCAGACTTTTGG
>JBILBZ010000029.1:0-13344 GCA_044353425.1 Ilumatobacteraceae bacterium | reverse complement strand
CAACGACACACTCGCCGGATCACTCACTCGAGTCGCTGGTAACACCGTTGGTGAATACACCATCAACCAAGGCACCGTCACCAACACAAACAACACCAACTACGACATCACCTACACCACAGCCAAACTGACAATCAACGCCAAACCAATCACCGTCACCGCCGAACCCAAACTCAAAACATACGGCGACAACGACCCAGCCTTGACATTCACCACAGCTGTCGGCGCACTTGTAGGCAACGACACACTCGCCGGATCACTCACTCGAGTCGCTGGTAACACCGTTGGTGAATACACCATCAACCAAGGCACCGTCACCAACACAAACAACACCAACTACGACATCACATACACCTCAGCGAAACTGACCATCAACGCCAAACCCATCACCGTCACCGCTGAAGCCAAGATCAAAACATATGGCGACAACGACCCAGCACTCACTTTCACGACCGCAGTTGGCGCCCTCGAAAACAACGACACACTCTCTGGCACCCTCACACGCGTCGCTGGAGACACTGTCGGCGAATACACCATCAACCAAGGCACCGTCACCAACTCGAACTACACAATCACCTATGCCTCAGCGAAACTGACCATCAACGCGAAACCAATCACCGTCACCGCCGAAGCAAAGACCAAGATCTTTGGCGACAATGATCCAGCCCTCACGTTCACCACCGCTGTCGGTGCTCTTGTCGGCAACGACACATTCACCGGATCGCTCACACGTGCAGCTGGCGAACAGGTCGCCTCGTATCCAATCACTATCGGAACGCTGAACAACACCAACTACCTCATCACCTTCGTTGATAGCGTCCTTGCGATTACTCCAGCCCCGCAGAGTCAACTCACTGTGACAACAACGTCAATCACCTACCAAACCCCAGTTCTCTTGCAAGCAACCGGTGGAACGGAAGGCAGCCTTTCCTTTGCGGTCGTCTCACCAGGAACAGCAGGCTGCTCGATTAACAACGGCAGCCTCATCGCCACCGGCAATGCAGGATCAACTTGCACAGTGGCCGCCGCTCGAGCCGCAACCACCAACTACCAGCAGAAAATGTCTTCTGCTACAACCATTACCGTCGCTCAACGTCTCATCACCGTGACCGCGACGGCAGAAGAGAAGACATACGGGGATGCCGACCCAGGTTTCAGATACTCGGTTACAGCCGGATCCCTCCACGGTTCAGATTCCTTTACTGGATCACTTGGACGCACTGCTGGAGAGAATGTTGGTACCTACGACATTGACCAAGGCACTTTGGCAAACGCCAACTACTCCATCACTTTTGTTCCTGCGCAACTCACTGTTAATCGCCGACCAATCACCGTCACAGCGCTGAACAAGACCAAGATCTTTGGCCAGAGTGATCCAGCACTCACCTATTCCGTCACAACCGGCAACATCGTGAACTCCGACGCTCTCACAGGTTCAATCACACGAGCAGTCGGCGAAACTCTCGGCAACTACAACATCACCCGCGGCACGCTTGCTAACGGGAACTACACCATCACTTTTGTTGTGGGCACATTCCAGATCACTGGAGCTCAGCAGACTGGTTTCTCAATCACTGCTTCCTCATTCTCCGTTGTGTATCAGCAAACAGTTACTCTCTCGACCACCGGTGGCGATGGTGCAGGCGCAGTTACGTATACAACACAAAATGGCAGCGGATCATGCAGCGTCGCGGGAAGTACTTTGACGGGCTCTACTGCCGGCACCTGCACAGTGACCGCTACAAAAGCGGCCGAAGGTGGTTACCTCGCGGCTACCTCCAACACCATCACAGTGACAGTAGACAAAGCAGACCAGGTGATTGCATTTGCGCAGATTGCTAATCGCGACTTCTCTCCATCACCTGTCGTCGTCGGCCCAACCTCAACTTCAGGAGCACAAGTTGTTCTCGACTCCCGCACTCCCAACGTGTGCTTTACGGAAGACCTTGAGATTCGCATGACCGATTCGGGAACATGCTCTATCGAAGCAGAAGTTCCAGAAAGTCGCAATCACAATGCCGCGCAAACCGTGGTGCGTTCGTTTGAAGTCCGTGCGGTTGTTCCATTCGCCCCCACCATCTCTTCTGTCGAACCTGGCGATGCCAAGGTGACGATTGCATTCACACCAGGACTCAGCGGTGGAGCGTCAATTACCACCTACCGCTACTCGGTAGACGACGGCACTCGCTGGGTTGAACTTCCCAATGGGACGACGAGTAGCCCGATAGTCGTTGGAAATCTTCCCAACAATGTTGAGGCTCGAGTACGCATCATGGCCGTCAACCGAGTTGGCGCAGGCGCGCGTTCAAACATGAAAGTGACAACTCCTGTCACCCCTCGATCTTTTGAGTGGGAGACGCAGAGAAGTCTGATTTCAAGCGCCCTGCCATCGTCACAGCCCACAGTCGCATCACTTTCAAATCAATTACCACCTCGCCCAGCAACAGTGAAAATACAGAGTCTTCAAGGCGGGCGCCGCACACAAGTCACTGCCGTACGCGCCGCAAGAGACGCCAACATCCCCGTGACGCACGCAATTATCACCGTCCGAACACGCACCAACAAACTTCTGGCTCGTATCAAGGTTCTTGTTAACCCAGCCAACCCCACAACATCGGTTTCTGTTCCCTACGCAAGCAGCAAGGTGCGTGTAACAGTTCAGTTCGCCAACGACATCGGAATCTCGGACGGCGGCACCGCTGGTGTCAATATCGCTGAAGGAAACACTTTCGAGTGGACAACAGTCAGTAATGAAACTCGCATTAAGGGAACCCAGATAAAGGGCGACCTGTTCTTTGCCCGCGGCAAGTCCACCCTCACGTACACCATGCAACAAACCTTGAAAAGGATGGCTGCCACGGCAAAGGCCCGGGGTGGCCTTATATATGTCAGCGGTTTTGCTCAAAAGGGTGAACTAAAGAGCGCATGGATGCTGGAACCACTGGCTCGTGCCCGCGCCGAGACAGTCTCCAAGTACCTCGCAAAAATTGGCGTTCGCCAATGGATTACATTCCATGGCACCTCTAATTCAGCATTCAACGGTTGGGAACCTGTTTCTGGCCGCCAAGTCATCATCACAACCGTGATGCCCGATGAAACCTAAGAACCATGAGAGGTTTGGGATGAACTCATTTCAGCAACTAAAAAGAAGAGGCATGCTTCACCGTTTTCGCACCCTTCGGATAGGCGCCGTAAGCGCGCTCGTATTGGCCATTGTCCCGATCGCGTCTCCTGTTGCCCAGGCCACAGAGGCCGGACCAAATGGTGCCAACATCGGATTCGATTTCACATGGGACGATGCCAGGAACCCCGCAGGTCACTCGGCTTCCTTCTTGGAAACAGACGGCACGACTGCCAATAACTGTTCTGGTGCTGCACTGACTTCCGCTACCAAGACTTGCAACTTTGTTTTTGACTACCGCGTTAATGGCGTGCTCCAGAAGACCACAACACATGCAGCTCGTTGGATCAAATGGGCGAACGTGACCTCCTACGCCGGCGGAAAGCCATCAGGCGCTACCGGCTGCAGTTCTGGAACTAGTGGTTCAGGAAATCTCGGCAAGGCACCTCTCACTTTGTTTGATTGCTTCAATGCCAGCAGCTTTGGCCAGGTGTTCTATGCATCGACAACTGGCCCTCTCACTCAGTTCCGCATGTCCATGACATGTCTCACCCCCAGTGGCGCACCTCGTTATGAGCTGTTTGCGCTTCTTTATGAATTGTCTGCAGACGGTGGAAGCCTTGTGGGCTCCCCCGCCGGTGCAACTCTCGTCAACTTGTCAAAGTGCCCTACCGCTACTTCATGGAATGGCAAGACCTTTACAGCAGCAAACTTTGCGATGACTGCAATGTCTTTCAATAACGCGCCGGTCACTGCCGGAAAGTTCTACGGCGTGTACCTCACCGGCAATGGCGTGCCTGGAACTCCACCGCCCGGATCGACAGCCGCAATCGCCGCAGCGCGCGCAGCTTCCACAACGACCACGACGACAACTACGACCACGACGACGACGACCACGCCGTGGAGTTCTTTCAAAAACCAGACCAGGGGCAATACGAGGACGCCAACAACAAACCCCGTTATCACCGGCACCCCAGGAGCCGCACCGCTTGTAGTGACTGCATTGGGATCATCTCGCTTTGCAATGTCTGCTGTTCGTTTAATGACGGAAGCACAGTCAAAGAAATACATCATTAACTCGCTGACACCGAAGGTGTGCCTAGGATCCGCCTTCAATCTTGCGTTTCTCAAGACCGGCCGATGTACCGCTCAGGTACTTCGCCGATCAAATGGAAGAATTGCAACAACAGTTACCACTCGAGTTGTCGCTGGTGTCCCCGAGGTTTCTGAGGAAGTTGTAGTTCTTGCGGCACCAACAATTGCTTACTTCAACGGCGGAACTGCCCTCGTTAAGGCAACATCAAAACGAGACATTGCGGCGCTAACAGCCTCGGCTAAAACCGCAAGCTCAATTCTTGTCACCGGACATTCGGGCAATATCGGAGGCGAACGAGCAAACATGGTGACGCTGTCGCAGAAAAGAGCCAGCGCAGTTCGCTCACTTTTGCGAGGCAGAGGTGTCAAACGTACCATTGCGATATGGAGTTTTGGGGCTTCGTTCCCTATCACCAACTCGAGGTCAAACGCACAACAGGACCTCAACCGTCGCGCCGAGATTTATCTCATTCCTTAACTTGCTCTGTCATCACTTGACCTTGGTACGTGATGACAGACTCAATACGAAGTAACTATGCAAGGTCAGTCGCAGCGCCCGTGAACTGTGACTGATACAGGTGATAATAGGCACCTTGTGCTGCAAGAAGTTCTTCATGATTGCCTTGCTCCACAATGTGGCCAGCTTCCATCACCAAGATGACATTGGCATCACGAATGGTGGACAAGCGGTGTGCAATCACAAAACAGGTGCGCTGACTGCGCAATGCAACCATAGCTTTTTGAATCAGGACCTCGGTACGGGTATCAACCGAGCTTGTGGCTTCATCGAGAATCAGAATGGTTGGGTCGGCCAAGAATGCACGTGCGATGGTAAGCAATTGCTTCTCGCCCGCACTCACTGCCCCACCCTCGTTGTCCAACACCGTGTCATAACCCAATGGCAACGAGTGCACAAAGCGATCAACATACGCAGCCTTTGCGGCAGCACGAATCTGCTCTTCTGTTGCCGAAGGGTTGCCATATGCGATGTTCTCGCGAATGGTGCCACCGAATAACCACGTGTCCTGCAAGACCATGCCGATATTCTGGCGAAGTTCGCGACGAGGCATCAGTGCGATGTCTTGCCCATCAAGCGTGATTCGACCACTGTTGAGGTCGTAGAACCGCATGATGAGATTCACCAGCGTTGTCTTTCCTGCACCAGTCGGTCCCACGATGGCAACCGTGGTTCCTGGCTCGGCAACGAGAGACAGATCTTCAATGAGGGGACGCTCAGGCAGATACGAGAACTGAACATGTTCAAATGCCACTCGTCCTACAACCTCAGACATCGACATCTCTTCGGGTTCCACGCTCTCTTCTTCCGCATCGATGACCTCAAAGACACGTTCAGCAGAAGCGACGCCTGATTGCAACACGTTCATCATGGATGCAGTCTGAGTCAGTGGCTGAGTGAACTGGCGCGAGTACTGGATGAACGCCTGTACATCCCCTAAGCCCATAGTGCCAGAAGCAACGCGAAGGCCACCAACAACAGCGATCAGTACATAGTTGATATTGCCCACGAACATCATCGCTGGCTGAATCGAGCCCGACATGAACTGGGCCCCGAATCCTGCTTCGTACAGCTTCTCATTGGTGACAGCGAAGCGCTCTTCGACATCCTTCTGACGACCAAATGTCTTCACGATCGCATGACCTGTGAATGTCTCTTCAATCAATCCGTTGAGCGCACCGGTGTGCGACCACTGAGCAATAAACCGCTTCTTCGAGCGATTAGCAATCTGCTTCATGGAGAGAATCGACAACGGCACAGTGATAATCGCAATCAGCGCCAACAGCCACGACACCCAGACCATCATCACCAGCACGCCGATGATGGTCAGTATCGATGTAATCAGTTGGCTTAGTGATTGCTGCAAGCTTTGAGAGATGTTGTCAATGTCATTGGTGACACGACTGAGCAAATCACCACGAGACTTTGCATCGATATATCGAAGAGGAAGACGATGAATCTTCGCTTCAATATCGGCTCGCAAAGTGAACATCGTGCGCTGCACGACACCTGCCAGCATAAATGTCTGGGCATATGCCAAGAGGAACGACAATACGTACACCGCTATCGCAAAGAACAGAGTGCGATGGAGCGCCGAGAAATTCACTTCGGTCTCACCGTTGCGCTTCGTGAGGCCATTGAACAAGATGTCGGTTGCATGGCCGAGAACGCGCGGGCCCGACACCACCAAAGCAACGCTGACCACTGCCAACAACAAGATGATGCCAACCAGGATCTTCTCACCTGCCATCAAACCCATTAGTCGTCGAGCGGTGAGACCAAAGTTTTCCGATTTCTCAACTGGCATACCAACAACGTGCATGCGACTGTTGCGCAGTTCGGAACCCGGCATTGTTTGCGGCTTCTTCTTGTCGCTCATGACACACCTTCTTGAGCACTTGCCTGCGACGACACAATTTCCTGATAGGTCTCACAACTGATGAGCAATTCATCGTGTGTTCCAAAGCCCACACAATCGCCGTCTTCCAACACCATGATCTTGTTCGCATTACGGATGGTGGACACTCGCTGAGCAATCACCACAACGACTGCTTGCTTTACGTACGGCTCTAAAGCTGCACGCAAACGAGCATCAGTTGCAAGGTCGAGCGCAGAGAACGAGTCATCAAAGAGATAAATCTCAGGCCGGCGAATCAATGCACGCGCAATTGCTAAGCGCTGACGCTGTCCACCCGACACATTGGAACCACCTTGGGCAATTGTGGCATTCAGACCTTCTGGCATTGCACGAACAAAGTCATCTGCTTGCGCAATGCGCAACGCTTCCCACATTTCTTCCTCGGTGGCGTTCTCTCTGCCATAACCGAGGTTGCTGGCAACTGTGCCCGAGAAGAGATATGGCTTTTGCGGAACAATGCCCACACGAGACCACAGCGCTTCCGGTGCAAGATCTCGAACGTCAACACCATCGAGCAATACAGCACCTTCAGTGGCATCCACCAAGCGAGGAATGAGATTCATCAGTGTTGTTTTGCCAGAACCAGTACTACCGATAATCGCGAGGGTCTCCCCTGCACGCACTGTGAAACTCACATCGCTCAACACAGGCTGCTCGGCACCGGGATAACGGAAACTCACGTGATCGAACTGCAACACCGCGGTTTGCGACAACTCTGTGATGGGGTTATCCGCAATCACAATCGACGATGGAGTCTCCAGCACTTCCATAATGCGCTCGGCACTGACTGCCGCACGAGGAATCAGTGCAGCCATCCATGTCGTCATCATGACCGACATCAGAATCTGCGTGAGATATGTGAGGAACGCGATCATTGCGCCTGGCTTCATCGTTCCTTCAGCAATACGGTCTGAACCAAACCACACCACGGCAACGCTTGACACGTTGACGACCAATGTCGCAGTCGGAAACATCAGTGCTTGCAGACGTCCACCACGCAGTGCGGTCTGCGTCACCGCATCGTTGGCAACGCTGAAACGCTCTGCTTCTTCTGGCTCACGAGCAAAGGCTCGAACCACACGAATGCCAGTGAGCTGCTCGCGGAGAATCTCATTGATGCGATCAATGCGCTCCTGCATTTTTCGGAACGTGGGCACCATGCTGGAAATGATGAGGCTCAGCAACACCGCAAGAATGGGAATCGACACCATCAAAATGCGCGATAAGCCAAGGTCTTGATGCATCGCCATGAAAATGCCACCGATGGCGGTGAACGGAGCACCGAGGATGAGCGTGCACGTCATCAACACCAGCATCTGCACCTGCTGCACATCATTCGTGATGCGTGTAATGAGTGACGGAGCACCAAACACTGCGACCTCGCGTGTGGAGAACGCATTGACTTGACTAAACAACTGGCGACGGACATCCCGGCCGAATCCCATGGCCACTTTTGATCCGAAATAGACAGCGGTGACAGAGAAGATCACCTGAGCCAGGGTTACGAGGAGCATGATGCCACCCATGCGCCAGATGTAGCCAATGTCGTTCTTCACGACGCCGTTGTTGATGATGTCGGAGTTCAACGTGGGCAGGAATAGCCCTGCCAGGGCCTGCACAGCCTGAAGCCCAATCACGGTCCATAGAAGGCCTCGGTACTTCGTAAGAACAGAGGACAAGAGGCGCTTCAACATGAGGTTTCAACAGTACCCCTCGGGGTTTCAACGGCCCTAGGTGGAATCCTCAGCACTCATACCGAACAGCAGTACCGTGGAGACATGCCCAGTAATTTCGTCTTGAAGACCATGAATACCCTGCACAAGGCAGGCCTTGCCGTCACTTTTGGCAAGTGGGGCTGGGAACCTGCCGGCATGCCCGCCATCAAGTTGTACACCACGGGCCGCAAGTCGGGTCAAGAGCGCGAGAGCATGCTCACCTGCCCTGTCGTCGATGGCGATACCTATGTAATTGTGGCGTCTCGTGGTGGGGACGATTTCCACCCCGCGTGGTTCCTGAACCTTCGTGACAACCCCACCGTCAGCGTGACTGCCAAGGGCCAGCCAAAGCATCAGCGCCGTGCCCGTATTGCAACTTCCGAAGAGCGAAATGCGCTCTGGCCGACCATCACAGAGAAGTACAAGGGCTACGCCGGGTACCAAGAGCGCACCGATCGGGAAATCCCCATTGTCTTCCTAGAGAAGATCTAAGTCGGCACTTGTCCCCTTTCCCCCTAGAATGGGGACTCCATACGCGGGTGTAGCTCAATGGCTAGAGTTCCAGCCTTCCAAGCTGGCTATGCGGGTTCGATTCCCGTCACCCGCTCCAATCGCTTCTCCCCCTCGCCATTTCGAAGGGCCTGATTCCCTTTACCTAATGCCCGGCGTTGCACTTGTCGACGCGAACAGAATCTGGCTCGTCGGCGACGCCAGCGCCCTGGCCTTCAAGAGCTGCAAACGGTCCACACGCATGCGGTGTGATCCACACGTGCACCATCGGGGCACCATTTGTTTGCAATGTCGACCCTGCAGGACAGTTTCCAGCGGCATCAATTACTCCCGCAACCTTGGGTACACCGTTCACATTCCTCCAACACAAATTGTTGTGCGTGTGCCACTGGATGAGCCCTCCCGCATAACTAGTGAGAGTGATGTCATTGCTCGCCATGCCAGTCGATGCGATAAACATCGCCGACACCAGTGTCTTCGTTCCACCCGAGACTTTGTAGACCAAGGATTCTGGAGCAGTCGTATCCAAGAATCGACCATCATTCAACAATGAATATTTGATGAGATGTTCAAAGCCCGAACCCTCGTCACCGATGGATACATACCCTGCGGCTAGTGCAGTTTGATACGACGCAAAAGCAGGAAGATTGCGCTGAGCATTGCTTATGAGCGCAAGCGCACGCTGACCTTGCTCCGGAGTGAAGCCTTGAATGCCTGAAAGATTCACGGGCACTGCTGGGTTAAATGCACGAGGCCACCCCGATGCCGCCGCCCTTGCCTGATCTGATGTCGTGACGTGACCGTGAATTGTCGTTGACGGAGAGATCGTCGTGCTTGTTGTCTTCTTCTTCTTGTTGGCCGCAATTGAGTTGTTGGAAGCGATTGAGCCCGGTGTATTCGCGACTGTTGTCGTCACACCGTCAGCACCACTTGCAGCACTACTGACGGCCCCTTCCAACTCAACGGTCGATTCAGACGATGGGGCAACAATTACGCCGTTGGCATCAATGGAAAGACCACCATCCACCAATGCAACCTCGTCGTGGAGATGTGGATTGCCCGTGACCGACCATGCGGCGATCAACGTCACTGCAGCACACACGTAGGCGGCATTGACTCCGATGTGTGAACTCGCTGGGGCATCGCGCCGAACGTATGCCCACACGATGGCCATCAAAGAAAGTGCGGCTAAAGCTGCACACAAGGTGTCGGCAGGAGTTGGATTCTCTGCGATCTCAAGACCGCTGATGAACGAGATGCCTGTTGTGCGGGTAAGGACCCACCCGCCAACAGCTGCAGCGTTTAAAACTGAGCCAATCGCTATGACCGACCACGTTGACAAAGAGATGGCGACCACGCCCCAGACCACTTGAACCGCAGCCATCGCGAGGAAAATACGAGACAGCGTGGGGTGATCAGCATGCAAGCCGATAGCCGCACCATGAATGAGCCCCGCCCCGATGGAGCCGTAAGCAGCCCACCGCATCCGTTCGTTCATGAGTCCCCCGATCTCTCCTGAAAAACTACCCCGAAATCAAGACCCTGCGGAGAACCTCTCCCACGATTCGTCTACGATTTGCCCATGTCAACAGCAACCATTTCCTCAATTGGCGACATTGTCCGTACCCATGGTGCGGGACGTCCTCAACACACCTGCCTTATTGAAGGCTCCCGCGAGCTCACCTGGGCCGAGATGTACGAAAACTCCCAGCGAGTTGCAAATGGTTTCGCTGCAGCCGGAGTACAAGCCGAAGACCGCGTGGCACTGCTGGACATGAATGGCATCCCCCACTTTGAAGTCTCATTTGGTGCAGCCCTCATCAACGCAGTCAGCGTTGACGTGAACTGGCGCCTTGCGGCTCCCGAAGTCGAATACATCGTCAACAACGCTGAAGCAAAAGTTCTTGTTGTCGGCGCAGAGTTCGTCGGCATTCTCGATGCAATCGCACCAAATCTCACCCACACAAAATTGATTCTTGTTGTCGGCGGTCATGGCCAGTATGAAGACTGGAACGCATGGGTCGCTCGCCAGTCCTTAGGTGACCCCCGTGTTCCATCGGCATCAAAAGATGTCGCATTCCAGTTGTACTCAAGCGGCACCACCGGTTTGCCGAAGGGCGTCATGCTCTCGAACGAAAACTTCCTTGCCATCGGACCGATGATCGAAGAGATCTGGGAAATCACACCTGATTCCATCAACCTTGCAGCGATGCCTCTGTTCCACATTGGCGGCGGCGGCTGGGCAATGGCCGGCATGTACCAAGGTTGCACCACTGTCGTCATGCGCGTCATTGATCCGGTTGCACTCATCAACTGGATTCCAGAGAAGCGCATCACACACGCCTTTCTTGTTCCCGCAGTTCTTGCATTCATGAACATGGTTCCTGATGCAGCATCGAAAGACTTCAGCAGTCTTCGCGTGATGGCGTATGGCGCTTCACCAATTAGTGAAGATGTCCTCACCAAGAGTGTTGCGTTGTTGAAGTGCAAGTTCTGGCAGGCATATGGCCTCACCGAAACAACTGGTGCAGTTATCAACTTGCCACCGGCAGATCATGAATCGGACAGCCCCAATAAGCATCGCCTTCGCAGCTGTGGTCTTCCAGGTCCCGGAGTTGAAATTCGTATTCACGACAATGACAACAACCGCGACTGTGCCACCGGCGAAGTTGGCGAAATTTGGATTCGTTCCGCCCAGAACATGCTCGGCTACTGGAAGCGCCCTGATGAAACTGCAAAGGCGATTGACGCTGATGGCTGGTTCAGGTCAGGCGATGCCGGTTATGTCGATGCTGACGGGTACGTCTACATTCACGACCGCGTCAAGGACATGATCGTCTCTGGTGGCGAGAACGTGTACCCGGCAGAAGTTGAGAATGTCCTCATGTCGCACCCCGGTATTGCCGACGTTGCAGTCATCGGTATTCCTCACGAAAAATGGGGCGAAACAGCACTCGCTGTCGTCGTGAAAGCACCGGGCGTTGAAGTCACGGAAGATGAAATCATTGAGTTCTCGCGCGAGCGCCTCGCACGCTTCAAGTGCCCAACGCAAGTGCAGTGGATTGATGTCCTTCCTCGCAACCCAAGCGGCAAGGTTCTCAAGAAGGACCTTCGTGAGCCGTACTGGGCTGGTCGCGAGCGTCGCGTCAACTAGTTCACGAGTCATACTTAAGGTGTGACACCAGACGACGATCTCCGCACTCAACGCGGAATCCGCATTGCCCCCACTGTTATGCAGTGGGGGTTTGCACGTTCAGGAGGCGCTGGCGGGCAGAACGTCAATAAGACATCTACCAAAGCATCGCTGACAGTCGACGTTGCTGACATGGAATGCAGCAACGCTGCACGAGCTCGCATCATCGCTGCGCTCGGTGAGACGGTGACCGTCACGAATCAGACAACGAGAAGTCAATGGCAGAACAGACGCAACTGCTTAGAACAGTTGGCAGAGATCCTCGACAAAGTAGCTGCCCCACCGCCTGCGAAGCGCAAGAAGACAAAACCCACTCGTGGGTCTGTTGAACGGCGGCTTGAAACCAAACGACGCGATAGCGAAAAGAAACGCGACCGCAAGTCGATGGAGTGATTACTTCAGAAGAGAGCCACCGTCACAGGTGATGACTTCACCCACGGTGAATGCTCCGGCACGTGAGCACAAGAACAATGCGAGGCCACCGATGTCTTCTGGAGTGCCAACGCGCTTGCTGGGGTTCAATGCGCCGACAGTGTCCCAATCGGTTCCTTCAACGTCTCCGCCTGTGCCAACACCTGTGGAAAGCATCCATGTGGGGAATGGTCCGGGAGCAATTGCATTCACGATGATGTTGCGCGAGCGAAGCTTCACAGCCAACACCTTGGTGAGTGCGTGCACTGCAGCCTTTGATGGGCCATAAGAGTAAGTCTCAAACGATGGTGTTCCGATGCCGTCAATGGAACCGATGTTCACGACGCGTGATGGATCATCAGTGGTGGAACGTGCTGTCATCAGTGGCAACAACTTTTGTGTGAGGAAGAACACGCCCTTCACGTTGGTATCCATGACTTTGTCCCAACCCACTTCAGGGAAGTCTTCGATAGGAGCGCCCCATGAAACACCAGCGTTGTTGATGAGGATGTCGAGGTGCTTTTCACGCTTGCTGATCTCTGCAACGAGACCTTCGATGCCGTCGATCTCTGCGACGTTTGCGGGGAGAGAGATACACTCGCCGCCGTAGTTTGCCATGAGGCGCTGCGCTGCTTCGTCACACGCTGCAGCCTTACGAGCCGAGATGTACACCTTGGCGCCGTTGGCCAAGAGAGCCGCTGCAATCATTTCGCCGATGCCGCGTGAGCCACCTGTAACGAGAGCAACTTTGCCCTTCACGGAAAACAGGTTCTGCAGTGTCATGTCGTGTGTCATGGCGCCTCCTCAGGCTCATTGATGTACTGCAGAGAGATTAGGTCATCGACCCTTCATCACCGCAGTCCC
>JBILBZ010000028.1:0-13402 GCA_044353425.1 Ilumatobacteraceae bacterium | reverse complement strand
GAGGAACACTGAGACCAATTTCAATCATTGCTTGTTTGAACTTGTCGCGATCTTCTGCAGTTGCAATTGCTTCTGCGTTGGCGCCAATCAACTCGGGCGTGCCAGGTACGCCCACTAAGCCTTTTTCATACAAGGCCATTGCAAGGTTGAGGCCAGTTTGTCCACCGAGCGTGGGAAGCACTGCGTCAGGCTTTTCGCGTTCTATGATCTTTGCGAGAATCTCTGGAGTTAACGGCTCGATATACGTGCGGTCCGCAAAGTCTGGGTCAGTCATGATGGTGGCAGGGTTCGAGTTCGCGAGAACGACGCGATACCCCTCTGCCTTCAGCACACGACATGCCTGTGTGCCGGAATAGTCAAACTCGCACGCTTGTCCGATCACAATTGGGCCAGAGCCAATAATCAGGATGTTGTGAATGTCATTACGGCGTGGCATTACTTGCCCTCCATCATTTCGGCGAATTGTGTAAAGAGATAACGACTGTCATGTGGACCAGGCCCCGCTTCAGGGTGATACTGCACACTGAACGCACGATGCGCTTTCAGACGCATTCCTTCGTTTGTGTGGTCGTTGAGATTGAGGTGCGTGATGTCTGCGACAGATGCAAGCGAGTCGGGGTCAACGCAGAAGTTGTGGTTCTGGCTAGTGATTTCCACTGCTCCGGTTGCCAGATTGCGAACAGGATGGTTTCCGCCGTGATGTCCAAAGGGAAGCTTGAAGGTGTGTCCACCAAAAGCGCGAGACAACAACTGGTGGCCGAGACAGATACCAAAGGTTGGAGTACCGGCTTCGACAATGGACCGAATGGCGTCGGTGGCTCCCCCCGCCATCTCAGGGTCACCAGGACCATTCGAAAGGAACACGCCCTGAGGTGACATAGCGAGAACTTCTTCAGCAGAAGTTGATGCAGGGACAACCGTGACAGTCGCAATTTCAGTAAGGCAGGTCAAGATTGTGCTCTTGATACCGAAGTCATATGCGACAACGGAGAACTTTCCGTTGCCGAATTGATACAAAGAAGGAGTCGTTACTTGGCTCACCAAGTCGATGCCAGCTGTTCCCTGATCGGCACGAGCCGCAGCGAGCAAGCTTGCATGATCCGCTGTACCAAAGGCACCACGCAACGAACCTGAATCGCGAAGAATTCGCGTGAGACGACGAGTATCAATCCCCGCGATGCCAGGCAATGATTGCGACTTCAACATTGCATCCAAACTTTGCTCGCTGCGCCAGTTACTTTCACGACGCGCCATGTCTCGAACTATGACACCGCGCGCAAAGGTTCCACGAGACTCGGCATCAAGGTGGGTTGTGCCGTAGTTACCGATGTGAGAAGTGGTGAAGGTGATGATCTGACCTGCATACGAGGGGTCAGTAATCACTTCCTGATAGCCAGTCAAGGTCGTATTAAAGACAACTTCGCCCACTGCGATTCCATTCGCTGGGACATGACCAATCGCTTCTCCTTCAAAGACGGATCCGTCTTCAAGTACGAGTGCTATTTCTGTGATTGCTGAACTCACTTCAGTGCCTTTCCATCGCGTACAACCAATTCGCCGTTGAAGATTGTGTGGCGTACGCGGCCACGCAATTCCATGCCGTGAAACGGCGTGTTACGACTTTTACTTGAGAGATGATCTCGCGAGACCGTCCACACAGTGGAGGTATCCCAGACCGCGATATTCGCGGGCTCGCCCACTGCGATTGGCCTGCCGTGTCGCTGTGACACTTCGGCAATGCGCGCTGGCGCCCAGGACATCAAAGAAGCGATCTGCTGCGGAGAAACACTGACTGCAGTATTCAAGACACCGAGAGCAGTCTCGAGCCCCAACATCCCAGGAGGTGCCGCATCGAGCGGTTGCTCTTTGGTGTGTCCCGCATGAGGTGCATGGTCAGTTGCAACGGCATCGATTGTTCCGTCGGCGATTCCCGACTTCAGTGCCTCAATATCGGCGGCTGTGCGCAGTGGTGGGTTCACCTTGAAGACTGGATCAAATCCACGGAGTAATTCATCCTGTAGTGCCAGATGATGTGGGGTCACCTCTGCCGTAATGGGCAAGCCTTCGGCTTTTGCTGCACGCACAAGATCAACACTTCCCGCAGTTGATAAGTGGAGGAAGTGCATCTTGGCACCAGTTGCGCGCACAAGATCAATATCGCGGCGCACCATTAGTTCCTCTGCAATTGATGGCCAACCTGGCACACCCATGCTGGAGCAACACTCGCCGTCATGCATGACTGCGCCCGAGGTGAGTGACGCCACTTCGCAGTGTTGCGCCATCGTGATTCCCAACTGCTTTCCAAGCATGAGAGCGCGTTGCATCAATTGAGGGTCCTGGACACCTGTTCCGTCGTCAGTGAACAAGGTGACGCCTTCTTCAACAAGGCGCGCATATGGCACTAACTGCTTTCCTAGTCGCCCAATCGTGATGCACCCACTAGGCACGACTTCGCACAGCCCTGCGGAAATTCCTTGCTCCCGTACAAAGCGAACCGTTTCTACGTTGTCCTGAGCAGGATCAGTATTCGGCATCGCAACCACTGCGGTATACCCACCCAGCGCTGCCGCACGACTTCCCGACTCGATCGTTTCCGCTTCTTCTTTTCCTGGCTCACGCAAATGCGTGTGCAAGTCGACAAAACCGGAAGACAGATAACAACCTGTGCCATCAAGTTCAAGGTCTGCCTGAAGCGATCCTCCAACACCAGCAATCACTCCGTCGACAATCAACACATCAGCAATAGCAATTGCATCTGGATTCACAACAGTGGCACCACGAACAACGATCGATGCACTCATGACTCTGCTCCCTGTTGCAACACCGTTGTCGCACCGCTTCCGAGAAGTGAGAACAACACAGCCATGCGGACATTCACGCCATTCGTGACTTGCTGCAAGATGCGAGAGCCAGGAACATCAGCAGGGTCAACAATCAACTCCACACCGCGATTGATGGGACCTGGATGCATCAAGATCGCACCACCGCCCATTCGCGCAGCGCGCTCTGGGGTTAATGAGTACAGCGCGCAGTATTCAGGAAGCTTCGGAACAATGGCAGAATTCATTCGCTCGAGCTGCATGCGCAACATGTACAGGGCATCGACTTCGCCGACGACCTCGTCGATATTGGCCCGGACTTCAACACCCCACGACTCGATGTTGTGTGGAAGCAACGCTGGCGGGGCGACGACAACAACATGTGCACCAAGCCGACGGAAAATATCAATGTTGCTTCTTGCGACACGAGAATGCTTAATGTCGCCAACAATCGCAATTGTTCGACCAGAGAGTGAATCCTTGGTGCCGAATTCTCGCGTCACCGTGTAAGCATCAAGCAGTCCCTGAGTGGGGTGCTGATGCCAGCCATCACCCGCATTAATAATGGCGGCATCAGTCCACTTCGTCATGGTGAGAGGCACACCGCTTGACTTATGTCGAATCACCATGGCGTCAACCCCCATTGCCGACAACGTCTCAATGGTGTCTCGCAGACTCTCGCCCTTGTTGAGGCTTGAACTCGATGCCATGAACGTCATGACATCGGCAGACAGCCGCTTTGCAGCAGTCTCAAAACTCAATCGTGTTCGTGTGGAATCTTCAAAGAACACACTGGCGATTGTCTTTCCTCGAAGTGCTGGAACTTTAGGAAGTGACCGAGCATTGATCTCCGCCATGTGGTCGGCAACATCGAGGATTCCAACAATCTCATCCACGCTGAGGTCATGGGAGGACAAGAGATGCTTCATTGTTCTACCGCCAAAACGAAGACACCATTCGGTCCGACGGACACCTCATCAGTGAAGTGAGTGGGAATGTTTTTGCCTACATAATCAGGTCGTATCGGCAATTCGCGATGCCCTCTGTCGACCATCACTGCCAATTGCACCGCGCGAGGTCGACCATGGTCGTTCAACGCTTCAAGGGCTGCCCGCACAGTTCGACCGGTAAAGAGAACGTCGTCCACCAGGACAACCGTGCGTCCTGTGAGATCAAGTGGGATGTCGGTTGGCGCCGACAGAACAAGGGGGCGGAGGCTGAAGTCATCGCGATACATCGAGATATCGACAGCGCCCAAGGGAACCTCAACCGATTCCACGATGCGACTCACAGTGTCGCGAAGCCGCTCAGCAATCCAGACACCACCGGTTTGCATTCCGACGATAACGACTGACGACAGGTCGGGATTGCGTTCCACAATCTCATGCGAAATACGTGTGATGGCACGAGACACGTCATCTGCGCCAAGGATCTCGGTTCCGGAGACTTCCGAGATACTCACGTTGGTACCGCCACCTGAAACTGGGGCATGAAAAACGCCCCTCGGGAGGGGCGTGCGTACATGAAAAAAGATCGAGTCATATTTTCCTTCCGTTCGAGCCTCACAGGACCCGTTTGACGGACAAGACCACTATACACGCATTGGGCGTGTGGGCCTAAGGCTTCACTCTCTGAAAGACCTGCCAGAACTGATTGCTATCGATTTCTTTGAATTGCGGTCGCACGCCTTCCCAGACCCAAGACAGCTCTTGACCCAGAGCTCGCGGCAAAACGACATATTCCACATCCTTGGCAGCGGGCAGTGCCTTGCCCGACAAGGAATCATCGACCCCGTAATACAACGCCTTGAATGGATTCGGGAAGAAATAGATCTCGCGACGGTGACCGAGATGGGCCGTGAGTGGGTCGTAAGCAGAGACAACGGCGTCATCCGGAATGCCCTTGATGATCTCCAGACCCGACTGTGCGAATGGAGATCCAGCCGTGAGTGCGGCTCGAGGGTTCGTCGCCAACGGATGAATTCCCCAAGCCACGAAGGTAACCAGAGAGCACATCACAGTGAGAGCCATCGCAATCGGTCTCCACTGTTTGTTGAGTTTTGCTATGGCGACAAGAGTCGCTATCAGCAAAAGAGGAACGACGACAATCGAGTAGTGGTACTCAATCTGATGCTGATACCAAAAGGTGCTCACAACGTTCGACGCCAACACAGGTACCGCAAGAAGTGCAACTGACGGCGCTGCAAAGAAGAGTCCGGCAAACGGCGCCATCATCTTGAAGAGATACATCGGCCGATCTTCGGACATCAAGTGATTCATCACATTTGTGGGATTCGTAAACGTTTCCTTGATTAATCCACTTACTCCACCAAATGGAATTCGCCATCCATTTCGTGTCGGGACGCCGATGAGATGTCTCATCATCACAAACATCCCAAGAATGGTGACAACGATGGAAGCAAGTGCGGCAATTAGTCCTCGCCGACGGTCAAACCTCCACGCAACGAAGAGTCCAATGGGAACCATGACGAGCAATACATCTTCCTTCACCAAAACTGACAAAAGAACAGCAGCAGCAAACAGTTTCCATTTTTGAGTGAACGCTGCATACAAAGTCATTGGAATGAAGAGAGCCAGAAATGAGTCTGGATGGAAGTTCTCCATCGCACCACCATTCAGAGCAGGGTTGGCCAACCACATCAGAGCTGCACCACAGGCCATTACCCCGCTATTGAGTAGCTGCTTTGCTAACAGGTAGATCGGCACGGTGCCAGCGGCGACAACGAGTGCCTGCACAACAAGCAGCGTCATGACTCCAGGCGCGACCCAATACACCGGTACGAGGAACAACATAATGAGCGACGCGTGATCTCCGAGGAGATTTCGACCCATGAAAGTCACAAAGGGTTCGTGTCCTCGCGACATGAGCCAGACGCCTTGGTCGTAGAGACCTACATCGTATGAAAAAGTTCCCAAACCGTAATGCAGGTCATACGCAATCCAAATCATCCAAACGGCATGAATAAGAGCAAAAGCAGCAACAATCCAGCCCCACACAGAAACCGAACGGAACCAATCGCGCAGAGTCGACGGTGAAAATCTTCGGTGCTCGAAAGTCACCGCCACATCATTACTCAGCGGAACGAGTTTGTTTCGCCACTGCGGCAAGAACGCCATTCACAAAACGTCCCGAATCATCTGTTGAGAATCGCTTTGCCAGCTCCACGGCCTCATCGATGACGACCGCAATGGGAACTTCACGCCGGGACATCAGTTCATAGATCGCAAGACGCAGAATTGCCCTGTCAAGAGCTGGCATGCGATCCAAAGCCCACCCACGAGCGTTGGTTTCAATAGATGCATCAATTGCCTCACGAGAGGCTTCCACCCCTTCAAGCAATGTGCGAGCAAGATCCTCAGAAGCAACGCCGCGCTCTGCCATCAAGTCAAGCGCAGACGCCGAGCGCTGCTCAGCTTCATAGAGAAGAATTACAGCTTGTTCCCGGGCATCAGTACGTTCGTCATTTGGGCGGATTGACTCCGAGTCATTTGGCATTAGACGCGTGTGATGTAATCGCCGGAGCGAGTGTCGACCTTGACCTTGTCGCCAACGTTGACAAACAAAGGAACTTGGATGACCTTGCCGGTCTCAAGGGTGGCGGGCTTTTTTGCACCAGAAACCCTGTCCCCCTGAACACCAGGTTCAGTGTCGGCAATTACGAGCTCGACGGAGGCAGGAATTTCAACTGTCACAATGTCGCCATTGTGATACGCAATGATTGCCATTGCTTGCTCAATGAGATAGTCAGCTGCCTCACCAAGAGCGGTGGGAGCAATATTTGTCTGGTCGTAGGTCTCTGTGTCCATGAAGACGAACTCGCCACCGTCCTTATACAGAAACTGCATATCGCGCTTGTCAAGGATTGCCTGCTCAACACGAATGCCTGCGTTGAAAGTCTTTTCAAAAACGTTGCCGTTACGAAGATTGCGCAATTTGGTGCGCACGAATGCTCCACCCTTGCCGGGTTTCACGTGCTGGAATTCAACGACCGTAAATAGGCCATTGTCGAGTTCGAGAGTGATTCCGTTCTTCAGATCGTTTGTGGTGATCGCGGGCATGAGAGTTCCTTGGGACTGAGAGTAAGAATTCGGCATCCTGTGCCGGTGACAACGACTTGATCCTCGATCCTGGCGCCGCCTACCCCACCACGATAGAGCCCAGGCTCAACCGTCACCACCTCATTCGACTGAAGCACAGCCTCACATCGTGGAGAAAGGATGGGTTCTTCATGGATATAGAGCCCAATTCCGTGACCCGTTCCGTGAACGTACTCATGTTCAAGTCCTTCACGGGCAAAGACAGCGCGAACAACCCCATCAACGTGGGCACCGGACACGCCGTCTTGAATCGCATCCACTCCAGCCTGTTGAGCTTCTCGCACCGTGTTGTACATGTGCTGATACTGCGCAGACCAGTCACCCACTTGAATCGTGCGTGTCATGTCACTGCGATAGCCAGACACCTCAGCTCCGAAATCAATGACAACTCCGTGTCCTGACTCAATTCGTGTTTCCGAGGGCTCGTGATGAGGCCTCGCACCATTTGGTCCTGTGGCAACAATCGTTGCAAAGGAGACATCATCTGCACCGTTCTCGCGCATCTCAGAATCCAGACGATTGCGCACTTGCTTTTCCGTCCGACCATCTATCCCATCTGCAAGAACTGACAACAAAGCCTTATCTGCAATCTGCGCAGCCTGCGCCATGAGTTCAATTTCCCACTCATCCTTCACACGCCGCAAGTCATTCATCGCTGTTCGTTCAGGCACAACCGACATCACCTCTGCAAGAGCTTGCAGACGAGAAGCGGTAATGTGATCGTGGTCAACACCAAGATCGTGAGTCTTCACAAGAGATGCAAGAGCCATCGACATTGATTCGCTGGACTTCAACAATCGAACATCAACGTTCGCTTCTGCCTTTTCAATGTCCGACAGTGCACGATCGAAGTATCGACTATCCACAAAGAGCGTTGCGGATGACGCCGAACGATTGACCAGAACAAATGATGTCTTCCCAGTGAATCCAGTCAGCCAACGCACGTCTTCAGGGCGAAGAATCAAGGAATACTCAACGCCATTTATCGCGACCAAACGTGCAAGACGCGACGAAATATTCACGACAATCAGGAAAGCCGCAGAAGTGCCTGCACGGCAAGTGCGTAACCCATGCCACCAAACCCGGAGATACTTCCGTCAACAACAGGCGCAAGCACGCTGACGTGACGGAAATCTTCTCGAGCGCCTGGGTTAGACAGATGGACTTCGATGATTTTTCCAGGGAATGATCGCAGAGCATCGTGCAAAGCCCAGGAGTAGTGGGTCAAGGCACCTGCGTTGACGATGATTGCATCATGGACACCTTTGGCCTGATGAATTGCAGAGACCAACTCTGATTCTGAGGCCGATTGAAGATCTGCCACAGCGATGTCGTGCGTTGATGCTTCAGTTCTCACCATGTTGACGTGATCACTCAACGTTGCAGAGCCATAAATCCCTGGTTCTCGTGTACCGAGTAGATCGAGATTTGGCCCATGAAGAACCAAGATGGAAGACAACGTCATGCCCCCACGGTAGTCCGACCAATTCAGTAAACGGAGTGATTAAACCCGATGGCTTAATCGGGCAACAAAAGCTGACAAAGCCGTTCGGATATCGTCGGCACGAACGCCTGGAACCACCTCGAGTCCGTGTGCTGAATCGAGGATGAACGTGATGGACTCCAAAGCCTTCTTGTCTCGTCCCATGGCCTCAATGAGGCGCTCAGCAACGAGACCCTTCGGCATCGCAAGATCAATGCCATACACCTCATTGACGACTCGGTAGTGCTCGTCCACCCTCTCGGCAGTGATACGGCCCATCACTTCACCAAGATGAGCAGCAAACAAGAGCCCTAGGGCAACTGCTTCACCGTGCGCCATCGCAAAATTGGTTTCAATCTCGATTGCATGAGCCAGGGTGTGGCCATAGTTCAGAAGGGCACGCACTCCCCCTTCACGTTCATCAGCAGCAACAATTTCAGCTTTGATCTCAATGCTTCGTGCAACTCGTTGCGCAAACGGCAACTGATCAAGATTTTCCCGGGCGATGAAGTGATACTTCGCCATCTCGCCGAGTCCACATCGCATCTCTCGCGGTGGCAATGACTCCAGGGCGTCAAGGTCACACACCACGCCATGTGGCTGCCAGTAGGCGCCCACAAGATTCTTTCCCTCTGGAATGTTGACACCTGTCTTTCCACCGACAGCAGCATCAATCATCGCCAGCAATGAAGTTGCAACATGAACGACAGGAATGCCGCGATGGTAAGAAGCCGCAGCGAACCCAGCGATGTCGGTCACCATTCCACCGCCAACTCCGACGACGACGTCGTGGCGCGTTAACCCAGCCTGGGCGAAAGCACTACACAACTGCGCGATGGTAGTCAGAGACTTGTGTTCTTCACCCACTCCAATTTCATGAACTGTTACTTGGTGGTTCGGAAAACGAGGAACAAGAGAAGCTGGAATACCAGATTGAGTGACGACAGCAACGCGCTTTGCTGTTGCCGGAAGAAGTGACGCAGTCTCGGCAATTACTCCATGACCAACAACAACCGAATATGTCCGATTGCCGAGTTCAACAGTTACGCGATTCATCTCACTCATTTGCACCATCTCCATATTTCACTGCTTCATCAATTGCATCAATCAATAGTGCGCATACTGATTCTTGAGATCTCTCTGATACATCGACAACAATGTCAGCAACTTGCGAATACAACGGCGTCCGTTCTTGCGACATACGAACCAACGTCCCCTCGCGGTCATCATCAAGAAGGGGTCGATGAGAACCTTTTGCTGTCCGAACAGAAAGAACTTCAGGCTGCGCATGGAGCCATACGACAATCGCTCCGGCATCCTGTCGGGCTGCATTCAACAAATCGCGATTCTCATCTCGAAGAACTACTCCACCTGCGCCAGCAATCACCGCGCCCTGAGGAGACCGCAAACAGGACGACAGCACATCGGATTCAAGATCCCGGAAAGCATCTTCACCATCTTCAACAAACATCTGTCGCACTGGTTTTCCAGCACGGGCTTCCACGAGCTTGTCCGTATCAAGACATTCAAGGCCGTAATGCGTTGCAAGGGTTCGCGCCACAGTTGACTTCCCTGTGCCCATCAGCCCCACCAGGACAATGGTGAGGCGTTCGTGAGTCACGACCCTAGTGTCGCCTCAAACGAGGCAGCATTGCGAACGAATTCCGCTAAAGAATCGCCGCCGAACTTACGTTGGGCTTCTGCTGCGAGAACCAAGGCCACCATTGTCTCTGCGACAACACCCAATGCAGGAACTGCCGTCACATCAGTGCGCTCCTTAAAGCTCACTGTTTCTTCTTTGGTGACCGTATCAACCGTCTTCAGGGTGGGCTTGTTCAACGTTGCAAGAGGCTTCATCGCCGCACGAACAATCAATGGTTCACCAGTGGTGATGCCGCCTTCGGTACCACCAGATCGATGTCCTTCGCGTACATATTTCTTGTTGGCTGCATCCCACAAGATGGGGTCATGCGACTGGCTTCCACGAAGACCTGCAGTCTCAAACCCATCACCAATCTCGACACCTTTGACAGCCTGAATGCTCATGACAGCTTGAGCCAACATTGCATCAATCTTGCGGTCCCAATGGACGTGACTGCCAAGACCAATGGGTACTCCATAAGCAATCACTTCAACAATGCCGCCGAGAGAGTCACCCTCGCGTGCCGCGTCCTTGATTGCAGTGATCATCGCCTCTTCAGCGTTCTTGTCAAAACATCGAACTTCTGACTCATCAATTGCGACAAGGTCGGCAAACGTCGGGAGAGATGCGTTCTGCGCTTTAGCGCTGCCCATCTGAACAACATGGCTCAGAATGTTCACACCAATGTGTCGCAACAATTGTTTTGCCAATGCACCAGCCGCAACACGAGCAGCTGTTTCACGAGCACTTGCTCGTTCCAAAACATCACGAGCATCCGCAAACCCGTACTTCTGCATACCCACGAGGTCTGCATGTCCGGGACGTGGCTGCGTCAGTGGCGACTCTGTTGCTCCTGGCTCAGGAGACATTTCTGCATGCCACTTGTCGCTACGGAACCATTCAGAGTTTTGAATTTCAATTGCAACAGGTGAACCAAGAGTGCGTCCGTGGCGCACTCCGCCCACCAAAGTGATCACATCTTTCTCAAAGCGCTGACGCGGTCCGCGGCCGTATCCCAATCGACGGCGAGCGAGATCTGTCTCTATATCTTCAGCGACAATGGGCATGCCTGCAGGGAGGCCTTCCACGATGACCGTGAGAGCTTTTCCGTGAGATTCGCCAGCTGTAAGGTACCTAAGCACCATTTCAGACTACTTGTGGCGAGCAGCAAGTTCCCGTTCTGCAGCCTCACGCATGGGTTCAGCCTCTGGATTCCAGCCAAATTGGTGCACACATTGGCGTCGAGCCTGCTGAATCAGCATCCATAAGCCGTCGACCGTCTTGTCGCCTGCTTGACGGGCCGCCTTTAACAAGGCCGTCTCCATCGGCGAATACACAGCATCGAGCACCACGATATTGCGGCGCAGAATGTTCGCTGGAAGAGGAAGTTCATCAGAGTTCATCCCCACCGAGGTGGTGTTCACGAGAACTCCTGCACGGCTGATTTCGTCGAGAGAGCCGATCACGATGTCTCCGCCAGCTTCTTGTGCCGCTGGAGCAAGAGTGCGCACTAGTTCCTCAGCCTTTGCGGCTGTTCGATTGATGATTGCCACGCGAGCCCCACGGCGACCAAGCGCTAATGCAACTGATCGTGCGGTACCGCCAGCCCCCAGCACAACAGCATGTGCTCCACCCAGTAGTGCGCCACCCTGTTGCTCAAGAGCATCGCAACAGCCATCGCCATCAGTGTTGTGTCCTGTCGCCACCCCGTTGGTGAAATCGACACAGTTCACAGCATTCAAGAGACGAGCATCATCATCGAGGACGTCAAGGAAAGGGATAACAGCTTCCTTCAGCGGCATTGTGACGGACAGCCCTTGCACACCCCGACTCCGCAGTTGGTCAAGAGTGATTTCGATACTGGATTCATTTGCTTCGATTGCTTCGTACTCGCCCACCAAAGATTGAGATGCAAAGGCTGCACGATAAATAGTTGGCGACAGTGACTGTGAGATGGGAGTACCAATCACTGCCCCGAGAAGAGAATTGTTCGTGATCATGGGAGAAGTCCCGCCGCCTTTGCAGTCGCAACTTTGGCAAGATGCTGTTCATATGTTGTAGAGAATGCGTGTCCGCCTTCGGCTGTCGCAAGCACGTAGAAGAGGTATTGACACTTCACACCAGCTGCAAGACCGACACATGCCTCGTCTGACTTTGGTGGTGCACCGGCAGGGGCCAAAGCGGCTTGGATAGAAGCCCTCCCTGGATTCGCAATTGGCGTAGGAGGAAGACCCTTATTGATATAAGTGTTGTACGGGGTGTCCGTTGCCTTCATCTCAGTCCATGTCATCGCAGGGTCCTGGCCGTACTTCACAGCGGCATCGATCTCGAGAGGCATCTTTGCAGCGAGACGGTTGTAAATCACTTGTGCAATCTTTGACCGATCATCTGAAATTTTTGCTTCACGTTCGATCAGAGACGCAATAATCAAAATTTGATAGGGGGTATAGCCGCGTAACTTTGCTCCAGCAGCTAGGTCAACCTGCCGAGCAACACGCTGCATCATCGACACCATTGTTGACACCACTCGAGATTCTGAACCATCACCGGACACTTGATACGTATCAGGAAAAAGTAGACCCTCTAATGAATTGACACCTTTGGGTTGGAGATCAGACCGTACCGATCCGTCTGATGCAGCAGCTGCAAAATCCGCAGGAGACATAAATGTCAATTTGGATGCGAGACGATCGCCCATCTGGGCGACTGTCATTCCTTCGGGGAAAGTGACAGAGACAAAAGTTTGCGCTGGCGGAGTGGACAAGGTTTTAATTATCGATCCTGCGTTATCCCCTACACGCAACGTGTAATAGCCCGGTACTAAATCAATGCCACCTTTTGTTGACGCGTACCAACGAAAAATAGACGAACTCTTAATGATGTCCTGATCTGCCAAACGACGAGAAACACTGGCAAGCGTGTCCCCATCATTCACAGTGAAGTTGATAGATGCACCTGGTTCACCCGCAGGATTCAGCTGGTGAACGACCCACCACCCGGACACACCAATCAAAAGAATCGTCGCAATGACAATCGAAACAACCATCCGCACAGGACGTCGAAAGGAGTCGAACCCTGGCACAAGTTCCTCGGTTGAGCCTTCAGAGACAACAGAAACTTGGTCCCACGGGTCTTCATGCCAATCATTAGGAAGAAGCGGATCACCGGCCACGAAGATCTCCAATGTTTCCCGCATCAAGCCAAGCCTGCAAGATGACAGCCGCCGCAACTTTGTCGATGACCTTACGACGGTCTTGTGCATTAAGCCCGCGCTCCATCAACACTCGGTCTCCCTCCACCGTCGACCGACGCTCATCATGGATGTAAACCGGCACGCCAA
>JBILBZ010000027.1:0-13600 GCA_044353425.1 Ilumatobacteraceae bacterium | reverse complement strand
GCATGCCACAGACTGACTTTCGGCCACACGATGGAACGAGTGATGCCATCTTCCAGACGCACCGAAGGGCGGATCGTTGCGAAGTCGGTGAACTCTTCAGGGTCGATTTCTGCAAGGGGTTCCGCATGCCATACGTCAATCAATGTGCGGACTGCAGTGCTCGCGGCATCTGCTGCATCATTCCAGCCACTAAATGCTGCGATGACCGTGGGGTTATGGAGTTTCGGACTCGATAGCCAGCGGACGTGATCTGAAGCCGTCATTACCTCTGAAATCTACCGCCCTTTTTGGGACATGAAATTCCTTAATTTCCCTGTTGAAAACATGGGAATTTGTTCATCTTGTGGCAAGGTGGAGACCATGTCAGTTGTTGTTGAACGGGCCACCGAAGTCACGCCGGAACTCATCTCGGCGTTTGAATTGCTGATTCCACAACTGTCGTCCTCAAATCCGCCACCAAGCTCAGGTGAATTGCAAGAGATTGTGTCTTCGAATTCCTCGGTGCTCTTTGTTGCTCATGTTGATGGAAAAATTGTGGGATCTCTCACGCTTGCAACATTTCGCATTCCGACGGGACTGCGCGCATGGATTGAAGATGTTGTCGTCGACTCTTCTGCTCGCGGGCATGGTGTTGGGGAAGCGCTCAATCAGGCGGCACTCACTGAGGCTCGTGCGCGTGGTGCAGTGACCGTTGATCTCACGTCGCGTCCGTCGCGTGAAGCAGCGAATCGTCTGTATCAGCGCCTTGGCTTTGTGCAACGCGATACCAATGTCTACCGCTTCACTTTGTAGAAGGACTTAAGAGGAAATTGAGATGAGCAGAGCTTTAGTGATTACACATTGGGTGGGCGTAACTCCTGACGTCATCTGGAATGCCTATTCGACTCCTGAACTTTTCCATCAGTTCTTTTCGCCCGAAGGCTTATCTATTCCTTTGGAATCTGTCGTCATGGAATTTCATGTCGGTGGACGGTTTGAATTCGACATGGTTTTTGAAGAATCTGGCGAGGTGAGCCCAAATAAGGGAATCATTTTGGAACTCGAAGCGCCACACAAAATGGTGTTCGGAGAACCCGAGTTCATGGGCGGAGAACTTCGCTCAACGCAAACATTTGTACCCGAACGGGATGGAACTCTCATCGTGGTAACGCAAGAGGGATTACCTGCTGAACTCATTGACAATCCTGAGGTCCTGGAGGCATTTCGTTCCAGCTTCCGCAAGCTTGGTCGTGTGCTCAATGTGAATACCGAAAATCGCTAACCCGTAGACTGTTGCAATGGCTCACCTTGAAGGCACATACGTTCCTAGCACTATGGCATGGGTGCGAGATCAAGTCGACACCTACGAGAAGTCGAGTGGCACAGAAGGCAACACACTTCGTGACTCCGGCATCCCCGTCATCATCGTGACGATGCGTGGTGCCAAGTCGAACAATGTTCGCAAGATTGCATTGATGCGCGTTGAGCACGAAGGTGAATATGCACTCGTTGCATCTCGAGGCGGTTCCGATCAGAATCCTGATTGGTATTCGAATCTTCTCGCGCATCCCACTGAGGTCTTAGTACAAGATGGACCAGAAGCTCATCGCTTCACTGTTCGTGAGGTCACCGGCGATGAGAGAACAATCTGGTGGGATCGTTCCGCTGAGGTTTTCCCGCAGTACAACGACTACCGAGAAAAAACCTCACGCGTGATTCCCGTGCTTGTCGCAACACTTCAGTAGAGGTCTGCTCAATTAGTGCGCAGGTGCTTTGTCCTCGAGGGCATCAGAAAGCCCGGCACGTTGCTTGAGTGGAATCTCTGGCAATAGCCACGCAAGGACCATTGCAATTGCCATTAACGCTGCACAGCACCAGAAAATTCTGCTGGTACCAAGAGCGATACTGTCAATCACTGCTTGACGTGGAACGGCTTCAAGTTTTTGAATCATTTCCGGAGAGCGGATGAGCGTGGATGCATCTTCAGGGGCGATGTTGGGAACTCTTGCTGGGATTTCGCTACGAATGGTCGAGTTAAGAAGTGTGCCGAATACTGCAAGGCCGAATGATCCACCAAGAGACCGGAAGAACATCACAGTGGCAGTCGCTACTCCGAGATCTTGATACTCCACGCCATTCTGACTCGCAATAGATGTGGACGTGAAAATTGATGCTGCACCAAAGCCCATGAGAATCATGGGAATCACTAAGAAGAGATAATTCGTTTTGCCGTCAATCTGAGCCATGGCGATGAGGCCCACCGTTGCAAGACTGGAACCAATAATGGGGAACGGCTTGTAGCGCCCTGTTTTTGAGATCAGTCGACCCACACCAAATGTTGCTGCAGTGACTCCGACCATCTGTGGAAGTGAGCGAAGACCTGATTCGGTCGGGGAAACGAAGAGGGCATCTTGAAAGTACAGAGCGAGAAATGATCCGGACCCGTACACGATTGTTCCGGCGCACATTCCCAACATGGCGGCACGGAAGACAACTTTGTTCGAGAACAAGTGCAAAGGAATCATGGGTTCTGATGCACGCTTCTCAATCTGAATGAATGCGAAGAGTCCCACCGCAGCAGATGCGAAAAGTAAAAGCACGTTCGTATCGGTCCAGCCCTTGCGGCCTTCTTCGAGTCCAATCATCAACGTGGCGATGGTGAATGACAGAAGTGCTGCACCTGCATAGTCAAGTTTTGCTTCTTTGCGCTTAAAGGGCAGCTTGAGAGCGAAGTGCGTGACTGTGCCCACCATGAGGATGAATGGCACATTGATCCAGAAGATCCACTTCCACTCGTAATGATCAATGATGAATCCACCAACAAGAGGCCCCAGAATTGCCGAGCCAACGAAAGCAAGTGTGAAGTACCCCATGTAACGGCCACGATCGCGTGGCGGAATGATGTCTCCGATGACTGCAAATGAAAGTGCTTGAATACCGCCGCCACCCAGGCCCTGGAACGCACGTGCCGCAATGAGTTGCCCCATGGAGCCTGCGGCACCGCACAGGAATGAACCGACGAGAAAGATAAACATCGTGATCTGAAAGATGCGCCGACGTCCGTAAATGTCGGAGAGTTTTCCGAGAAGTGGTGTGGCGATAGCTGAGGTCACGATGTACGACGTGCCAACCCAGGCAAAACTCTCAAAAGAGTTGAAGTCGCCCACGATCTTTGGAAGTGCAGTCGCGATGATCGAGGTTTCCAAGTTGGCGAGCATGGTTGCGGTTGCCAATGCACCCAACACCATGATGAGCCTTGCTTGGGTGAAACCGGGGACTGAGGATTCTTTCGCCATGAGGTTCACCGTACTTCTATTTGCCCAATGCAAATAACTTGGAGGCAGGAGTACTTTCCATGAAACACTGGTTTTGTGGATGTGAAGACATATTCAGTACGTACTGGCAAACGAGTCAGCTATTCGAGTCAGTTCACGCGGTAGGGAAGTGGTTACTTCTATGGAATGGTTGCGTCCAACATCAAAAGGTGATTTTCGATGCTGGTGGCCCGGAGAAGATATTCCGTATCAGCGGTATCACGACACTGAATGGGGAGTCGCAGTCACTGATGATCAGCGTCTCTACGAAAAAATTTGTCTTGAAGGCTTTCAAGCGGGACTCAGTTGGTTGACGATTTTGCGAAAGCGAGAAAACTTTCGTGCTGCATTCAACGGTTTTGATATTTCAAAGGTTGCGCAATTTGACGAGGATGATGTTGAGCGCCTGGTACTTGACGCAGGAATTGTTCGGCATCGGGGAAAAATTGAAGCAACAATCAACAATGCGGCCCGAGCACTTGAACTAATCGAACACTCAGGGTCGTTGGCGCGGCATTTCTGGTCATTCGCGCCCAACACTCCGCATGGTCGCGATGGAGATGGGCAACACCCATCGGGACTGTCAACTACTTCACCTTCGGCTATTGCGTTATCGAAAGATTTAAAGAAACGCGGGTGGAAATTCGTGGGACCGACAACTGTGTACTCATTCATGCAATCAATGGGGATGATTAATGATCATCTTGATGAATGTTTTGTGCACGATCGTTGTGAAACAAAAAGAATTGCTGCTCTGAAAAAGATGTCGCGTTAGTCGCGAGGATGCACAAGAATCTCGGCGTTCTGGCGCACTTGCCAGTCGCGATCTTCTAAAGCGTGTGCCAATGCAGCATCAACTTCTTCGCCTTCAAATGGAGCCAACGCGAGAATTGCGCGACGGCGAACAGCTGGCTTGTCTGTGCATGCGATCAGAATTGCTGGTAGCCCACGTTCGTCACCGATGGAACCCAACGCTGCAGCGCACGCCTCACGAACAACAGGTTCATCATGCGTGGTGGTGCGGTCAATCAACTGTTGCAGTTCATCATCAGTGACGGGCGTGCGCTCACCCAAACTCCAGGCGGCCATTTCGGCAACAAAGACATCTGCATCATCAATGAGGTGATGGATGGAGACATCATGAAACGGCGCAGCAAATTCGGCAGCAGTTCGACGAACTTCAGACGCAGTATCTGCAATTGCAATCTGTAGTTGTTCAGATGTCAATTCATTCAATCGATGAAGAGACCGCAGCGCACTGGCGCGAACATCTGAATGTTGGGAAGACAAGCCCGCTGTAGCAGTGGCAACGTCTCCGTTGAATCCGGATTGGATGACGGCGAATCTCTCGTCGATGGACACTTCTATGCCTGGAGTAGTCCGCCCACCAGCTCGAGAGCGATGGTGAGCATGAAGCCAACAATGCATGCAATGAGCGCACCGAGCACGATTGCACCGGCTGAAAGATTGAAAATTGCCTTGCGGCGTTGCTGTTGGTCTGGTTCGCGGTACAACGGAGTCAATTTGTTGTCTACCCGAACAGGAATTGGGCGTCGAGGCGTGGCAGGCTTCATGCGGTCAACTATCCACAATGCAAGAAGTGCCAATGCCAGTACCCAAACAGCACGCACGCCTGTGCCAGTTGTGGAGATCGACAGGAGCGACTGAGAAATGAATGAAGAACTCATGAACGAGGTAAGCGTACCCCTCCCGCCACCATCGTTGCCTGCAGATATTCGCACTCTTCGGGTTGCGCTGCCTCTCATCACTCTTTCGTGGCTGATTCTTCTCACCGTTATTGTCATGGCAAGTGTGCGAATTCAGCGGTGGGAGATTGCTCCTGGCGAGGCTATGACAGTTTCATCTCGTATTGGGTTTATGCCAACGAGGGAAGGCGATGCTGTTCCACGGCGATACGTCGCTGACAATGGCATTCGATTCGTTACTGCTTTTGGTGGACAGCTTTCAATCTTGGATTCAGTACTTGGATGGCTTGACCCTTATGTACGCGTGAATACGTATACGGAGCAATTCGGTGAGCAGACTCCTACTTCTTCGCGGCGACTTGGTTTCCAAGCGATGACGGGAGCGAAGCAAATTGCTGAGTATGTAGCTATGAGCAAGGTCGGTCTTGAAGCAACTTTGAAGGAAGGGCCGATCTTGATTGAGCAATTGATTTGTCAAAATGCTCCCGCCAAGAATTCCGCGTGCCTCAATCTTCAAGTAGGAGATCAGATCACTCATATCAACGGAGTTCCGACAGAGACGTTGTCTCTCCTTGCTACTCAGATGAAGAATCGCAATGTAGGCGAGACTGTCGTTCTCACGGTCTTGCCGTATATCGGACCGAATGAAGAAGGCAAAAGGAAGTCCAAAAAAGTGAGAGTCACATTGATGGCAAGCCCGGATGATGAACGGGCAATTATCGGTTTCATCCCTGCTGATACTCGCGTGGCGTCACTTCCCTTTGAAGTGAACATCAGTACTGCCGATATCGGGGGACCATCGGCAGGACTTGCCTTTACCTTGGCACTGCTCGATGAACTCACCGAGGGCAATCTCATGGGGAAGGGTCGCGTCGCCGCAACGGGGACGATGGATGAGAACCAGAATGTGGGGGCCATTGGGGCTCTGGAGCAGAAAGCCATCGCGGTGAGGGATGCTGGAGTGACTCTGTTTCTTGTCCCAGCCGGTCAATCACCAGATGAAATGACAGCAGCTCGTGCCGCCGCAGGTTCTGAAGTCCGCATCGTGCAGGTGGCCACATTGGATGAGGCACTGAAGGAGCTCCGACGTAATGGTGGCTCGAGCCTTCCCAAGACCCTGAAAAAGTAGCTGTCCCTTTCAGGGCAAGGCTTGCCACTGGCACCAGCCTGTGGATAATGCCACTTCTGACCCCCTACGGCACCGTACTGTGGAGGTGTCATGGCTATTTCCTTCTCCCGTCCCGACCCGTCTTCACCTGCTGCGGTGGGCTCAGCAGCGTTTCCGACGAATCGCCGCGGTTTTGACCAAGGCGAAGTACGTGATTTTCTCCGAATGGTGGCTGCCGAACTAGCTCGGTTGCAAGAGCGCGAGCGTTTCCTTGAAAACGAACTGCGCACGATGCAGACACGTGGCATGTCGGCGCCAGGACGCCTTGATGAAGAGACTGTCACCACACTTCTTGGCGAAGAGGCAGCTCGAGTTCTTACCACTGCGCGTGATGCAAGCACACAGATTCGTGATCGTGCCGAGGAGTCGGCAACTCGTCTTGTGAAAGATGCAGCCGAAGATGCAGCCCGCATTCGTGAATCAGCCATGATCGAAGCGGCACGCATTAACGAAGATGCAGCACATGATGCTGAAGCTGAAATTGAAATGGCGAAGCAGCAGGGCCGCGACATGGTCAATGAAGCTCGTGCATATCGCGAGAAAGTTCTTTCGGAATTGTCACGTCGTCGTGATGCAGCCCGCGGACAAATTGAACAACTGCTTCATGGTCGTGATCGTTTGCTCAATGCTTTTGAGCGCGCACGTCTTGCAAGTGAAGATGTCATTAATGGTTTAACAGAAGCACACGATGAGCCTGAATTCATTGTTGATTTGACACCAACTACAGGGCCAGTCCCCATTGTTAACCCTGAGCATTCACCTGTGAAAGTGTTTGACCATGAAACAGCAGACGTTGCAGAAACAGTTGAAGTTGCAGTGTCCACGACAGTGATTTTTGATCATGAAACTGCCGAAGTCATTGAGTCAACTTCAATCACTGATGTTGTTGTAGAGACTCCTGAATCTGAAATCACAGAACCAGAAGTCGTTGTTGAAGATGTTATTGATGTCGCTGACGTCATCACTGAGGCAGTTGAAGAGATCATCGAAACAGCTGTTATTTCTGCAGAACACCCTGTGCATGGTCTTTCTCGCTTCGATGACGGCGCCAATGAGCCCCCGATGATCGAGGAAACACCTGCAGAGATCAACCAGACAAACGTTGTCTCACTGTTCGGGCGTGGTCGTCGTGGCAACGAAGTTCCTGAAGTACCTGAGGTCCCCGAAGTTGTTGTAGCTGCCGAAGAGAAGGCACCGAAAGCAACATCAGGTGTCGATGATATTTTTGCAAAGTTACGCGCGGGCACGACAGCCGATGTTGCGGCGAAAGTTGATACAGCAGAACCTGCAATTCAGGAACAGGCCGTCACAACTGAGACAGTTACAAAAGAGGCAGCTCCAAAGAAGAAGTCAAAGCCACAGCAAGAGATCATCGCGGCCAATCCGGCCAGGTTCGCTGAGCGTGATGAGGCCCTCTCCAGCCTCGTCGTCACCATGGCTCGCAAATTAAAGCGGGTGTTGGCTGATGAGCAGAACAATGTGCTCGAGCATCTTCGAGGCAAGCGAAGCTCTCTTGAGATGGATGCAATCTTGGGAACACCGGAAGAGCATGCATCCCGTTATGCAGAGTCAATTGCAGAGGACACGATGGCGGCAGCAGGTTCTGGTGCAAAGTCTGTCAAGGTGGCCGGAGGCTCCAGTCGTCGCGTGACTCAAAAGGCAGTTGCAAGCCATGTGAAGGACTCCGTCACGGCAGGTTTTGTTGCTGGTTTCCGTGAGGACACGCGAATTGCTATTGGCGAAGCCGAAGGCGACCGAGAGATCTTGGCAAGTCTCATGCGTGATGTGTACCGCAAGTGGAAGACGGATCTCATTGACCAGCATGTGGATGATCTCGCATGCACGGCATACAGCAAGGGTGGGTTCTTGGCTCTTGAGCCGCAAACCCGCGTGAGCTGGATGGTTGACCCAGAGGCTGCATGCTGCAGCGAGTGCGAGGACAACTCTCTCGCCGGCGCTGTTACTAAGGGCGAAGAGTTCCCCACAGGGCACGCAATGCCACCGGCTCATCCTGGATGCCGATGCCTTGTTTGTCCCGTTCAGGACTAGCGTCCTGATGCGTGCGTAACAGTTCTGATCTTCCCCCCCGTGGCCCGGGAGGGCCAGCCTTTCGAGTTCCTAATTTTGGAAAGCCATCTCGAGGCCGAATCATTGTCTCGGTGGTCATTGGCGCTGTCCTGCTGCTGGCCTTTTCCGCAAGAAGCCTCTCTTCGTTTTATGTGAATCTCTTGTGGTTCGACAGCGTTGGCCACAGCGAGGTGTATTGGGGAATTCTCACAAGCAAAATCGAACTTGCCGCCATCTTCGCCGTTGGCGCGTTTGTGTTTGTTCTGGTCAACTTGATGATTGCGGACAAGGTCGCACCACTCACGCTGCCGAACACTCCTGAAGATCAAACAGTGATGCGCATTCGTGAAGCGACTGAAAAGAACCGTGGCAAACTGCGCATCGCTCTCGCAGCTGTTGTCGGCCTAATGCTGGGTCTCCCTGCATCTGCTGAATGGCAGAACTGGCTGATGTTCCGCAACCGTCAGGCATTCGCTGTCAGCGATCCACAATTCAATGAAGATGTGGGCTTTTACGTTTTCCGTCTGCCATTCGCACAGTTTGTTGTTGCATGGACATTTGGCATGTTGGTACTTGCGATCATCATTGTCACGGCCTTCCATTTCGTCAATGGAAGCATTCGTCCACAAGACCGTGTACAACGTGTTTCAGCTCAGGCAAAGGTGCATCTCTCAGTTCTATTTGCAGGCGCAGCACTCCTTCGCGCAGTGAACTACTGGTTGTCGAAGTACGACCTCACCGCATCAGAGCGTGGAGTTGTTCGCGGAGCGTTGTACACCGATGTCAAAGCTCAGCTTCCTGCTCTGAACCTGATGATCCTCGTTTCGTTGGCCGTTGCTGTTCTCTTGCTGTGGAATGTGCGCCAACGTGGATGGCGTCTCCCGGTTATGGCCGTGGGCTTGTGGGTTGTAGTGGCACTGGTGGCCGGCACTGTGTACCCGGCCATCATTCAACGATTCATTGTTCAGCCCAACGTAAGCACTCGCGAAATTCCATACATTCAGCGGAACATTGAAGCCACGAAGATAGCAATGGGTATCAACAACGTGGAACGCGTTTCAAGTACCTTCGGCGAAATTACTGCAGATGATGTGACAGCAAACGATGCTGCATTACGCGATGTTCGTCAGCTCGACCCAGTTCAGATGAGGGATCGTTTTGCTCTGGACCAAGGTCTCGCTTCTTTCTACGGAGTGACGGATCTTGATGTTGATCGTTATTCAATTGATGGTCGTGTACAGCAAGTTCTTGTTGCTACACGTGAACTGAAATCTGAAGGAATTCCGAACCGCACGTGGGTGTCGCGACATTTGTTGTACACACACGGATGCGGAGTTATTGCAGCACCTGCCAGTGTTGCAACTGATGATGGTCGTCCTTCCTACGTAGACCTGCAAGTTGATCAGCCACAGATTTACTTTGGCGACGGATTGGACGGTTACTCAATCGTCAATACCTCCCAGAAGGAACAAGCATGCCCTGACACGAAAGCTCAGGCCTATGCCGGGGAGAACGGCATTCGTTTCAACAGCATGATTCGCAAGATTGCGCTTGCAATCAACTTTGGAGAGTTCAACCTGTTCGGCTCAAGCTTGATTACGAACGATTCACAGATTCTTCTCCAGCGCGACGTTCGTTCTCGTGTAGAGAAGATTGCTCCGTTCCTTCACTTTGATTCGGATCCGTATCCGGTAGTGACCGAAGGCAAAGTGAAATGGGTGATTGATGCGTTTACGACGACCAATCGTTACCCGTATGCAGAAACTGCCAACATCTCACAACTGAGTAGTGACAGCGGTCTGAATCACTCTTTCAACTATGTCCGCAACAGTGTGAAAGCAGTGGTTGATGCGTATACGGGTGAAGTCACCCTGTATCTCGTCGACCCGAACGACCCGATTGCTCGTATGTGGAAGGCCGCCTTCCCCAAACTCTTTAAGAGCAAAAAGGACGTTCCAGCTGCGTTGTCTGCGCACTTCCGTTATCCAGAAGACTTATTCCGAGTACAGACAAATCTCTTTGGTCGCTACCAATTTGATGACGCCACGTTGTTCTTCAATCGGGATGCTGCGTGGAGTGTTGCTCAAGCGCCACCATCTGAGCCGGAAGGAAGCTCTTCCAATGGAGCGGCGACAGGAACTGGAGCGACGCCAGTAATTGGTGCCGTTGATTCGATCAATGCCTCCGACTCACTTGGTACGCGGTTCAGCCCCTATTACTCCATCTTTCATGCGCCCGGTTCTCAAACTGATGTGGGTGAATTCTCAATGATTCGACCATTCGTGCCGTTCTCATCTGATGACAGTCGTAAGGAATTACGGTCAATGATGGTGGTGTCAAGCGACCCGAAGACGTATGGCAAGTTAAAGGTCTTTGATGTGCAAACTCCTTTGCCTCCAGGGCCAGCAACTGTCGCTGCGGAGTTTGAGAGCGAACCTGCCATCTCTCAGACAATCACGCCACTTGACCAACGTGGTTCCCGAGTGATGTATGGAGATCTTCAGTTGGTACCTGTTGGTCGTGGATTGATTTATCTGCGTCCAATGTTTGTGCTGCCTGATGCTGCAGATGCGAAGCAGATCTTTGTTCGCAAAGTGTTGGCTAGCTACAACGGCAAGTCAGTCATTGGTAACAGCCTGACGGATGTCATTGCACAGTTGTTCCCCGGCTTCAGCATGAATCTCGGTGACCGCGTGGGCGGATCTACTGGCGGTCCTACAACGACAACAATTCCTGGATCACCAACAACAACGGTGCCAGCGGGTTCAGGTCTGACCGCAAAGCAGATGTTGCAACAGGCAGACCGCTTGTTCGCTGAGGCAGATGCTGCACTGGCGAAGAATCCACCAGACTTCGCCACGTATCAAACAAAGACGATGCAGGCACGTGCGTTGGTGCAGAAGGCACTCACGGCCATTAAGTAATTGCTCTTAGCGAGCGCGTTGCAATAACTGATTCGCCAAGGCCGCAAGGTCTTGACGGAAAGTGATTTGATAACGCGCTTGCTCTGTTGCAAGTCGGGTCTGTGCGTTCTTTAGCGCTTCGACAACTTCAGCGACGCCAGCTTCTTCAGCACGCTTGCTGAGTTCTTCGATCTCGCTACCAAGTTCATGCAGTTGTCGGGAGAGTTCTGAGCCCATGCCGGATACGCGCGCTTCCAAGCCTGCAATACGTTCAGCGATGGAGCGAGCAGCTTCGCGCTCGGCTGTTGCCTGTGCTGATTGTTCTGCAACCTGATCGCGCAGAGCAGAGACCTCAGCCTGGAGCGCCTCGACGGCGTCGCGGGTCTTTTTTGCTTTTGCGAACATCGCTACAACAGTACGCCCTGGGCGCCGGCAGGAGAGGTTGGAAGCGTGCGATTGCCCTTGTACGGTAAGGGTCTAACTACGACGCGGGGTGGAGCAGCCCGGTAGCTCGTCGGGCTCATAACCCGAAGGTCACAGGTTCAAATCCTGTCCCCGCCACCAGTAGTGGATGTCAGCAATGACATTGCACTTCTCAAGATCTGAAACCCTCGGCCTCCACGGGTCGGGGGTTTTGGTTTTCTCAGGACTATTCGCGGTCGAGAGAGACAGCCATGCCGGGCAGATTCACCCACGGCTGGCGATCAACACACCACACTTCAACAGCGGGCTTCACATTTGATTTGTCATCAAGAAGGCCAGCCTTGATCGCAATGACACCATCGCGTTTCATGAGTTCAGAAACGACTGAGGACCCACATGTTGGGCAGAAACGCCGTTCGACGTATACATCATCGTTGTTGTCGCCACGTTCTTGATACGTGCGAAGCTCGCCATTCAATGTGAGTTGTGACTTATGGGCGATGATGTTGACGGAGAACGCACCACCGCTTTGGCGTTGACAATGATCGCAATGGCACACAGCGGTTGCTAAGGGGTCTCCTGTCAATTCGAAGGTGACTGATCCGCATAAACAATGTCCTGATGCCATAAGGCGAGACTAGTTCTGTTCTAATAGTGAGTCCCCGTATTTTGACCGAATGAGCGCATTATGAGTATTCGCGGCGCGGCCTACATCGCCGGCATCTATGAACACCCAGGACGAGACCTTCCTGACCTCACCGTGTGGGACATCCACATTGATGTCGCGCTTGGCGCTCTTGCTGACGCGGGTCTTGGCATGGAAGACGTCGATGCATTGTTCTGCGACGGAACAGCTGGTTTTGGCGTCCTCACACTTGCTGATTACTTCAACATCAACCCAACGTATGTTGATAGCACGGAAACAGGTGGTTCGTCCTACCTCGCGCATGTTGGTCACGCCGCCGCGGCCATTGCAGCAGGGAAGTGCAATGTCGCATTAGTGACACTCGCCGGGAAGCCAAAGAGTGGCTGGCAAGGTCCATCGTTCACACCTGGCCCCGAATCAGCCTTTGAACAAGTGTGGGGGATGATGGGTGCTCCTCATTCGTACGCACTTGCAGCACAGCGTCACATGTATGAATTCGGAACTACCTCCGCCCAACTTGCGGAAATCAAGGTGGCTGCGAGTATCCATGCCCAGTACAACCCGAATGCATTTCTGCAGAAGGTTGTGACGGTTGAGGAGGTTCTCAATTCGCCGATGGTGGCAGACCCATTGCATCGTCTTGATTGTTGCGTTGTCACTGATGGTGGCGGCGCACTCGTGATTGTGTCTCCAGAGATTGCAAAGAAGTTGGGCAAGACCAACGCAAAGATTCTTGGTCATGGCGAAGCCGTGAAACATACCAACAACGGTCGCATTGATCTCACACACACTGGTGCCGTGTGGTCTGGTCCGAAAGCGTTTGCTGAAGCTGGTGTGACAGCGAAGGACATCAACTACGCATCGATCTACGACAGTTTCACAATCACGGTGTTGCAGACAATTGAAGACCTTGGCTTTTGCGAAAAGGGCACGGGCGGTGCCTTCGTTGCCGATGGTGGACTCGTTGCACCGTTTGGCAAGTTGCCGTTCAACACCGATGGTGGCGGATTGTGCAACAACCATCCTTCAAACCGTGGAGGCATCACCAAGGTGATTGAAGCAGTACGTCAACTTCGTGGTGAAGCACATCCTTCGGTGCAAGTCCCGAATCCACAGATTGCCCTTGCACACGGGACTGGTGGAAGCCTTGGCTCACGTCATGGTTCGGTCACTCTTATTCTCGGACAGGAAGACGCATGAGCACTTTGCCTAACCCCGCACCCTCTGTCACGCAAGCCAATGCATCTTTCTGGGCTGCAACTGCCGTAGGCCGCTTTCAATTGCAGCGTTGCAATGAATGCGACACCGTGTTGTGGTTCCCTCGTCGGCATTGCCCATCATGTTGGACTGAGAATGTCTCAACATTTGATGCAAGTGGCAAAGGTGTCGTCTAT
>JBILBZ010000123.1:0-4279 GCA_044353425.1 Ilumatobacteraceae bacterium | reverse complement strand
CCACGCCCGTGACCGCGATGATCTAGTGCGATCACGCGGAAGTGTTCGCCGAGTTGTTCGTAACACATGAACCAATTGAGGTCTGCGGTCGCGGTCCATCCATGCAGCAGCATCAACGTTGATGCACCGACAGGCCCCTCGATTTCTCGAAAGTACGTGGTGCCGCGACCTGGAAGAGAGATGTAACGACCAGGAGGCAAGTTGGGGGTTGGGTGATCGCTCAGTTCTCAACCTTTACGACTGTCACTGAAACTTTCGCGCCGTTCTCAAGTGTGATTGCCACCTTTTCGCCTTCATGCTTCCCGAGCAGTGCAGACCCAATGGGGGAGACCGGGCTCATCACTTCGACACCCTCGCCAGTGCGCTTTTCTTCGATATGACCAATGAGATACAACTCGGCGTCATCGGCGTCATCACCGTCAAACAAAATGGTGACGCGAGAGAGAACTCCCACTTCACCTGCTGGTGGAGCAGTGGCAATCTCGGAACTTTCCAAGATCGAAAGCAGCAGGTTCTTACGGTCGTTCAACTGGCCGTACTCGTCCTTTGCGGCGTGGTAATCGCCGTTTTCTTTGAGGTCGCCCATTTCGCGGGCAATGCCAATGAGGTCTGCAACGCGTGGAAGCTCGTTGTGCTCGAGGTGGGTGATCTCGGCTTCGAGCCTTTTGTAGGTCTCTGCTGACAGAAGGTGCTTTGCCATGCGAGGAAGGCTATCTGCGCCTTCTACGATGGAGCCCCTATGGCACATCGCATTGCACTCATTGGTGGAGACGGAATCGGACCAGAAGTTACGGCGGAAGCCGTCAAAGTGGTGCGTGCAACCGGAGTGGCCATTGAGACCACCGATTTCGATCTAGGCGGCATGCGCTACTTGCGCGATGGCGAGATCTTGTCCGATGAGGTGCTGAACCAGCTGCGCAACTTTGATGCCATTTTGTTGGGTGCTGTCGGTACCCCAGATGTCCCTCCTGGGATTATCGAGCGTGGCCTGCTTCTCAAGATGCGTTTTGACCTCGATCTCTATGTCAACCAGCGTCCGTTTGCAGGCACTGCACCTGGTCACGTCACCCCGCACGACTTTGTTGTGATTCGTGAAAACACCGAAGGTCCATACGTTGGTGAAGGCGGAGTTCTTCGTCGTGGCACTGCTCATGAAATCGCAACGCAAGGCAGTGTGAATACTCGCCACGGAGTGGAGCGTTGTATTCGCTATGCATTCGAACTTGCTGCGAAGCGTGAGCGCAAGCACGTGACACTCGTGCACAAGACAAACGTGCTCACCTTCGCTGGTGACCTCTGGCAGCGTGCCTTTAACGATGTTGCAAAAGAGTTCCCACAAGTGGGCACCGCGTACAACCACGTCGACGCTGCGTGTATCTACTTCGTTGAAGATCCGCACCGTTACGACGTCATCGTGACCGACAACTTGTTCGGCGACATCCTCACCGACCTTGGTGGTGCTGTCAGCGGCGGTATTGGCTTGGCATCGTCTGCCAACCTCAACCCTGCACGCACCGGTCCATCCATGTTTGAGCCGTCGCATGGTTCAGCCCCCGACATCGTGGGCACGGGCAAGGCCAACCCCACTGCAGCCATCTTGTCAGCTGCACTCATGTTGGAATTCCTGGGTGAGAACGATGCCGCAGCCCGTATCCGCGCTGCTTGCGACACGGCACCCATGGGGAACACCGTGGAAATCGGAAACTCAATCGCCGCACTCGTTGCTGGCAAGTAATCTTCACAACAGCGCAATCTCAAGGAGCACCAATGCCTACCCTGATCCCCACACCGAAAATTTGGATGAACGGCACTCTCGTGGACTGGGACAAGGCTCAGGTGCATGTCCTGACCCACACACTCCATTACGGAACTGGTGTCTTCGAAGGAATTCGCGCTTACGAAACCGCTGATGGTCCTGCCATCTTCCGTCTCACCGAGCACATCGAGCGTTTGTTCCGCAGCGCAAAAATTCTTGGTATGGACATTCCATACACAGTGCAAGAGATTGTCGACGCAACACGTGAGACGGTTCGTTCCACCGGTTTGCCGGGTTGTTACATCCGCCCGATTGCGTATTACGGCTATGGCGAGATGGGTCTGAACACTCTTCCTTGCACAGTGGATGTTGCAATTGCATGCTGGCCATGGGGCGCGTACCTCGGTGAAGATGCAATGACCAAGGGTGTTCGCATGAAGATCTCTTCATGGAAGCGTCTTGATCACAACATGCTTCCTCCTGCAGCAAAGACTGTTGCCAACTACGCAAACTCTTCTCTCGCAAAAGTTGAGGCATTGCGCGCCGGATACGACGAAGCAATCCTTCTCAACATGGAAGGCCTCGTCAGCGAGTGCACCGGAGAGAACCTCTTTGTTGTTCGCAACGGAAAAGTCATCACTCCGCCATTGTCGGCTGGTGCGCTTGAAGGCATCACCCAGTGGAGCGTCATCAAGATTCTGAAAGACCTTGGTTATGAAGTCGAGACGGGCAACCTCGCTCGCTCCGACCTCTACATCGCAGAGGAAATCTTCTGTGTAGGTACAGCTGCTGAAGTCAGCGCCATCAACTCAGTCGATGACCGCAGCGTGCCGTGCCCTGGCCCGATCACCAAGCAGGTTGCCGATATCTATGGCAAGGCCGTTCGTGGTCAACTCCCGCATTACAAGGACTGGCTCGAGCTCGCCTAGAGCTCAGAACCCAGGGAATTTCCTAGGGTTTTCAACATGGGAAACCCTTATCAGCAATAGGGACATGGGTTTTCCACAGGTTTCTCCACAGTTAGGGCAACTTTGCCCACAGGGGAGTTGACGATTGCCTCAAATACGGCGATACTTTGACTCATGTTGACCGCAAACACCTCCCGCCGCCACTTCGGCTCTGCTGCGTCAATCATCATTATTCTCTAGCGCACGCCGGCCTCCGACGTGCGCGCACCGACCGCCTTAGGGCGGTTTTTTCATTCTTAGATTCACCCCACACCACACGAGATTTACAACGGAGACATTGAGATGAACACCACCACCTCACTTGAAATGGTCGAAGCATTCGACACCACACTGCGCGATGGCATGCAGGTAGAAGGCGTGTCAGCAACAGTCGAAGACAAGCTGCGCATTGCAGAACAGCTGGAGTATCTCGGCGTTCACTTCATTGAAGGCGGATGGCCAGGCGCCAACCCGAAGGACATCGAGTTTTTTGCTCGTGCAGCAAAAGAACTCAATTTCCGCAACTCAACACTTGTGGCGTTTGGATCAACTCGTCGTCCAAAAGGAAAAGTGGATGATGACGCAACCCTTCGCAATTTGCTTGATGCGAATACGTCGGCAGTGTGCATCGTTGCAAAGTCGTGGGATTATCACGTCACCGAAGCATTGCAAACAACGCTTGACGAAGGTGTCTTGATGGTCGCAGATTCTGTTGACTTTTTGAATGGCCACGGCCGTCAAGTGATGGTCGACCTTGAGCATTTCTTCGACGGGTACAAGAACAACCCTGAGTTTGCGATGCGAGTCGTTGAATCTGCTGTCATGAAGGGCGCAACGCACTTGGTGATGTGCGATACCAATGGTGGATCATTGCCTCATGAAGTGGCTGAGATCGTCGGCAAGGTGAAGGCATTCGTTGGCAACGATGCGACCCTCGGTATTCACTGTCATGACGACACGGGTTGTGCTGTTGCAAACTCAATGGCCGCTGTATTGGCTGGCGTGCGTCACGTGCAGGGCACATTGAATGGTTTGGGTGAGCGCACAGGAAACACGAACCTCACCACCGTGATTCCGAACCTCGAATTGAAGATGGGCTTTAGCTGTTTGCCAGAGGGTCATCTCTCGCGCATCACAGCGGTGAGCAATCACGTTGCGGAAGTTCTGAACCGTCCACTCAATCCGCAGGCTCCATATGTGGGTGCGTCGGCGTTTGCTCATAAAGCCGGTCTGCATGTTTCTGCAATCAAGCGAGCTCGTGATGCGTATGAACACGTTGATCCCGAAATCGTCGGTAACGGCACTCGTTTCGTGGTGAGCGAAATGGCCGGACGTGCCACCATCGAAGTAAAAGCCGATGAATTGGGTCTCACAATGGATGGCGCTGCGGTCAACACAGTGATTGAAGACCTCAAGCGTCTTGAACATGAGGGATACCACTTTGAGGCAGCCGATGCGTCTCTTGAGATGTTGATGCGTCGCGCGACAGGTTGGACACAGGATCAGTTCCGTGTTGAGACAATGCGTGTCGTCACCGATGAAGCCTCGGACGGCCGTTTCACAACTGAGGCTGTTG
>JBILBZ010000026.1:0-13680 GCA_044353425.1 Ilumatobacteraceae bacterium | reverse complement strand
TGCTCCCGAAGATCGCTGTTCAAGTGCGTTCACTGCATCGATAAGTCCCTGGCGCAGTTCTGCCACTTCTGTTCGAAGTCGAATGACTTCTTCTTCTAAAGACATCACATGTCGGATGCCTTCGAGATTCATGCCGGTGGAGGCAAGCTCCGCAATGCGGCGTAAGCGCGTGATGTCAAACTCGCTATAGCGACGATTGCCACCGGTTGTTCGCGCAGGTGTCAGTAAGCCACGACGTTCGTAGATACGCAATGTCTGTGGGTGCATGCCGGCGAGTTCAGCCGCCACCGAAATGACATACACGGCTTGATGCTGCGGAGGCATTACGGCTTCTCCTGCTGACGAGGAGGACGCAGGACTTCATGCAGTGCCTCTACGGCTTTTTGTTCTTCAGCATTGAGATCACTCGGTACAGAAACCTCAACGGTGACAATGAGATCGCCCGCAGTTTTGGAATTTGCGATGCCCTTCCCTTTCACGCGATGACGTGAACCGGACTGTGTGCCAGGCTTCAAACGAAGTGTCACGTCACCTTCGCTCAAGGTGGGAACTGAGATAGTTGCACCCAAAACAGCTTCCGTGAACGAAATTGGTACTCGCACGAGCAAGGTCAACCCTTCACGTGTGAAGATTGCATGCGATGCCACTCGGCATTCAACAAACAAATCTCCTGCAGGGCCACCATTGCGACCAGGTGTTCCGCGCCCCTTCAAACGAATCCGTTGACCGTTGTCGACTCCAGCAGGGATACGAACATTGACTTCACGTGGTCGACGTTCAATTCCATTGCCACGACATGTGGAACATGGGTACTCGATGATGTTGCCCTTACCGCCACACGAGCGACATGGCGAAGACATCGCGAACGGACCTTGGTTGTTTGCAACAGATCCGCGACCGCCACAGGCACTACACATCTTTGGTGATGTACCAGGACGCGCTCCAGAACCAGTACAGGATGAACACACTGCATCAGCCGTGAGATGCAGTGAAGTAGTGAGGCCGTGCGCTGCTTCTTCGAAAGAGAGACTCAGCGTGGACTCAATATCGGCTCCGCGTTGTGGACCGACACCACTGGCACCGCCACGACGCCCGCGTCCACCGAACATCTGACCAAGAATGTCGCCGAAGTCGGCGCCACCCGTATCGAAGCCCATGCCACCACCTGGGAATCCAGCTGATGGTCCCATGCGGCGCACTTCGTCGTACTCGGTGCGCTTTGCTGTGTCACCGACTACGTCGTATGCGGCAGAGATGTCTTTGAACTTCTCTTCAGCTTCTTTGTTACCAGGGTTGGTGTCGGGGTGAAACTGTCGTGCTAAGCGACGGTACGCCTTCGTGATGTCTTTGTCCGAGGCCTCTTTCGAGACGCCAAGGACTGCGTAGTAGTCCTTCTCAAACCAATCACGTTGGGCAGTCAAGGCTTATCCCTTTACCTTCACCATGGCCGCACGCAAGACGCGGCCCTTCCACTCGTACCCGGTGCGCAACACTTCGCTCACGATTGGCTCTGCGCCATCGCCTGGTTCAGTCATCACGGCTTCGGCAAGTTCCGGGTTAAAGGGTTGGTCCAACAAGTCCATTGCCACTAGACCTTGTGTCTTCAACGCACCAATCAGCGATGACCAAATCGGCTCAACACCTTCGGCACCGTGAGCAAAAGCTGCTTCACACGCATCAAGAACAGGAAGAAGAGACTCAGCGAGGCGACCAGTCGCACGCGCGATCTCATCTGACTGCGCCTGACTCACGCGCTTTTTGTAGTTCTCGAAGTCTGCTTGCAAACGCAATGCAATGTCTTTGAACTCATTACGTTCTGCAAGCAGAGTCTCGATGTCGTATTCAACAACAAGCTCTTCGACAACGTCGGCCGCACCCTCTTCGGGCTGTTCGACAGTTTCGTCCGTCATGGCTTATTGCTCGTCAACAATTTCGGCATCGACGATGTCATCATCGGATGGTGCCGACGCCCCTGATGCTGATGTTCCTGCTGCACCGCTGTCGCGAGCTGCTGCTTCGTACAACTTCTGGCTGAATGCTTGGCTAGCGCCCATCAGAGTTTCGGTTGCGGACTTGATTTGCTCAAGGTCGTTTCCGGCAATCGCTGCCTTCAGTGCCGACAATGGACCTTCAACTGCATCCTTCTCTTCAGCAGAGACATTCTCGCCTTGTTCGCGCAATGTCTTCTCTGTTTGGTACACGAGTGCATCAGCGTTGTTGCGAATCTCTGCTTCATCACGGCGACGACGATCGTCCTCGGCGTGTGCTTCGGCATCGCGAATCATCTCTTCGATCTTGTCCTTGCTCAACGAAGATGCATTCTGCACTTGCATCTTGTTTTCTTTGTTGGTGGCACGGTCCTTCGCGGACACCACAACAATGCCGTTTGCATCAATGTCGAATGTGACTTCAATCTGAGGAACACCGCGTGGTGCTGCTGGCAGGTCCGACAAGGTGAAAGTTCCAAGCTCAGAGTTGTAGGCAGCCATTTCGCGCTCACCTTGCAAGACCTTGATCTCTACTGATGGCTGATTGTCATCTGCAGTGGTGAACACTTCTGTGCGACGGGTAGGAATCGTGGTGTTGCGTTCGATCAACTTGGTCATGACACCGCCCTTGGTTTCAATACCAAGTGACAATGGAGTCACGTCGAGAAGAAGAACATCCTTCACTTCGCCCTTGAGAACACCGGCCTGCACTGCTGCACCTTCAGCAACAACTTCGTCAGGGTTCACGGTCTTGTTTGGCTCCTTGCCAGTAAGGCTGAACACCAAGTCCTGCACTGCAGGCATACGTGTTGAACCACCAACAAGAATCACGTGATTCACTTGGTCTTTCTTCAGGCCTGCATCATTCAAAGCCTTTTCAAATGAAACACGGCAACGCTCAACGAGATCTGCTGTCATCTCCTGGAACTTCGAACGAGACAACTGTTCGTCAAGGTGTAATGGACCTTCTGCTGTTGCAGTGATGAATGGCAAGTTGATCTGTGTCTGCTGTGTTTGGCTGAGTTCGATCTTTGCCTTTTCTGCTGCTTCCTTCAAACGCTGCAACGCCATGCGATCTTGTGAGAGATCAACATTGTGTGCGCCCTTGAACTGCTGGACCAACCAATCGATGATGCGTTGGTCCCAGTCGTCACCACCGAGGTGTGTGTCACCGTGGGTGCTCTTTACTTCGAAAACACCGTCGCCAATTTCAAGCACGGAAACGTCGAATGTTCCGCCACCGAGGTCGAACACCAAGATGGTTTCGTCCTGTGACGACTTATCGAGGCCGTATGCAAGAGCTGCTGCAGTGGGCTCGTTGATGATGCGCAACACATTGAGGCCGGCGATTGCGCCCGCTTCTTTTGTTGCAGTGCGCTCAGCATCATTGAAGTAGGCAGGAACAGTGATGACTGCGTCAGTAACGGTTGTGCCTAAGTAGGCCTCGGCATCACGCTTCAACTTCATAAGAATGCGTGCGCTGATTTCCTGTGATGAATAGTTCTTGCCGTCAATGTCTTCCGACTTCCACGTTGTACCCATGTGGCGCTTGATGCTGCGGAAGGTGCGATCAGGGTTTGTGATGGCCTGACGCTTGGCGACTTCGCCGACCAAGACTTCACCGGTCTTTGAGAACGCGACAATTGATGGTGTGGTGCGAGCACCTTCTGCGTTGGGAATGACGACTCGTTCGCCTGCTTCAAGAACAGAAACGACGGAGTTGGTTGTTCCGAGGTCGATACCGACTGCTTTTGCCATGGTGGACTCCTTCAATAGAAGAGGTTGGGGGTTAGCAGTCAGGATAAGGGAGTGCTAATCCCTGTTGCAACCAATGTGACAGGAAACTTGATAGAGGTACACTCAACTTTGAGGAGAGCCATTTGCCGTTTAGTCTGACGGGATGGCTTCCCCCGGATCCAATACCGCTTCTTCCCCATTAGTTCTCGCCATCCTTGATGGTGTGGGGCTTGAAGGTCCCACCGCCGACAATGCCGTGACTTCAGCTGCTGCACCATTTCTTCTTAGTGCCATTGCGGGCACAGTCGATGGCCAACCAGTCGTTTCCCTCCCTATTCATGCCCACGGGGTAGCAGTCGGGCTTCCCACTGATGCCGACATGGGTAATTCTGAGGTCGGGCACAACATCATGGGGGCCGGGCGAATCTTTGACCAAGGCGCCAAACAGGTGGAAGAAGCCTTCCGCAATGGCGATATCTGGGGTGAGACCTGGCAGATGGTCATGGCCCGCCAACAACACCAGATCCATTTCGTGGGTTTGCTGTCTGACGGCAATGTGCACTCCCATATTCGCCATCTCAAGGCTCTGGTGACTGCAGCAGCCACCGGCGGAGCACAAAAGATCGTGATTCACCCCTTGTTTGATGGTCGAGACGTCATCGATGGCACAGCTGAGGCATATCTCGCAGACCTCGAGACATTCCTGGCTGACACTGCCTCTACCCACCGCTGCAGCGCTGTGGTGGGCTCGGGCGGCGGTCGCATGATCGTCACCATGGACCGTTACGAAGCCGATTGGACCATCGTGGAAAATGGCTGGAAAGCACATGCCCAGGGTTCGGCTCGACCTTTCCCTTCAGCGTCAGCAGCCCTTGCCGCCCTCCGCGCCGAGGACTCAGGCGTCAGCGATCAGTACCTTCCCCCATTCACCGTGGTCGACGAATCAGGCACACCAGTCGGTGCCATGCACGACAATGACGCCGTTGTCATCTTTAACTTCCGCGGCGACCGCGTCGTGGAGATCTATCGCGCTCTCACCGAAGAGCCCTTCACTCCATTTGCTCGTGGACCACTGCCAGACAATCTCCTTGTCGTCGGCATGACGTTGTACGACGGCGACATGGGTATCCCCGCACATTTCCTTGTTCCACCAACACGTGTGACTGGCACTGTGTCGGAGCTACTTGCGAATGCAGGCATTGCTCAATACGCCGTTGCCGAAACACAAAAATTTGGCCACGTCACGTACTTCTGGAACGGCAACCGTTCAGAAAAATTCAATGCACAACTTGAAACGTGGGAAGAGATTCCTTCGGACAATGTCTCGTTTGACAAGTTGCCAAAAATGAAAGCGAAAGAAACAGGCGACGCTGTTGTTTCTGCAATTGAAAGTGGCAAATACCCCTTTATTCGTTGCAATTTTGCAGGTGGAGACATGGTGGGACACACCGGAGATATTCCTGCTTCCATCATTGCGGTGGAAGCAATTGACGAAGCTCTCATCCGTGTGAATGCAGCAGTGAAGGCTGCCAAAGGAACACTTCTCATCACTGCTGATCATGGCAACTGCGAAGTGTTAATTGAGCGGGACAAAAACGGTGCGCCACTGTTTGATGCGCACGGTGTTGCTGTACCGAAGAAGTCGCACACATTGTCACCAGTGCCATTCATCGCAATCGACTACTCGACTCGCACCATCACTTCGGGTGGTGTTTCCGATGCGGGTATCTCCAACATCGCCGCCACGATTTTGGCGTTGCTCGGGCAGCCCATCCCCACGGACTACCGCCACGCTCTTCTCTCCGTTTCATAACGAGTGTCCCGAATCTCACAGCACGGGCGACTCCATTGACATTGGGGGAGACATGCCGATGTCACATGTGACGATTCCGACAAAATCGACCTAGCTCCAGTGGAAATGTGGTGCTCTCAGCGTGATTACACTTATGCACATGGCAAGTACCAAGTCCACCGTTGATCACCTCCGCAATATTGCGCTCTTTTCCGAGTGCTCCTCGAAGGAACTCTCCCTCGTCGTCAAGAGCAGCACCGAGCGCGTGCTCAAGGCCGGCACGGTCATCATGGACCAAGGCCAAACAGGTCGTGAGGCCTACGTGATTCTCGAAGGCTCTGCCACTGTGAAGCGCAACGGCAAGAAGGTCGCCAGCGTGAAGTCAGGTGCGGTCATTGGTGAATTGTCACTCCTCGACCATGGCCCACGTACTGCCGCTGTCATTGCCGACACAGATGTTCGTTTGCTTGTCATTTCCGAGCGCGCCCTCAAGGGAGCCATCGACAACATCCCTGCGATCTCTCGCAAGCTTCTCAAGGCCCTGGCCACACGTGTTCGCGAGCTTGACCGCGCCCACTTTGGCTGATTCTTCAGCCTGATTTTTTTGGGGCTACGACCCCATTATCCACAACTGGGGTCGGCTCTGAGACCCTTATGCCACTAGCGTTGTCTCCGTTATGAGCACGAACGCAGCACCCGCAGCCGAGAAGGCGCCAAAGCGCCTCCGTCCGTACCAAATATCGATTGCCCTCGGCCTCGGTATTGGTACGTTCACCTTGGTCTCGGGCATCATCCCCCAGATCACCCATTGGCACAACGACTCGCCGACGAGCCGAAAAGTGTTTGAGGGAATCCCCGGCCCGATTCAGATCGCCTTCTACACAATCATGCCGGTCATCTTGATTTGGGGTTCGTTCCGTTTCGCTGATCGCATTCGCAACTGGGAACGTGGCGCTCCAGACCGTCGTAAAACAACACCGAAGAATGCAAAGCGTCGTCTCGCTGACTATCGCGCCGGTGTCTACATGCGCACTCTTCTTCGCGACAGCGCCGCTGGCCTCATGCACTCAATGATGTACTTCGGTTTCCTCATTCTTTTGGGCGTGACCACCACTCTCGAAATTGACCACCAGTTGCCAGAGTCGCTCAAGTTCTTGCACGGTGGCGTGTACCAGGCATATGCAGCTGTTGGTGATGGTGCTGGTCTGATGTTCACAGTCGGTGTCATCTGGGCAATCATTCGCCGTTACGTTCAACAGCCTTACCGCATTCGCATTAAGACCAAGGCAGAGCACGGCATCATCCTTGGCGTCATGTTGCTCATTGGTTTGTCTGGTTTTGCGGCAGAAATGTTCCGCATTGCAATTCGTCCTGTAGGCGGCATTGGTTCCAACTTCGAAGCCTGGTCATTCGTGGGCTTCCCATTGTCCAAGCTTGTTGATGGATACTCACTTGGTGTTCTTGAGAACTGGCATCAGGCAATGTGGATTCTTCACGTTCTCTCATTCATCGCATTCCTTGCGCTGTTGCCCATCACAATGTTGCGTCACATCTTCACATCACCGTTGAACATGTACCTCAAAGACCGCGATCGTCCAAAGGGCGCAATGCGGGCAATGCCGAACCTCACTGAAACTTCTCTTGAGACATTCGGTGCTGCAGTCATTGAAGACTTCACATGGAAGCAGTTGCTCGACACCGACGCATGCACCATGTGTGGTCGTTGCACCAGCGTGTGTCCTGCACATGCAACGGGCAAGCCACTTGACCCTCGCGAGATTGTGTTGAAGACTGGTGAAGTAATGGCAGCAACCGCTGCACATGCACCAGGCGGAACAGTGTCTCCTCCATTGTCTGTCGACTCAGAAATCAAGATCGGTGTCAACTCGCTCTTCGAACGCATCAGCGCAGAAGAAGTCTGGTCATGCACAACCTGTAAGGCATGTGACGAAATCTGTCCGGTCAACATTGAAATTCTCGACAAGATTCTCGACATGCGTCGTTACTTGTCACTCATGGAAAGCAACTTCCCTGCAGAGTTGGGCAATGCCTACCGTGCAATGGAAAACCAAGGCAACCCATGGGGCATGAATCAGGATGACCGTGCCGATTGGGCAAAGGACCTCAACGTTGAAGTTGTCGATCCAGGCGCCGCCTTCAACCATGAGTACCTCTACTGGGTTGGTTGTGCAGGTTCGTTCGATGACAAGAACAAGAAAGTGACACAAGCAATGGCCAAGCTCCTTGAGCGTGCCGATGTTGACGTTGCAATTCTCGGACCAAGCGAAATGTGCACAGGTGACTCTGCACGTCGTTCCGGTAACGAGTACTTGTTCCAGATGCTTGCATTGCCAAACATCGAAATGATGAACGGTATGGGCGTGAAGAAAATCATTACGCAGTGCCCACACTGTTTCAACACACTCAAGAACGAGTACCCACAGTTGGGCGGCAACTACGAAGTGGTCCACCACAGTGAGTTCCTCGAGCATCTCATTGAGACAGGCAAGTTGGACATGCGCAATGCATCTCTTGAAGATCGCATCGTGTATCACGACTCGTGTTACCTCGGTCGTCACAACGACGTCTACATGGCTCCACGCAAAGTTGTTGGCTCAATCAAGGGCTTGCAGATTGTTGAAATGCCACGCAACGGCACCCAAGGAATGTGCTGTGGCGCAGGCGGTGCTCGTATGTGGATGGAAGAGTCAGTTGGCGTGAAGGTCAATGACGAGCGTGCACAAGAAGCAATCAGTACAGGTGCTGGTCGCGTCGCAACTGCATGTCCGTTCTGCTACATCATGTTGGATGACGGCGTGAAAGCTGCTGGTGCTGAAGAAGATCAGGTCAAGGTGGCAGACATTGCTATCCACGTACTTGAAGCTTTGGAGAACGGCGAGAAGGCAATTCGTGCGATGGACGCACCACTTGCCGCCAGCCCTGGCGAATAATTAGTTCATACAAAAGGGCGTCGGTGCTTCGGTACCGGCGCCTTTTGTGTTTCTCATGCTGGTACCACTTCAGTTACCTAGTGACCATCAGTCTTTTGGTGGGGTCCAGGTGGAAAGGAAATTGCCCAAGCGGTTGATGGCCTCAGTGAGGTCCTTCGCCCAGGGTAATGTCACGATGCGCAAGTGGTCGGGGTTTGGCCAGTTAAAGCCAGTGCCCTGAACAAGCAATACATGCTCTGCACGTAAGAAGTCGAGAACAAAGCGACGGTCATCCTTAATGGGATACATCTCAGGATCGATCTTGGGGAACACGTACAGCGCACCCTTTGGCTCCACGCATGTGACACCAGGAATCTCGCGCAGTGCCTTCACTGCAGCATCGCGCTGAGCCAACAAACGACCACCAGGCAAGATCAGATCTTGAATGCTTTGGCGTCCACCCAATGCGGTCTGAATTGCGTGTTGTGCCGGAACGTTCGGGCACAAGCGCATGTTCGTCAACATGTTGATGCCTTCGATGTAGCTGGCAGCGTGTTTGCGTGGTCCTGTCACCATCATCCAGCCAGAACGGAATCCGGCAAGGCGATATGCCTTTGACAAACCGTTGAATGTAAATGTCAAAACATCTGGTGCAACTTCAGCGAAGTTGTGATGAATGGCATCGTCATACAAAATCTTGTCGTAGATCTCATCAGCAAACACAATGAGATTGCGCTCTACAGCAATGTCTGCAATTTCGCGCAACACTGTGCGGCTATACACAGCACCCGTTGGGTTATTCGGATTGATCACAACGATGGCACGCGTGCGATCTGTGATCTTCGAACGAATGTCGTCGAGATCCGGGTTCCAGTCGTTGGCTTCGTCGCACAAATAATGCACGGGCTTACCGCCAGCGAGACTGGTGCTTGCGGTCCACAACGGATAATCCGGTGCGGGAATTAGAATCTCATCGCCCGAATCAAGCAATGCATTCAGTGCTAATTGGATTAGTTCACTGACACCATTGCCCAACCAAATGTCATCAGGGTCCGTGATATCAATGCCACGTGTTTGGTAGCTCTGCACAACAGCAGTGCGTGCAGAACGAATACCTTGAGAGTCTGAATAACCCTGTGATTCCTGCAAGTGACGAATCACATCCACCAAAATTTCAGGTGGTGCTTCAAAACCAAAAGGAGCCGGATTACCAATGTTCAACTTGGTGATTCGATGTCCTTGTTCTTCAAGGCGTTTGGCCTCAATAAGAACTGGTCCACGAATGTCGTAGAGCACATCTTCCAGTTTGTGCGACTGGTGAATCTCTCCAGGCATGACTACTGAAAGTTCTCGAAATAGCGACTTGGTGTGGGGCCGCGCTGACCTTGATACTTCGAACCTTTTGCACCAGAGCCATACGGCTTCTCGGCTGGCGATGTCATCTTGATGAAGCTGATCTGGCCAATCTTCATACCGGGATACAAGGTGATGGGCAGGTTCGCAAGATTGGCAAGTTCCAAGGTCACATGACCGTCGAAACCAGCATCAATGAAGCCAGCCGTGGAGTGAATCACGAGGCCGAGACGTCCAAGTGAGCTCTTGCCTTCAACACGAGCAACTAAATCGCTAGGGACACCCACGCGCTCTAAAGTCGAGCCAAGAACGAATTCACCCGGGTGAAGCATGAATGCCTCGCCGTCTTTGACCTCCACCAATTCGGTGAGTTCAGTGAGATCTTTTTTGACGTCCAGGACCGCTGCAGTGTGATTACGAAAGACGCGAAAAAGATTAGAGACCTTTACATCGATGCTGCTTGGCTGTACGCAGGTTTCGTCAAATGGCTCAATGATGATGCGGTCAGCCGCAATCTCGGCTCGAAGGTCACGGTCAGAAAGAATCACGCCTGAAACCTTACCCAATTGGGGTGTTGGGAGTCCCTTGAATATGCCGAAACGGCCACGTTGCGCATCCAGCTCGGGGACAGCCCATTCTTGGCTCTCACCATGGATTCATCAGGTTGACCGAGACCGCTATCGCGTCATCGGGAGATTCGTATTATCGAATGCCACCATGCCGAAATCGAGAGAATCGTCGGTCTGCCCCAAAGCCAGGTTTCGAGATATTGCATAGTTTGTTGAGGAGTTTCGTTTCCGGCCTGGACGGTTCGCAAGGGTCGCCCTCATACCCCTTGGATACGTCACAGTGACCTTGTACTGACCCGCTGGAAGATCCGCAAATCTGTACAAGCCCATCTTGTTAGTAAAGACCGGACCAACAACATTGCCGAATATGTCTGTCACGGCACCTCCCGCTGTCGTAGAGATTGTGACCTTGACTCCCTTGATTCCGCGATCAAGTCGATTCTGGTATCCATCTCCATTGACATCACGCCATACCTTGTTGCCGATAGTCACCATCGGAATTCGCTTCGAAATAATCGTTGGAATCAGCACACTTCTTGCTGTCAACGTTCCCGCCGGAACCCTCCAGCTGGACGAAATTTGATAATTCACTGGCTGAGTAACCGTGCCCGAGAATCCCTTACGGTGAACGAAGGTCACTTTCCCCGTCTTCGGATCAACGGTGTAGGTGCCATCTACCGTCGTGACCTTCATCAATGTGCAGGCCGGATCAGCTTGACCTGCAGCCCACAATTCAGTCTTTGCCACCGTTGAAATTGGGCACAGACGGACACTCGTGGGAATCAATGCAGGTCGACCGACTTGGCCGGCAGATAGAACACCTGCAGTGTCATTGAGCCACGGTTGAAGGATTACTTTGTTTCCTTCTTTAGCTCGTCCAGTATCTTGCGTGGCCTCCGGAACCGGTGGAGGCAAAATCGTTGGCGTGATGGTCGCAGTCACGATTCGTCCAAGAATGTCTGCAACTTGGTACGTCACTGGAGCCGCGGTTCCCACAAAGTTGGGCAACGGATCAAAAAGTACCGTTCCGTTGGCATTCACTGTGAAGGTGCCCTCGTTGGCAACTGTCAATGTTGTCTTGTCGCAGGTATTGGGATTTTGGCCCGTACCACACAGTCGCAATGTTGAAGCTGCAGCAGGCGAAAGACTGTTGAATGAATCATTGTTCAATGGCGCATACATCTGATTCTCATCAAGAGAACTGCTCATCGCATCATTGTTTGCAGATGGTGGTGGCGGAACGATTGGGGTCAGAGTGCTCGTTGCTGTCTGACCAATCACATCAGTCACCCGATAGGTCACAGATGTCTTCGTACCCGGTGTGATGCCAGGTTCAGCATCGAACACAGCGATGCCTGTGCTTTGGTCAATTGTCCACGTTCCTTCGCCTGCGATGACAACGGTTGTGCCGCAAGTACTGGTGGAAGGATCCACAAGACATGGTCCATTTGTTGATCCGGATTGCAGCTGTGCTCCTGTCGCCAGGGCCGAACTACCAATCACATTTGTAAATGCCACTTGTGTACCTGGTGCCACAACCTTTGTCTGCGGAGTTGCAACAGGAACGTCTGGTGCAGCAACCGATGGATGTAAAGCTGCATCTACAAAACGGCCAAAGATGTCCTCTGCTTGATAGGGCAACGGTGTTGCTGCGCCCACAAATGAAGGCAATGGGTCAAAGGTGACAGTTCCACCACTGTTGATAGTAAATGTCCCTTCATTAGGAACAACCACTGATGTCTGGGTACATCCGTTTGGTGTTTGACCTGCGCCACACAGCCGCAAGCTAGTTGCTCGCGCAGGTGCCATCGAATCAAACGAGTCGTTACTGAACGGCGTCAACGTTTGATTGGTATCAAATGGCCCAGACGAATAGTCATCAGTCGCAGATGGTGGTGGCGGAACGATCGGAGTCAGAGTGCTCGTCGCCGTTTGACCAACAATGTCGGTCACCCGATAAGTCACAGATGTCTTCGTACCTGGGGTGATGCCAGCATCAGCAACAAAAGTTGCAATGCCAGTGGTTCGATCAATTGTCCACGTACCTTGTCCGGCAATCACCACAGACGTATCACACATAGTCGTTGACGGATCAATGAGACATGGTCCATTTGTGGAACCGGATTGCAACTGTGTACCTGTTGCCAAGGCCGAAGTTCCGATGACATTTGTATACGCAGCCGTCCCTAAAGGAACCACTAATTGAGTTTGAGGAGTAGCCACTGGTGGTGGTGGCGGCAATACCGTTGGCGTGATGTCGGCGTCAGCAGTACGGCCCAAAACATCTGTTACTTGATATGTCACCGGTGTTGCAACAGTGCCCTTGAATGTTGGCAACGGATCAAACGTCACGGTGCCATCAGCATTCACTGTGTACGTACCTTCTCCGGGAACAGTTACTGAAGTCTTGGTGCAGTTATCTGGTGTTTCAACCGGAGTAACTCCACACAACTTCACTGATGAAGCAATCCACTGTGCGCTGGGCGTGTCATTCAACAGAACATCAATTGTTTGGTTGGTGTCATATGGACCAGTCTTCACGTCATCAGCCACAGTGATGGGAGCAGTCAGAATCGTCGGCGTAATTGTGGTGTTCACAAAACGATTGAGAGAATCTTTCGCTTGATATGTCACTGGTGTTGCAACGGTGCCCGTAAAGGTCGGCAGCGGATCAAACGTGACTGTGCCGTCATTATTCACGGTGTAGGTGCCCTCGCCCGGAACCGTGAGTGATGTCTTGTCGCAGCTATTCGGTGTTTGTGCAGGGTTGATGCCACACAACTTCACCGATGAAGCCAACAATGGGAAATCAGGAGCACCAGCGGTGTCATTACCCAGCGGTGTGTAGGTCTGATTCGTGTCATAGGCCGTGGTAATCGCGTCAGGAGATGCTGTTGGTACTGGTGGCGGCAGAACAGTTGGCGTAATCGTGGTGTTCACGAAACGATCAAGCGAGTCCTTGGCCTGATACTTCACCGGCGTTGCGACGGTTCCAACAAACGTTGGCAGCGGATCAAACGTGACTGTGCCGTCATTATTCACGGTGTATGTACCTTCGCCGGGAACAGTGAGAGATGTCTTGTCACAGCTATTCGGTGTTTGTGCAGGGTTGATGCCACACAACTTCACCGAGGTAGCACTCAATGGGAAATCAGCAGCACCGGCGGTGTCATTGCCCAGCGGTGTGTAGGTCTGGTTCGTGTCATAGTCATCAGTGATCGCGTCAGGAGATGCAGTTGGCACTGGTGGCGGCAGAACAGTTGGCGTAATCGTGGTGTTCACAAAACGATCAAGCGAATCCTTGGCCTGAT
>JBILBZ010000122.1:0-4292 GCA_044353425.1 Ilumatobacteraceae bacterium | reverse complement strand
GCCAACACCATCGTGAGAGAAGACATCAACAGAACGAAGCTGCTGACAGAAGTGAACGGAATGTCGAAGATCGCCATTGGGTGTGGACCGTCGGAAACGCGTCCGCGGTACAACATGTAGGTGGAGATAAGACCACCAAAGAGAAGACACTCTGAGCCCAAGAACAGCCACATTGCCAACTTGTTGTTGGTGAGGCCGGTAGACGTTTCGTGACCGTGTTCTGACGCATGGTCAGCTGTGTGTGTTGCTGTCTCAGCCAAGGGGAGCAATCTCCTTCGTGTTGCCATCATTGTCAGATGGCTCAAAATCAATCTCTTCCGCAACGGATGGCTCAAGGACCCAACCGAAGGAAGCGAACAGTGTGATGGCAAAACCAATCACGATCATTGGAATTCCGTAAACGGTTCCAAGTCCGAGAAGTCCGACACCAACAGAAAGAACGATTGGCCAGTACGACGGAGATGGCAAGTGGATGTGTGCATCCGCTGCCTTTTCCTCTGCCAGAACAAGATCTTCGCCTTCGGCGATCTTCTTCATTGTGTGCGTTGCAGTGTCTTCCTCATACTTACGGTGGAAGAACTCATCCAAGTGATGAACAACTGGAATGCGATCAAAGTTGTGTGCCTTTGGAGGACTGGTGGTCAGCCATTCAAGGGTACGAGCATCCCATGGGTCAAGCGGTGCTTGCTGCTTGCTGCGCGCGGTAATCACCACGTTGATTAGGAAGAAGAGAACGCCCACCGCAAGGATGAATGAACCAATCGATGCGACCATGTTCCAGAAACCGAGGTTGAAGAATCCTTCACCAGCGCGTGCTTCTGTCCAGACGTACATACGACGAGGCTGACCCTGAAGACCGAGAATGTGCATTGGTCCGAATGTCATGTTCATACCAATGACCATGAACCAGAAGTTCCAGGCACCGAGCTTTTCATTCAGCATCTTGCCGAACACCTTTGGCCACCAGTAGTAGAAGCCAGAGAAGAGACCGAACACCATGCCACCGAACAACACGTAGTGGAAGTGAGCGACGATGTAATACGTATCTGTCTGCTGTGTGTCAGATGGTGCAACAGAGTGAGTCACACCTGACAAGCCACCAATGGTGAACAACACCACGAGGCCAATCGCAAAGTTCATTGCGGTGGTGTACCAAATCTTGCCACCCCACATCGTGAGCAACCAGTTGAAGATCTTGACGCCTGTTGGAATTGCGATAGCCATCGTTGCGACGGAGAACACCGCCACAGATACGGGTCCAAGACCCGAGGCAAACATGTGGTGAGCCCACACACCGAAACCAACGAGACCAATAGAAGCACCGGAGAACACCACGAATGGGTAACCGAAGAGAGGCTTACGAGCAAACGTGGGGAGCACCTCAGAGATAATTCCGAATGCCGGCAGAATCAACACATACACCTCAGGGTGTCCGAAGATCCAGAACAAGTGCTGCCACAACAGCGGGTCAGCGCCTTGAGAGACGTCAAAGAACGTTGCACCATACGATCGTTGCAACATCAGAAGAACAAGTGCCACGGTGATCACGGGAAGTGAGAACACCAAGAGGAACTGGACCACAAGGATCATCCATGTGAACACTGGCATCTTCATGAGGCTCATACCCGGAGCGCGCATATTGAGAACTGTGACAATCAGGTTGATGGAGCCAAGCAATGACGCCACACCAGCAATCTGCAAACCGATGACCCAGAAGTCAACGCCATGTGAAGGCGAGAAGATGGGGCCAGAGTTTGGTGCGTACATGAACCAACCACCGTCAGCTGCTCCGCCGAGGAACCATGATGCGTTGAGAACAAGTCCACCAATAATGAGAAGCCACAATGACAAGGCATTGATACGTGGGAACGCAACGTCACGCGCACCGATCTGCAAAGGCAAGAAATAGTTTGCAAATGCACCTGCCATAGGCATGGCGAACAAGAACACCATGGTGGTGGCGTGCATCGTAAACATTTGGTTGTACTTGTCTGCACTGAGAATTTGGCCATCCGGCATCGCAAGCTGCAAACGAATGAGCAGAGCTTCCACACCACCAATGATGAAGAACACCATGGCGACAACGCCGTACATGATGCCGATCTTCTTATGGTCAACGGTGAAGAGCCACTCGCGCCAGCCCTTTGTTGCGACCGGGCGCTTCACAGCACCAAAAGTCTGTTGAGGAGTCACCACTACTGGAGTAGTGCCTGTTCCGGGTCGTTCGATGATCGCCATGTCGTTCTCCGATTACTTCAGCGTCAATAGGTAGGCAACGAGCTTGTCAATGTCGTCTTCGGTGAGGCCGAGATTTGGCATACCGCGATACAAACCATTGGTCTTTTCAAGTTTTGTTGGGTCGGCATACATCGGCTTCATCGCCGGTGCATTGCGCAACCATGCGCGAAGAGTTTTTTCGTTGAGGCACTCCTCCGTCACCCCTGCGAGATATCTCGCACCAAAGTCCTCTGGACTTGCGCCCCATACATCAGCACGGCACCTCTGGTTCACCAAGTCAAACATGGCGCCAGCAAATGTGTTGCGGGTCATGAGAGTCGTCAAGTTCGGTGCAGCACCGGAGTAGACGTTCTCGTCAGGCGCGGAAATGATGGCCTTGCCATTGGAATCTTTGATGCCGTTGACTTGGTGACAACGTGCGCACTGATTAACAAAGACGCCTTCGCCTTCCAGCGCCAGTTTTTCCGTAGGAGCGATGTATGGCTTCTGCTGGTTGGCCACCCATTTTGCGAAGTCTTCCTTTGAAAGAGCAACTGCTTCCATGCGCATGTTGGCATGTGAGAGACCACAGAACTCGGTGCACTGACCGGCGTATATGCCCGGCTTGTCAGCGTGCAAACGCAGTAGGTGAATACGACCTGGTACCGCATCCTTTTTGCCATTCAAAGCCGGAATCCAATATGAGTGAATAACGTCGCGGCTTGTTTCGCGCAACAAGACATTGGTGCCAACAGGAATAACTAATTGACCCGACGTAATAATTGGTTTCGTGATTCCCTGAGTTTCTTGTGCGGGGTAGTCGTATTCCCACCACCACTGCTGACCAGTGACGTTAATAATCATTTCGGTGTCTTCTGTTTCCGCAAGATCCATGATCGTTCGGAAAGTGAAAACACCAACAACGGTCAAAATCAGTGCAGGAACAATCGTGAGAACGATTTCAACAATTGGCTTGCCGTGTGACTGCGCTGGAATTGCCTGACCCTTGTCACGGAACTTCCAGAAGATGTACCCGGCGAACGCAGATACAAGAACACCGACGATGCCGGCGATGGGGAACACAATCTTGTCAAGAGCACTGATCATCTGGGCGTTATCGCCCTTTGGCTTCCAAGTGTCTTGCGGTGCGTTCTGAGCACACCCTGCCAACACGACGGCGCCAGCGACGCCAGCAACAGTGGTCGAAATTCGACGTGTCAAACTTTTCACGGGGCTCACGGTATCCATTGCCTTCTCCGTTGTCTTGGGCTTATTGGTGTGGCTCACGGCACCACCACCTTGATCTCGCCTGTTGCCCCTGGCACCGTCAACGTGTACGGAGCCTCGGGGTTCGAAGGCTTGGGAATAGTGACAGTCAAAGCTTGCTCTTCGTTCTTGCCGGTCAGCTGAGTACAGGTTCCGACCTTTTCCATCACGTCAGTGGTTCCAACCTTGGCTTCACCCAAGTTTGCAACCAAGCGATATTCCTCTGAATCAAGATTGCGGAACAAAATCGTTGTGGAGTTCGAGCGTGGAATGGTGATGGCCTGAACGTCACGCTTCAGTCCGACTTCTTGAGCACGAATCTTGCCGCCTTCAACGAAAATTGTTGCAACGACTCCGGAACGCAACGACACGGAGCCATTGGCTTCGTGGTCGTAATGCTCGCCGGCTTCTTTGCCGCACTCACGATGGGAAATTGAGTACGGATCTTCCTTCGCATACTTCACAAGTTCTTTGCGCTCACCGTTCAGCGCGCTCGCGATGCCGGCAACAGCAAGAATGAGAGCGCCCACAACCGAGATGATTGCTGTGGACTTGCCACGCAATGCTGGTTTTGCTGCGAGAAGAATTCCCGTCACGAAAATCAGCGCAGACACAATGATGAAGATGATTGACGCTTCGTCCTTAGAGACAGTGAGCATGATCCGTGAGAACAAGAACGCAACAACACCGAGTACCACAGCAGCAATGCCTGGGTAATCAAGTGCGCCAATTGCGCGATGACGAACAAATGAGTTGAACTCGGTATCAGCAGATGCCTTTTCAGCCCAGTCGTCAATGACCCATTCCAC
>JBILBZ010000128.1:0-4029 GCA_044353425.1 Ilumatobacteraceae bacterium | reverse complement strand
CGACCTTGGTCATTACGAAAGATTTATCGACGAGAATCTCACACGATCATCAAATGCGACAACGGGAAGCATTTATCAAGCTGTCCTCGCTGCTGAGCGTCGTGGTGATTACCTCGGCAAGACAGTCCAGGTCATTCCTCATATCACTGATGAAATCAAGCGTCGCATCAAGCGCATTGCTACTGAAGACACCGATGTTGTGATTACTGAAGTGGGTGGAACTGTCGGCGACATTGAGATCCTTCCCTTTTTGGAAGCTATTCGTCAGTTCCGTAATGAAGCTGGCCGTGACAATGTCTGTTACCTGCACGTGACTTTGGTGCCGTTCATTGGCCCAAGCGGCGAGCAAAAGACAAAGCCGACACAGCACAGCGTGACCGAACTGCGTTCGCGCGGTATCCAGCCAGACATCATTGTGTGTCGAAGCGAGGAGCCATTAAGCACTGGACTTAAGCGCAAGATCTCTCATATGTGTGACGTCGCGCCAAACGCTGTGATCAACGCAGCGGATGCCCGCAACATTTATGAATTGCCACTGATCTTGCATGAGGAAGGTCTCGACACCGTTGCTTGTGATGTACTGCGCCTTGATGCAAATGTTGACTTATCCTCTTGGGAGTCTTTGGTTTCTCTCGTCGAGGCCGCGGTGCGTCCAGTCCGCATTGGATTAATTGGAAAGTACATCGAACTCCACGATGCATATCTGTCGGTTGTTGAAAGTCTCAAGCACGCTGGTTTCCATCACGGAGCGAACGTTGAGATCGACTGGATCCAAGCTGAGGATGTTGAAGGATTACTCGCTTCCGGTCGTCTTGATGGTCTCGATGGAATGATCATTCCTGGTGGATTCGGTCAGCGCGGTGTTGAAGGAAAAATCGCGGCAGCTGCGTACTCGCGCGAGAATCTTGTGCCGTGTCTCGGCATCTGTCTGGGCATGCAGGTCATGACGATTGAATATGCCCGACATGTCTTGGGGATGACTGATGCCAACAGCACTGAGTTTGATCCTGCGACCACGAATCCTGTTATCGACTTAATGAATGATCAGCGAGATGTCACCGACATGGGTGGAACAATGCGGCTCGGTGCTTATCTGGCGGTTCTTGAACCAGGTACCAAAGTTGCTGGTGCCTACGGAGAGTCAGTCGTTAGTGAGCGCCATCGTCATCGCTGGGAATTCAACAACAATTATCGAGCTCGGTTCGAGGAATCTGGATTTGTTTTTAGTGGTAACTCTCCGGATAAGCGATTGGTTGAGTTCATCGAGATTGTCGATCATCCGTTCTGGGTGGCCACACAGGCGCACCCTGAATTTAAGAGCCGTCCTGATCGTCCGCACCCCTTGTTCCGGGAGTTGATTGCTGCGGCTTTGGTGAATCGTGAAAAGCGTCTTGCGAAGTCAAGCGCGTCTTCAGTTCCAACAGCCTGACCAAAGATGGGGAAGCAACCGATGACTCGTCGGTTTGTGACGACACACACCGAAGTTGTTCACTCTTGGGCAATGTTTCGTCTCCTACGACGTTTCATTAAGGACCCTCAGGGTGAGATCTTTGAGCGAACGTATGTGAGCACTCCAGGGGCTGTTGCCACCGTGGCAGTCACTAGAGATGGCGACGTCGTTTTGGTGTCGCAATACCGAGCCAGCTTTGATTCTTTTGTGTTGGAAATTCCTGCAGGGATGCGTGACATTGAGGGTGAGGATCCTGCTGTCACTGCGGTGCGTGAGCTGCAGGAAGAGACTGGTTTCAAAGCGCAATCCGTCGAGATGTTGGGAGAGTGTTTGTCGTCTCCTGGTGTGACGGATTCCAGTGTGATTGTCTATTTCGCAAACGACTTGACGCCTGGTGACTTCCAGCCCCACGGCCCAGAAGAGGAGGCGATGCAGACACACCTTGTTCCTTTCTCTGAAGTTGTGAACATGATCAATGACGGACGCCTCACTGATGCAAAGTCTGCGTACGGAATACTTCTCGCCGCACATCGTCATCCTCATTTAGTGAGATAGTGGGGCGTGGCAGTTCCAGAACCTCTCTCAAGAGATGCGGAGTCATTTCTTTTGTGGATGACAGTCGAGCGTGGTCGGGCAATGAATACTGTGTCGTCATATCGGCGCGATCTTCGTAAGTACGAAGACTTTCTTAGTGGTCGAAAGATGAATGCTCGGCTCGCAACCGAGAGTGATATCGAGTCTTTTGTTCGTGCACTTCAAGCAGCCGGAGAAGCAGTGGCAAGTACGGCCCGCCGAATCGCTGCAGTCCGAATGCTGCACTCATATCTCGTTGCAGAAGACATTCGTCCCGATAATCCTTCCGCACGTATTGAGGGTGTTCGTGTCCCCACCGGAGTTCCCAAACCTTTATCTCAGACTGAAGTCGAATCTCTCCTTTCTTCAGTCCTGGGGGAGGATGCTCTTGCCCTGAGGGATCGAGCCTTGCTGGAGTTCTTGTACGCCACAGGTGCACGAATCTCTGAAGCGTGTGACTTAAACCTTGATGACCTGGACTTGCAGTCACGCGTCGTACGGCTCTTCGGAAAAGGGTCCAAGGAGAGGGTTGTGCCTTTTGGTCGCACAGCTGAGACTCATTTACGTGCGTATCTTGCGAATGGAGGTCGCAATGTGTTGGCTCCCGACTATTGGGCACGCCAAGGTGATCGCGATGCTGTCTTTCTAACAAATAAGGGTCGCAGGTTGAATCGGCAAAAGGCATGGAACATCGTTCGGGATGCAGGTGTGGCTGCAGGGATCGCACAGGAAATGTCTCCTCACGTTCTGCGTCACTCATGCGCGACGCACATGCTGGAACACGGCGCAGATTTGCGTATCGTTCAGGAGATGTTGGGCCATGCAACTATTTCGACGACGCAGATTTATACGAAGGTCTCTCAGGAACGCCTTCTGAATGTCTATCGCGATGCTCATCCGAGAGCGAGAGGGTGATGAAGAAGCTATGGCATCTCGTGAAACGGGCAGTGACGTCGTTTTCGAATGATCCGATTTCTGGGGCAGATGTGGAACGCGTCGAACGACTGTTGCTCTTGCCTGAGTTTGAGTTGTGGTGGACGATGCAGCCGCGGGATCAGCGTCATTCGCTGCAGGTGCATGAGCGATTCATGCGTTTCTATCCTCCAGCCAAACGCACGGAACAGGCTGCAGCGTTATTGCATGACATTGGCAAGACAGTTTCAGGCCTCGGTTGGTTTATGCGCATCATCGCAACGTTGGTGGGTTCACGTGGGATCAGATTTGCGATGTATCACGATCATGAAAACCTTGGTGCTCAAATGTTGCAGGGAATCAGTGAGCAGCGAACACTCGACCTTGTTGGTGGGTCAGTTGATGACGTTGTGATGGTCGCGTTGCGAAACGCAGACAATATTTAGACGCGAGGCATGAAACCGATTGCGCGGTGGGCGCGATCAAGTGTCTGCGCAGCAACTTCACGTGCACGTTGATTGCCGATCTTTAGAAGACGAGTCAATTCGCCTTTGTCATTCATCAGTTCGTGATACCGCGCACGAATTGGGTCGACGAGAGCAATCACTGCATCGCCTGTGTCTTTCTTGAGCGGACCATATTGGCTGTAGCTTTCGACCAACTTTTCTGGTGATGTACCTGTGGCGGCAGAAAGAATGTCAAGGAGGTTTGACACTCCTGGCTTATTCGCGCGGTCGTAGGCAACAATGCCGTCAGAGTCAGTGACAGCTCGCTTGAACTTCTTTTCGATGACTGAGTTGTCGTCAAGCAAATAGATAATGCCGTTTTCTGTCTCAGCAGACTTGGACATCTTCGAAGTGGGATCCTGGAGATCCATAACGCGGGCACCAGCTTTTGGATGCACCGCCTTTGGAAGAACGAATGTGTCTCCGAAGCGATGATTGAAACGGATTGCGATATCACGTGTGATCTCAATGTGTTGACGCTGATCTTCGCCTACTGGAACTTCGTCTGCGTCGTACAGCAGAATGTCGGCTGCTTGTAGAGCTGGATATGTGAACAGACCAGCAGAGATGAAGTCGCCTTCACGTTTG
>JBILBZ010000121.1:0-4318 GCA_044353425.1 Ilumatobacteraceae bacterium | reverse complement strand
CGGAGTGAGGCACGGCTTCATTCTGCCTGAGCAGGTAGCCTTCTCCGTATATGAGCACCCCAGGTTTTCCTGTCAGCCCCGTCGCGCTTGAAGGCGCTGGCGATTCCGGCGCAAACATCTTCAACCGTCTTCTTAAGAACCGCGTGATCATGCTGGGCACCGATGTCAATGACGACATTGCGAACAGCTTGTGCGCACAGTTGTTGTTCCTAGAGGGCGAAGATCCGAACGCTGACATCTGGTTGTATATCAACAGCCCTGGTGGTTCAGTGACCGCTGGTATGGCGATCTACGACACCATGCAGTTCGTGAGCTGCGATGTGGCAACAGTGTGCATGGGCCTTGCCGCTTCGATGGGCCAGTTCCTGCTCACAGCCGGCGCAGCAGGCAAGCGCTACACGCTGCCGAATGCCCGCATCATGATGCACCAGCCTCTTGCCGGTCTGCGTGGACAAGCATCAGACATCGCAATTCAGGCAGAGCAACTTCGTCTGACAAAGCGCAAGATGGCAGAGCTCATTGCATTCCATGCTGGTCGTGACATTGCCGACATTCAGGCCGACAGCGAGCGTGACCGTTGGTTCACAGCCGAAGAGGCAAAGGACTACGGCTTGGTTGACAAGGTCATCGTCAAGCGCGGAGAAATTCGCTAGTTCATCTCACGGGGCAATAGTCGTTGCCGCAGATGGAACGGTTGTCGGAATCGTCGTTGTCGCCACGCGCGGTGGCTCAATGTTCAATCCCGAACTGATATCAACGGCGCACGTGCTCTTCACCCAGTCACGGACCTGCAACGCGGATTGATTCGCGGCGTATGACGCGTCGGCTACGGCTTGTACTTCCTGAGGGTTATTCGTATTCAATTTGGCCGCTTGTTGCAAAAGGTCGGTGATGACTGCCATGTCTTTTTCGATTGTGAGCGGAGCTCGCTGTAGCAGGCGCTCATATCTGTCGACCATCTCACTGACTTCTTTCGGAGTCTGCATCCGTTGGGCAATTTCGGGAAGCTCTTGAGCTAGTTGACGGCAAAAACTGGTTCCGGTTCGCGATGGACCCCCACATGCGGAGAGTCCGAGAGTCAGTGCGACAACCGTTGCCCAAGTTGTCAGTCGCCGCGTACACATCACGACGATTATCTCACTCGAGCACCCAAGGGGGACTGCACATGTTTGCAGCCGTTACATCTTCCACTCTGCTGGCGACCATTGGGAGCCCAATCGTTGTGGAAGCTCATGTGGGGCAGGGGATTCCAGCATTCACCGTGGTGGGACTGCCAGATGAAGGGTGTCGTGAGTCGCGAGACCGTGTGCGCGCAGCGATGTTGTCCTCAGATCTTGCATGGCCAACAAAGCGAGTCACCATTAATTTGGCGGGCTCAGGAGAGCGTCGTGGTGGGGCGGGACTAGACCTCGCCATCGCTGTGGGGTTGCTCGTTGCAACGGGTGTGTTGTCTCAGGAAGCTGTGGAGGGAAAAGCCTTTGTCGCAGAGCTGGGTCTAGATGGATCACTTCGTCCGACTGCAGGAATGGCTCCACTTGTCTCAGCGGTGGGCAACCTTGAGGTGGTTGTCGCAGCGACAGCTGTCAGTGAAGCATCGCTTGCTCGGGTGCCTCGATTACGCCCGATCCACACACTGAAGCAACTTGTTGAAGTTCTGCGGGCAGAAGAAGCGTGGCCTCATGTCACGGTTCCAGAACCGCAGGTTGTGATGGATGAAATTGCAGACATGGCAGATGTGCGTGGCCAAGAAATGGCACGACTTGCAATGGAAGTTGCTGCTGCAGGGTTCCATCATGTGTTGTTGATGGGTCCACCTGGTGCAGGGAAGTCAATGTTGGCGCGACGCTTGCCAGGGTTGCTTCCTCGACTGACAGATGAACAGGCATTTCGTGTCGCAATGGCTCGCAGTGCTGCAGGCCTGCCAATGTCGGCGGTGGTGACGTCTTCTGCTCCGTATCGGGCGCCTCATCACACTGTTTCGATGATTGGCATGGTCGGGGGCGGTTCGTCACATCTTCGTCCCGGAGAATTGACATTGGCTAGTGATGGTGTTTTGTTTCTCGATGAGATGGGCGAGTTTGCACCCACTGTTCTTGATGCATTGCGGCAGCCGCTGGAAGAAGGAGTCGTTCGCCTTTCTCGTGCAAACGGTTCTGTCACTATGCCGGCACGGTGTTTACTGATTGCGGCCACAAATCCGTGTCCGTGTGGTGTCTCGTCGCCATTGGCCTGCACATGCACACCAATTGCGAAGCAGCGATATCTGCGTCGATTCAGTGGTCCGTTGCTCGATCGGTTCGACTTACGTGTCGAACTGCAGCGACCATCAACATCGGAACTCACGAGCAAGTCGAAGGGTGAATGCAGTGTGGCAATTGCAGAACGTGTGCAGCGAGTGCACGAGATGTGTATGGCTCGTCAGGGATGCGTGAACTCTCTGCTCAGTGCGGATGCTCTAGAGGAAGTGGCTCCTTTGGAGGATGACGCTCTCAATGTTTTGCGGGTACGTCTCGACGAAGGACGACTAACAGGTCGCGGGTATCACCGTGTTCGCCGTGTGGCTCGGACGTTGGCTGACCTTCATCGCTCTGAAGGTCCAATTAGTTCTGAATGGGTGCATTTGGCGTTATCGATGCGGGCCACGTTGCAGACGGGTCACGGAGAAATGCGATGACAGCGCGATATCCGCAATGGTCGTATGCGGCTGCTCTTGCCTCTCTTCCACTACTCACTCATCGACGCTTGAGGTGGTTGTTGAACTCAGGTGCACCGTCAGATGTGTGGCAACAAGTTCGTGATGGTCACCGTTTTCTCAATGGCATAGATGATGTGGTGTGGCGTGCTTGGGGCTCAGTTGATGATTCATTGTTGGTCTCAGTAGCTGAACGATGCATCGACAAGAAGATTGAAGTTCTCACCATGGACAACTCGTCGTATCCCTCGGCACTCATGGGGGACCCTGAGGCACCTGCAGTACTTTTTGTCCGAGGTGATACCGAAATTTTTCGGCATCGTCGCGTTGGCATCATCGGCACGCGAGCGGCAACTGCACGTGGAAAACACTTTGCACGAACACTGGGTGCACAGTTGTCGGTATCAGGGGTTGCAGTGGTGTCGGGTCTGGCACGGGGCATCGATGTCGAGTCGCACACGGGAGTGCTGTTGACAGCAGGGGAGACATCAGTTCCACCGATTGCCGTCGTCGCATCGGGGCTTGACGTGGTGTACCCCAGGGAGCATGGGCGAATATGGGAAGAAGTTGCGACGCGTGGTGTGCTCGTCTCAGAGTCACCACCTGGTGTGCACCCAGAGCCCTTTCGGTTTCCAATGCGCAATCGCATCATTGCTGCCCTCAGTGAAGTTCTCGTTGTCGTGGAGTCACGCAGCACTGGTGGTTCCATGTCGACAGTCCGCGAAGCGATAAAGCGAGATGTAACAGTGATGGCAGTTCCTGGTTCTCCAGGATTACGCCAGAGCGAAGGAGCAAATGAACTTCTTCGTGATGGATGCGCACCAGTGACGTGTGTGGAAGATGTACTTCTTGCGCTCGACCTTGATCATCGACATGCACAGGAATGGCGCGACACCCGGGAAGCTCTCTTGGACGATGAGAAGGCCTTTCTGCAGGCAATGGGGCGAGGCCCACGCAGCATGGAAGAGGTTGCGCTGCAGACAACAAACAACGTGGTGAAGACGGCTGTCCTGCTTGGCCGGTTAGAAGCCAAAGGATGGGTAGCCAATACCGATGGTTGGTGGGAGGCACTCGTGGCGTAGTCGCTGAGGGGTACCTTTGTTGCATGAGCGGAAAGGCCACGTCGCAGCGACAACAACACGACGCCGCTCACTTTGATGCTGAGCGACATGTGCGTTCTCTGCGGTGCAGTGACATTACGAGAGCTGCTCGTCGTGCAGATCTTGATCACGCCATCGCACATTTTTTATCTGCAGGTAGGACGTCGCCAGCACTAGTTGATGCTGGAGTGCTGGAAGAGTACGTATGGCATCTTGAGAAGTCTGGTCTCACGGTAGAAACCGTTGAGCAGCGTGTCGCCACAGTCTCAACGTATTTCGCTTGGTTTATTCGCACGCATAAGCCTGCACGTGGTGAAGAAGCTCTTGTCAATCCAGTTCGTGATGTACGGGTTACTCATGCGTCGTCGTGTCTGGCATGTACGTCAAATACAAATGGCACCACACTGAAAGGGCAGTGCGCGGTACGAGATGGACGGCTGCCTGCTTGGTTGCCTTCTGACTTTGAATTGTCGTTGACAGCGTCATCGGCAAACACTCGTGCTGCGTACCGACGAGATGTTGAATT
>JBILBZ010000025.1:0-13866 GCA_044353425.1 Ilumatobacteraceae bacterium | reverse complement strand
ACAGCCACTGGGAAGTGAGCCGTTTTTACGAAACTTAGACAAACTCGCACCACATCTGTCATACCAATTTGAAAATTTCCGCAGGCGAATCATGTGAAAATGCGTATAAGTCTTTCCAATGGTATTGGACCTCACGAGGGCGAGTCCGCTGATTACCTCACTGAGACCTTCGCGAAACCACGCAGGCTCATCGTCTGGTATGAAGCCATTCGTGAGCCTGTTTCTGGCCACATGTGTCCATTCATGTGCAAGGGCTGAGATATTTCTTCCCACGATGATGTACGAAGTTTTTGATATTGCAGGCTCGGGGCTCTGCTCCATTTCGCTAGTTATTCTCTGAGTAAGAGAGCGAACGAAAAAATAGCCAGTGAGATTAATCACAATGACGCTTCTGTTGCAGATGGTCGCTCCCATGATGTACTGGCCTGAGTAGAGGCCCAATTTCGGTTGGCAGCCCAATGCGTTCACTTCTTGACGAAGAAATTCTTGTGTGCGACCAATAATGATCGTGACCGGAACCGTCGATTCATTAATGGAAATCGAAAGAAATGTGCGAGCTGCGTAGAAAGCTTTAATTGCAATTGCGAGTGTGGGTGAGTTCGCAGCAGCAGGTTCGATGCGGAACCGAAGAGTGTTTCCAATTGGTGGAGTTTCTGGGTTCCAGGTTGATGCAATTTTCTGCATCCTCCGAACGATGTCGACTTCAGATTTTGAAAATCTTGCTCTCACAGGTGAGGTGTAATAGCCGTAGAGAGGTTTGATTGTGACCATTTTTGTTGGCTGGAGAACTAATGGGTTTTGTATTGAAGGGCGTGATGATTCCTGGAGAGCAATTGTTGATGAAGAAATCATCAACGTTGCGACAAAAAAGACCACGAAGACCTTTGCAAGTTTCTTCATGAGGTGAACCTACGTTTTCTGCTTGCTTGAAGTGCGCTGTGCCGAGGGTAAGTACTTCTGCGTTGATATGTCTTCTATAAAAGGTCAGTACTTCTGCCTAATTCATGGGTACCTCTGTCCATTGAGTTCGGTGTTCTGCCTGGGTACTTTGCACTTGTTCTTCAGATTCTGTTGAACAAGTAGCCCAGAAAACAGCTACTGCACAACACACCCGCCCAACCCTGGATCAATGGTTGAGCCTCCACAAAGAAGGAAGCACCTCATGGATCCGATGAAGGAAAAGACTCCGTTGATACAACGAGTGTCGGAAGATCGAACGAAGTTTTGGCGGGTAAGTGCGGTAGCGCTTCTGATGGCCTCGGTGGTATTACTAAGTAAATGGGATTTACCGCTGCAGGCTTCCAGTAAGCCATCAGTCTCTCTTGAACAGTGTTCAAACTTGACGACGACATGTGACACGACACATTCGTCGAATTGGCAGACCGGAAACTTGGGGACAAGTAACTCGGACTACGCCGAAGGTGACAGCGTTCCGTATCGAACCATCGCCTCGAACCTCGCAGTCGGCAAGACATACAAGCTTCACATTGAGTGGGATACAACGCAGTCGGGCAAACATGCCCTTGACTATCTGACGACCTATAACCGAACAGAGAGCACGGCCAATCCTTGTGCTGGCGTGACGTGCTCGGGTGGAACAAGCACTCTTGCTATTCCTATTGACTCTCAGGTCACTGGCGGTGGAGTCACTCAAGTATCGGGTCAGAACTTCACCGCTTTTGGAGCCACCTTCCCTGCAGATGGTGCAACGGTCAGTAACTCTGGTGGAAATCTTTGCGGTACTGCGACATGCACCATCACCACAAACCCCAGTGCCTATTCCTTGAATGGAACATACGCAGGTACATCGCAAACAGGACTTGCTCTTTACTTCACTGCGACTAATTCAACCGCGGTCATTGCATGGAGCGGACACATTGCCCGCCGCCTTGATTGGGGCGCAGGGAATTCTGCTGCAAATGTTTCTGGATCTCCGTATCACATGCGAGTAATCGACCTGGGATGCTCAAATGACGATAACTGTTCTGCGGGGAATATGGACCGCTCGCTGAGTGCTGCTGCTGTTACATTGCCTGGCTCCATCACAATCGTGAAACAAGCAACAAATGAAAGTTCAACACCTTTCTCTTTCGTAGCGACACCGTCACCATTGACAAGTTTTGACTTGGTTGATGACGGAACCATGGCGAATACCAAAGTGTTCTCTGGAATTATCACGTTTGGAAGTTTTTCAGTCACTGAGGGTTCGTTGGCCGGTTGGGGTCTTGACCGAGCTGCATGCAGTATCGCGAATCAAACAACAGGCACAGCAACCGTGAATGGTTCGGTCGCAACCATCGTTCTTGCAGAAGGTGAAGACGTCACATGTGTTTTCTACAATGCGCCACTGCCAGTGCCGGAACTCGGACTTTCAAAGACAGCTGATGCACAGAGTTACTCTGCAATCGGCGACCAGATCACCTATACATATGTTCTGACGAATACCGGGAACACCATCTTGGGACCATCCCAGTTCTCAATCGACGATGACAAAATCAACGGTGGCAGTCCATTCAATTGTGGAGCAGCTGAAACAACTCTTCAGATCAGTGGAACCGTGTCATGTACTGCGGTGTACACAGTGACATCTGGTGATCTTGAATCAGGCTCAATTACGAATAGCGCATTTGGTTTCTTGGGTGAACTCTCAAGCCCGACTCGTCAAGTGACAGTCACCTACATACCACCGGCTACAACGACGACAACGACGACATTGCCAATCGCAACGACGACAATTCCTGAAGTAGCCACAACGACCATCCCGATAGCGACCACAACAATTTCACCTGTTGCGACTACTGTCGTTATTGCGGCGACAACGACAACTGTTGTAACGCCAACAACTGTTGCAGCGCCAACAACGACAACACCAGTTGAACTGCAGGTTGTGAATCCAGATGATCCGACGGGAACAGAGGACGTGCTCGACGTTTTATTCCCTGACGCTCTTCCGGTCACTGGTTGGCATGTTGGTGGAATCGCACTCATTGCTGGGTTCATTCTTCTGCTGGGTGTAGGGGCCATGACGATGTCATCGCAGCGTCGTCAACGTCGCGATGGTGGTCGCTAATGCGCTCGATAGTTCTCCCAGATAGCCCCATGAGATTGATGCCGTGGTCTCCGCTGCATCCGTCAGCAGGGAACATGCCCACTGTTGCGGTGATGAGCACATTTCCGCCAACACATTGTGGCCTAGCAACTTTCGCTTCAGCACTTGCAAATGGACTGAGGGCCGTTGGTGCTCGGGAAGTCGGAATTGTGGATGTCTCGGAAGGGGACATCCACAATCGACCTCCATCGGTTATGGCCCATCTAGAGAGAGGTTCCTTGCGATCTCGTCTAGAGGCTGTTCGCGTCATTAATCGATATGACTTCTTGTTGTTGCAACACGAGTTTGGGATCTTCGGAGGAGATGACGGAAGCGAGATTCTTGAACTGCTTGAGGATGTTCACATCCCAATTGTGGTGACCTTGCATACAGTGCCGCTTCATGCATCGCGAGGACAACGCAGAGTATTGGAACAACTTGCAAAGCAAGCACACCTCCTTGTTGCAATGACCCAAGTGGCCCGGGATCGCTTTATTTCCCTATATGAAGTAGACCCATCAAAGGTTGTTGTGATTCCACATGGAGCGACCCTTCTGCCGGTATCAAGTACACCACCTGTTGAACCATTCACGTTTCTGACCTGGGGCCTATTGGGGCCAGGCAAAGGGGTCGAGTGGATGATCGACGCAATGGCTATGGTCCCTGAGCTCAAATCAGGGATTCGATACGTGGTTGCTGGACAAACACATCCCAAGATTTTGGCGAATGATGGTGATGGCTATAGGAACATGCTGAAGAGACGCTCTCGTCTTCTGGGAGTCGATGACATCATCGAGTTTGATGACACTTATCGAAGTCTTGATTCTCTTCTGGAACTTATCAACTCAGTGTCTTGCGTGGTCTTGCCATACGACTCAGTAGATCAAATCACATCGGGTGTTCTCGTAGATGCACTTTCTGCTCGACGTCCCGTGATTGCCACAGCATTCCCTCACGCTGAGGAACTGTTGGCCGGAGATGCAGGCATTGTGGTTCCTCACCGTGATCCTGTTTCTCTCGCTTCGGCACTTCGTTCAGTTGTGACCGAAGAAAAACGATTGGAGTCGATGTTTGAAGCAACTGCGGATATCGCTCGTCAGCATCGATGGTCTGCTGTGGCATCCAAGTACTTGGAATATGGCAGTCAATTAGTGAACTCAGGAAGTGCGGTTTCATCATGACGGTCATGGAGCCTCGCCATCGAATGGGTCTTCGACATCTTTCACGGATGACAGATGATCGTGGAATTCTTGAACATGCAGAGTTTGAGCACCCTCGTTTTGAGCACGGATACTGCACGGATGACAATGCTCGATTACTGGTAGTTGCCGCTCGTGACAATGCCGAAAACCCGGATTCGGCGTTGCTTGCTCGGATTGCAGCTCGCTTCCTCATCGATGCACAAAGACGCGATGGATCTATTCACAACAGAATGAGCTTTGAGCGGATGTGGGTTGATGCGCCGTCGACGGATGACTGCTGGGGTCGTGCCCTGTGGGGATTCGGTACAGCTGTCACTCGCTCTTCGGATGCGGAGTTACGGACAAGTTGTTATGACGCATTCGGCATTGGCGCGCTCACTCGCTCTGACTCTTTGCGATCGATGTGTTTTGCTCTCCTTGGTGCTACAGAAATCGTGAAAATGGATTCTGCACACGAAGGTGCACTGTCTCTGTTGACTGATGGAGTCGCGATGTTTGCGTTTCATCCGAATGGTCACGGTGATTGGATGTGGCCGGAGCCTCGTTTGACATATGCAAATGCACTGATACCAGAAGCAATGCTCGCAGTGGGGGAGGCTCTAGATCATGTGGGGCTTATCAATCGTGGTGTTCGCTTATTGCATTGGCTGATTCGTGAAGAATCTTTGGGTGATCATCTTTCGGTGACACCTGTCGGCGGTCGCGGCCCAGGAGACGTGAAGCCCGGCTTTGACCAGCAGCCAATTGAGATAGCTGCCATTGCTGATGCAGCAGCACGTGCTTCTCTCATCACAGGGGACGATTATTGGGAAGAAGTGGTTGATTTAGCTGTGAATTGGTTTCTGGGAAACAACGATGTTGGTCTTGTGATGATGAACACCGAAACCGGTGGCGGATACGACGGACTGCGGCCAACAAGTGTCAATCTCAATCAGGGAGCCGAATCTACGCTTGCAATGATTTCAACAATGCAGCATCGATCGTCCATGTGGCTTGTGTGACCAGCCCAGACTCTCATGATCCGCTAGTTCATCGGTCGCCGCATCGATTGCTTCCCGACGCCACGCGAGTGATTTCACGATTATTTGTTGCTGGTCAGGAAGATTATGGAGCCAGCCAATCACGAGCAAGCCTTGTCATCGATCGAGTTCTGGCTCTACCAGAAGACGAAGTATGCAGGGCCTTGGAAGATGTCTACAGCAGATTTGCTGAACGGCATCAAGATCTCACACATGATTTAGAAATGCATGCTCATCGAGTCGCTAATCGCGTTCAACCTGGAGTCATTCTGTCGGAAGAGCGTTGGAGACTCATCGGTGCTCTTTTTTCACACGAGTTTTCAATTGAATCTGCAGCTCTCACAAATCCTTCGATAGTTCCTCATCCTGATCAGTCCGACCTCGAGGATGGTGCAATCCGATTCATGATGAGTGTGCGATGTATCGGCGAAGGTCATCGTTCTTCTATTGGATTTCGAGAAGGGGTAATCTTCGCAGACGGCCGCATTGATATCACGAGCCCGGGGGACCACCCAGTGATTGGAACACATTGGGAACCTCTCCTATTGCAATCAAACTTCAAGGGCCTACTTGAAGAGATGGATGACCTTGGGGAAAATGCCCGATTCATCATGAGTCAACTCGGTGAAAGTTTCACATTGACGGACCTCAACACTGTGCTTTTTCGATTCCTTGATGATCGAGATTCTTTTCGAAACGCTGATACAACGGTGCATCATTTCCGAATGATTGCTGAGCGTAATTACTCGGTGTCATTTCCCGCCGAAAGAGATGTTTCGGAAAGAGTCCTATGGCCTGTTTCCTATGCCGAATGGCGAGGGATGGAAGATGCTCGCTTTGTGCTCTTTACCGAGGATGATGGCAGTTTTCGATATATGGCTTCGTACACAGCATTCGATGGGACCAATATTTCTCAGCAACTTCTTTCCACGAAGGATTTTCTTGTCTTCGAGACACACCCCATCGCAGGAAAAGCCGCGAGAGGGAAAGGGATGGCCTTCTTCCCTCGCAAGATTGGCGGGATGTACGCCGCAATGTCTCGTGCAGACAATGAATCAAACTGGGTGACTTTTTCCGATCACCTGGATTACTGGAACTCATCGATGTCCGTACAGATTCCATTACACCCGTGGGAACTCATTCAGGTGGGAAATAGTGGTTCGCCCATTGAGACGGAAGCGGGATGGCTGCTGATGACGCATGCAGTGGGCCCGATGCGTACATATTGCATTAGCGCGTCGCTTCTTGATCTCGATGATCCTTCGCGCGTCATCGGTGTCCTTGGTGAGCCTCTTTTGACGCCCCAGAACCATGAGAGAGATGGCTACGTGCCGAACGTTGTTTATTCGTGTGGATCAATGAAAGCCAATTCTCGGCTAGTTATTCCGTTTGGTATCTCGGACCATGCAATTGGAATTGCCACGGTTGATTTAAACGAATTACTTGAGCGACTAACTCAGTAAACAGAAAAGGGGTGGAGGCCGTGTAGCCCCCGCCCCTTTTAAAGAGTGAAATCGATAGATTTACTTTCCGCCGAAGAGTCCGCCGACGAGTTGAAGTGCGTAATCAGCATCTCCAGAAGCGTTGATAGCGAAGATGAACAAGGCGCCACCGGCCATCGAGATGTTCTTCAAGAAACCAATCATTTCGATCTGCTTGGATGCAGCATCTGCATTCCAGAAGTCGTGCATCTTGACTGCCATTGCAACAAGCAACACGGCCAAGACAAGTGCGCCCAGGTCTGTCCATACACCGAGGATGACGGAGAGACCGCCAAGGATGCAGAGAAGGCCAGAAACCTGCACAGACAGTTTTGCCATTGGCACTTTCTTGAACTGGGCATAACCCGTCATTGCTTCGGTGTGCTTGAAGTGATTCAAGCCAGAGCCGAGGAACATGAATGCAAACAAGACTCTTGCTGCGAGGAGGACATAGTCCATGTGTTTCTCTCTTTCAAGGGAAGATAGTTGAGGACACAATCATTCCACTTCCGTGGCTAGATTGAGGGGATGGCAACCAAGTGGCTTTCCTCGCAAGAAATGGACGCATGGCTTGCATTTATTGAGACCACTAGCGACTTGATGAAGGCCATCGAAAAAGACCTGGCCCCATTTGGTCTTGACCGCGGTGACTACCAACTACTGGCGATGCTCTCTGAATCAGAGAATCATCAGATGCGCATGTGTGATTTGGCGGATCGGTTGCGTCTCACACGTAGCGGTTTGACTCGCCGCATGGAAGGCGTTCTGAAAAAGAAGTTGGTGACACGAGTGCAGTCAACTGAGGACGGCCGAGTCGCATTTGCTCACCTCACCACAAAAGGTTTTGATCTTCTCAATACAGCGGCACCGGAACACCTTGAAAGCGTTCGCCGGTTGATGATTGATTTGTTGTCACCCACTGAAATCAAGGCATTTGCCTCGGGGTTCTCAAAGATTTCAGCGAATCTCTCCGCTGAATAACTCTTAGGCCGTTAGTGCTGCTTTCACTGCACGCATGCCATCCACCAACACTGTGCGCTCTGCGTCTGTCAATACTGCATAGGCAGGCTCAACAATGAGGTCCGTGATGCGCTCTGCTTCTGCACGTGCAGCCTTGATTGCATCAGTGATGACAGGTGCTTCTTCTTCGGTATAGCCGAATTGCTTCCACATGTCAGGGCGCTTCATGAAGTGTGCTGTGCGTGAATCCACGCCGGCTGCACGAAGCGCGACAAGGTGAGCGCTGCCGCGGTACTCGCGAAGAATTGCGATGAGTTGCAAAACGCGGCCAGCAGAATCTTCTGCCAATGTCTCTGCATTAATTGCTGCGTAAAGCGCGAGTCCGTCCGGGTCGGCTGCGTTGTTGACTTTGTCGAGGACTGCAACGAAAGCATCAAGATTTGGAAGCGACGACAACTTTGCGCGGCTCATGGTGGCGCATGCATTCATGAAGGCAGCGCCAGTCGCGCGTGGGTCTGATTTTGCGTTAGCCGAGTCAAGGATGCTCTTGAGAAGAGCTGGCTTGAAGTATCCGAATGCTGCAGCAACTGCTTCTGGCTCGGTGTTACCCATCTGGCCAGCGCGTCCCTGCACATAGAACTCCATGCCGCCAAGGCCCATTGCCTTGCCAACACCGAGTGTCTCGGGGATGAAATAGAAAGCTGCTCCGAGATCGTTAATGAGTGGGCAGGCTGCGTCAAGAAGTTCTTGGTTGTTCATAATGAGGCAGAGTACTGAAAGTTGTGAGACCTACAGTCATTGGGTGATGAGTGCCCTCGCGAACCCTTTCCCGCCATGCTGAAACGGTGGGCGCCTGCGGTTTTTGTAGTCCTGTGGAGCACCGGATTTATCGTTGCTCGGTATGGATCCGAGGATGCGGGACCGCTCTCGTTTCTGACTGTCCGTACAGCTATCTCGGCTCTGGTTTTGTGGGGAGTCGCTCGTTGTATGGGAGAGGTGCGACTGGTTCGGCCACAACTCTCGGCCCAGGTGATCGTGGGACTCGGTATTCATGCGATGTATCTCGGCGGCGTGTGGGTCGCCATCGATCATGGCCTTCCATCTGGCATTAGTGCTCTCATTGCTGCGCTGCACCCAGTGGTCACCACGGTGTTGAGCCGTGTGTTGCTTGGAGAAGAGCTTCCCCGTCGTCGTGTGTTGGGCGTGTGCCTTGGCTTTGTGGGTGTCATTGCGGTTGTGATTGAACATGGTGGTGCAGGCGAAGGCGTCACGATGTTCGCTGTTGGCGCTATGGCCATCGCTGTTGCGGGAATGGCTGGCGGCACTTTGGTGCAACGTCGATTCGCCGGTGAGACACCGTTGCTGGGTGGAACCGCTGTGCAGTACGCAGCAACAACAATTGCACTGGGAATATTGGCACTGACGTGGGAAGGCTGGCAGTTTCAGATCACGGCGCGCAGTATGTTCTCGCTCGCATGGTCAATCATTGTGTTGTCAGTTGCCGCAATCTTGATCATGTTGTGGTTGCTGCATCGGCAAGCGGCCGCTCAAGTGAGCAGTTTGTTCTTCTTGACGCCGGCGTTGTCCACCATTGAAGGCGCGTTGTTATTCCAAGAACGACTTCACCCGCTAGCAGTGATTGGCTTAGTGATTGCAGTGACTGGTGTGTGGCTTGCGACCTCCACACCACGCAGTGTTACTTCTCGACAAACGTAAGGTCAGGGCCAACAACAATCTCACCAGAGAAATGTTCTGCGGCCATTGCACGCCATTCATCTTCTTGTCCTGGCTGAATCGCAGGTACGAAGTGCGTGAGCAGCAATGTTTTGACATTGCACTTCGCTGCAGTTTGTCCTGCTTGCTGCACAGTCGAGTGATAATCGAGAATGTCGAGGAAGCGTTCACTCATAGGAACGAGAGGTGCAAATGTACGTACCAAGTCTTCACGAAGAACAGTTTGGACGTAGACGTCTGCGTCTTTGCACATGTCATAGAGGCCATCGCACGGAATGGTGTCGCCTGCAAGTGCGGCCACGACGCCCTCGTGTTCGATGCGGAAACCAATTGTCGGCGCGACAGGTCGATGATCCGTTGCATGGACCGAGATGGTCACTTCGCCAATCGTGAATGTTTCTCCGGCTTCAACTTCGCGAACATCAACTTTCATTCCACCTGCAGCACGAAGGTCATCGTGATGATCCAAGCGGTAAGTCTCATCTTGGGCCAACATCGCAAGAATGCCGTCCACCATCTTCTGTGTTCCCTTTGGTCCATAGATGGGGAGCGGGAGAGCTGCGGGAGTAGAAATCCAACGTGAAGTGATGATGTCGTTGAGATCACAGATGTGGTCGCTATGGAGATGCGTGAGGAGCACTGCTGCGATGAACGGCGGAGGGCATCCAGCACCGACGAGACGCATAATCACGCCACGACCAGCGTCAACAACAATATTCTGACCACCGGCCTGTACAAGTGTGGAAGGCCCAGCGCATGTTGCGCTAGGGAGTGGGCTGCCGGTTCCGAGCAAGGTGATCTTCATACAAGGAAACCTAACCCTGAACAGTGGTGGGTGACGGGAACACGGATTATTCAATCCGTGGTATCAACGTCCTCTTGGCTTGAACAACTCGCGAATCATCGGCTCAAAGTGCGACAAGGGTGCGCTCTTGTAATCGATATCAAATGCAGGGGAGTCGTACTTTGCACAGAATTCTTCGGTGTACTCGAAATATTCATTGCCACGGAATTGCTCACGTGCGTTCTTGTCGAGGCCGATGTGATCCCAGAAGTAGTAGCCCTGGAAGATGCCGTGATGCTTGACCATCCACCAGTTGGCTTCAGAGACAAAAGGCTTCAAGATGCCAGCGGCGATATCGGGGTGATTGAACGGCGCGAGGTTGTCACCAATGTCGTGGATGAGTGAGCACATGATGTATTCGGCATCACGCCCATCGGCCTCAGCGCGTGTGGCGGTTTGCAGACAGTGTTCGAGGCGATTAACGGGAAAACCACCTTGGTCAAGTTCGAGCATCTTCAATTGTTCGATCACACGATCAGCGACCATTGATTGTGTCTCTTGAAGACACACCATGATGTTTTGCCATTCTTCCTTTGTGGATTCTTCGAATGACTTGAATGTTGCGCGCTCGGCCATGGTTCCCCCTCGTGGATAAGGAAAAACTACTACCAGAAAGTGGAAATGTCAGCCCCGTGTGCGAACGACGGATACGACCGAGCCCAGTTTCATATTGTCGAATACCCATCTGGCATCTGTGACCCTCATGCGAATGCAGCCGTGTGAAACAGGGGCGATTCCGAGAGGGGTGTAGAACGGAATGTCACCATTTTTTGTGACCTTGTAGGGGATGCCATGGAACCCGATGTTGCCCCCCTCGCGTCCCTTGGTGAAGCGCGTCATGTACTTCATGCGTTCTACGGGGTTGGGGGCATAGAAGGTCTGTGCGGACTTTGAGAAAACTTTAAAGGTCCCCACTGGAGTTTGATCATCAATCCCAGTAGAGACAGGGAGAGTGGCGATGAGTCGACGTTTCGATGTGTAGAAGTAGGCGCGCTGCTCGTCCAAGACGATTCGTGCGAACGCGATGTTGATGCGACGTTTCTGCGGACGTGAAACGGGCGGCAATGTTGACGTTGTCGTGATGGGAACTGATGTTTCGACAGTCGTATCCACAGGCATAGTCGTGTTTGGTGTGGTGTCAGACGAACCCTCGGCATACACAGCTATCGCTGGCATCAAAGCGCAGACAGCGGTGATTGCAAGAGTTATTCGGAGGGGACGAATCATGATGTTGAAAGGCTAGTTGTGATGTGTGCCCCAATTGGGTCAAGGCTCATTCAGCAGCAATGTCAAGTGCTTCAGCCAACGTGTTCCACGAAAGAACTGCACACTTGATACGCACAGGGAACTTCACAACGCCTTGCAATGCTTCAAGGTCTCCGAGCGGTGCTGAAGTGTCGGGCGCTTCGCCCTCTTCGATGGACATCATGTGTTTGAAGCGGCTGATGAGAGCACGTACTTCGGCAATGGGCTTGCCCTTGATGGCGGCACTCATCATTGATCCGGAGCTTTGGCTGATGGAGCAACCTTGTCCACTGATCTTGATGTCGGACACGATGTCGTTCTCAACAGAGATGAAGACTTCGATCTCGTCACCGCACAATGGGTTATGACCTTCGGCTCGAACTGCAGGCGGTTCGAGAGAGCCACGGTTACGTGGGCTCTTGTAATGATCAAGAATGATTTCGCGGTAGAGGTCTTCGAGGCCGGGCATGGTGTGTCTCCGTGTCTAGAACTATGAGGCTAGAGGGTGAAGAAGTCGCCCGCGGCGGATAACGCGTCGCAAAGGGCATCAACTTCTTGGTTGGTGTTGTACAGATAGAAACTGGCGCGCACTGTTGCGTTGGAACCCAAAAGGCGCATGAGGGGCTTGGCGCAGTGGTGGCCGGCTCGAACGCACACGTTTGTTTGGTCGAGCACTTGGCTCACGTCGTGAGGATGAACGTCCTTGTACGCAAAGCTGATGGTAGCGCCGCGCACGGAAACATCTCGGCTGCCATGAATCACGATGTCGTCACCGAATCGTGATGTCAACGAGTTGAGCGCGTATGTGGTGATGTCGATTTCGTGTTGACGGATGTTCTCCATGCCAACACCTGTGAGGTAGTCAACTGCAGCACCGAGTCCGACAGCCTCGATGATTGGTTGTGTGCCGGCTTCAAACTTTGCGGGCAATTCGGCGCACGTGAATCCTTCAAGGCGCACGTCAGAGATCATGTTGCCGCCACCAAGAAATGGTGGCATTGCATCGAGGAGTTCTTCGCGGCCCCACAACATGCCGATGCCAGTTGGCCCGACCATCTTGTGGCTGCTGAATGCGAGGAAGTCGGCACCTAATGTTTGGACATCGGTGACCATATGAGGAACCGATTGGCATCCATCGACAATTGCGATTGCGCCATGGCGATGAGCTGCAGCAACCAGTTCGGCAACAGGGTTGATGGTGCCGAGAACATTGGACATTGCGGTGAAAGAGAATGCTTTTGCACCCGTGAGCAATGTGTCGAGGTCGGTGAGATCGAGAAGGCCGTCGTTTGTCAGCGGAACCCAACGAATGGTGAAGCCACGCTCCGCTGCAAGCATTTGCCACGGAACAATGTTGGCGTGGTGTTCCATGTGTGTGAGGAGAACTACATCGCCCTTGTTGAGATTCGCAGAACCCCATGCGCGGGCAACAAGGTTGAGCGCTTCTGTCGCATTCTTTGTGAACACCACTTCGTGTGCATGCGGCGCATTAATGAATTGCGCAACCTTTGCACGAGCGCCTTCATAGAGGTCAGTTGCATGAGCTGCCATCTGATACGCGCTGCGATTTGTGGGGCTGTATGCATGCGACATGAAGTCGCTCATTGCATTGATGACAGCTAGTGGCTTCTGGGAAGAGTTCGCAGAGTCGAGATACACCAATGGCTTGTTGTTAATGACCTCTGCCAAGACAGGGAAGTCATTGCGAAGCTTTTGAACGTCGTAACTCACAACAGTTAGGCCTTGTATGCCTCGTAGCCGTTCTTTTCTAGTTCGGCTGCGAGTTCCATTCCGCCGGACTTCACAATGCGTCCATCAATCATGATGTGCACGTGGTCAGGTTGTAACTCGTCAAGAAGACGTTGGTAGTGCGTGATGAGAAGAATGCCGAGATTCGGACGATCGACTCGCACTTCACGAATACCCTTCGCAACGATGCGCAATGCATCGATGTCGAGACCGGAGTCTGTTTCGTCAAGAACTGCGAACTCTGGTTCAAGCAATGCCATCTGCATGATCTCATTGCGCTTCTTTTCTCCACCGGAGAAACCTTCGTTGAGATAACGGTCGACGAATGATGAATCCATTCCGAGGCGCTTCATCCAATCCATTGCGGACAAGCGAAGTTCAAGAACAGAGAGGTCAATGCCTTTGCGTGCAGAGAGAGCTTGACGCAAGAACTGAATGACCGATACGCCGGCAATTTCTTGCGGGTACTGGAAGGCGAGGAACATGCCGGCCTTGGCACGAACATCTGTCGTCCAGTCGGTGATGTTCTCGTCGTTGAGGAAAA